>CAZJFQ010000056.1:0-11018 GCA_964545335.1 uncultured Gammaproteobacteria bacterium | reverse complement strand
GTCATCGGCTCAATAGCTGCTTTCGGGACGATAGAACATATCGCTGGATTCTGAGACTAAGTGGGCGCAGGATTCTTTCATATGCGCCAAATCCAGTGGAACCTGTGTACGACCTTCGCTGCGATCGGCCTGGGGATCGCATATTTTGTGTTGGTCACGATGCTCGGTTTCCATTGGGTCTACGTTCCCGGCGCGCTGGCCGGTCTTTTGACTGCATACGCAATCAGCACCCCGCTCGGCTCATGGGCCTTACGGGCACAACTCGGCCGAAGCCTGATCCGAAGCCTCATGACCGGCGTTGGCATCGCCCTCGTGACATTGATAGTCGGCGCTCTCGCGATCGGGCTCAGTAATTTTGTCGTCGAAACGATTGGTGGGCTCATGCGAGCGCCAGCCGGTCAGCCGTTCTGGAATGCGCTGGCCGAAATCGCCCCCGACAATGCACGAAGCTTTATCGCACCGGCGGTGCTGGCTGGGTTGCTGTATGGCTTCCTCCCGGCTGCCACTCTTGGTCTACTCTACGGCGGCCTCCTTCGCCAACGTTTTGACGACGGGACTGTCACAAAACGACGCTTGCCAAAGACAATTCTTACGGTAACTGTCACTGCATCGATGATAGTCGTACTGCTCACGATAGTGCCCATCGGCCTGAGAAGCGGATTCTTCTTGACAACGGCACGGCCCGACGATCTGACAGTCGCGCTTGGGGGATGCGGCGAGACAAGAATGTCGCGTGGCGTACTGGCCTACTGTCGTGGCTATCCCTGCGCACAGGGACAGTGCGATTGGGAAATCGAACAGGACGTATTCGCGATCTATGTCGAGCCGCCTGCTGGCCGTGGTTGGAAATGGGTCGGTGGCGGTCTCGGCACCGGTCGCGGCCCGGGTCAGTTCGAACACAATCTATACTGGGTGCAACCGGATTCCGACGGGTTTTTTAATGAAAGTAGTCCACGCCGGCATACCAAATACGAAATGCATTTTGACGGCGAGGAAATAGAAATTGGCCGCGACCGGTTTCCGTTGGAACCCGGCATGCTCCTCGTCATTCAGTTCGACGAGGATTGGTCATACACGGCCGGCGTCGGACACGATGGTCTCATGCGCACGGACGTATCGGTCGACCAATTGCAGAATGCCTTCGATCAGATGTGCGCAGCCAGTACAAGCTGTGTAACGGCATTTGAAATAAAGACGGGTACCGCAAACGGATTGGAGACTAAAGACTAAAGGCGCCAGCGCATGCCGCGCCGCTATCCGAGCCCTGATTCCGGCCATTCGTTGTCGGACCACAACTCGCAAACATTTCGTGGCTACGGTGTTTGTGGCAGGATGACGGCTGGCTGAAATCCGCCTTCGTCCCAAAATACAACAAAAGGCCCGGTTTGAGACCGGAAAAAGGGGAACACCGTGAAATCCTTGATCCAGCTTTGGATTCTTCTGCTTTGCCTGCCCGTCTATGCGCTTGCCGCAGATGACAATGCCGAGGATGTCGAACCCGGGTTCAATGAAAAAACCTTTGAGGGCCTCGAACTCAGAAATCTGGGCCCGGCCCTTATGTCCGGGCGAATTTCAGACATCGCCAAACACCCGGAAAACAAAAGTATCTGGTATGTCGCTGTTGGCAGCGGCGGCGTCTGGAAGACCGTGAACGCGGGTACAACATGGGAACCGATTTTTGATTCCGAAGGATCCTATTCCATCGGCTGCGTGACGATCGATCCGAACCGACCGGACACAATCTGGGTCGGCACCGGCGAGGATGTCAGCGGTCGCCATGTTGGCTACGGGGACGGTGTCTACAGAAGTCTCGACGCCGGTCAATCCTGGGAAAACATGGGGCTTGAGGATTCCCAGCATGTCAGCATGATCGAAATCGATCCGCGGGATTCCAGTGTCATCTATGTCGCTGCACAAGGGCCACTGTGGTCACCGGGTGGTGACCGGGGTCTGTATAAGAGCACCGACGGCGGCGCGAGTTGGGACAAAATTCTGGGTGGCGGCGAATACACCGGCGTCAACGAAGTGCACATGGATCCGAGGAATCAGGATGTGCTTTATGCCGTAACCTGGCAGCACTTTCGCAACGTGGCCGCACTGATGGATGGCGGTCCGGAAACCGGCATCCACAAATCCACTGATGCCGGTGCCACGTGGCGCGAACTGACCGAAGGGCTGCCGGAAGAAAGTATGGGCAAAATCGGGCTGGCAATCTCGCCGATCAAACCGGATGTTCTCTACGCAGGAATCGAACTCAATCGTCGTGAAGGTGCGTTTTACCGTTCCGAGAATGGCGGCGAATCCTGGGAGGAGATGAGTGACTACGTTGCCAGCGGAACGGGCCCCCATTACTACCAGGAAGTGTTTGCCAGTCCGCATCAATTTGATCGCGTCTATCACATGGATGTTTATCTGCATTACAGCATCGACGGCGGCAAAAACTTCATCAAGACCAAGCGTCACGACAAACACGTTGATCACCACGCCCTGGTATTCGACCCTGATGATACGAACTACCTGATGGTGGGGACCGACGGCGGTCTCTATGAAAGTTTCGATCTCGGTGAAAACTGGCGATTCGTTGCCAATCTGCCGGTAACCCAGTTTTATAAAGTTACGGTTGACTACGACGAGCCGTTCTATAACGTCTATGGCGGTACCCAGGACAACAATACCCAGGGGGGTCCGTCCCGCACAGATAACCTCCACGGCATTCGGAATTCAGATTGGTTCGTGATCCGTGGCGGTGATGGCCACCAGCCGGCTGCCGACCCGACCAACCCGGACATCGTTTACGCTGAATCGCAACAAGGAAACCTGACCCGCTACGACCGCCGCACGGGTGAATCGGTCTACATTCAGCCTCAGCCGGGCAAGGACGAACCCTGGGACCGGTTCAACTGGGATTCACCGATCCTGATCAGTCCGCACGATTCGGCACGTCTCTACTTCGCCAGCCAGCGCGTCTGGCGCAGTGACGACCGCGGCGATTCCTGGACCGCGATCAGCGGTGATCTCTCGCGCGGACTCGACCGGCTGCAGTTGCCGATGATGGGACGGGTCTGGAGTTACGACTCCGCGTGGGACCTGTCTGCCATGTCGAAGTACGGCACGGTTACTTCGCTGTCGGAGTCACCACGGGTTGCTGGTCTCCTGTATGCGGGGACCGACGATGGCCTGATCCAGGTAAGCGAAGACGGCGGTCAGAGCTGGCGCCAAATCGACGACCTGCCCGGAGTTCCGGACTTCTTTTTCGTCAACGACATCAAGGCAGACCTGTTTGATCCGGATACGGTTTATGTCGTAGTCGATAACCACAAAGCTGGTGATTTCAATCCCTACGTATTAAAGAGTACCAACCGGGGGCGCAACTGGCGCAGCATTGCGGGCGACCTGCCTGATCGACACATGATCTGGCGACTGGTCCAGGATCACGTCAAACCCGGCCTGTTATTTGCAGGCACCGAATTCGGCGTGTTCTTCACCGTCGATGGTGGCCGCAAGTGGGTGAAACTGTCCGGTGGCACACCAATAATTTCATATCGCGATCTGGTTATTCAGAAACGTGAAAATGATCTGGTCGCTGCGACTTTCGGTCGCGGTTTTTTTGTTCTGGACGATTACACGCCGTTGCGAGACGTAACTGCCAGCATGCTGGAGAACAACAGTGTGCTCTTTCCGGTACGGAAAGCGAGGTGGTATGTACCGCGGCGACC
This sequence comes from uncultured Gammaproteobacteria bacterium, assembly GCA_964545335.1. Taxonomy (GTDB): domain Bacteria; phylum Pseudomonadota; class Gammaproteobacteria; order Steroidobacterales; family CAZJFQ01; genus CAZJFQ01. Next base: position 7,302 of record CAZJFQ010000056.1, on the reverse strand, counting down.
GCTGGGATGCGACCGAAACGACTGCGCCGCATCGCAGGCGCAGGCGTTTTATATGGCACCCAATCCCGCTTTCGGCGCTGTATTTACCTACTACTTGCCGGAGGAAATCCGCACAAAACAGGGGCAGCGTCGCGAACGTGAAAAGCCGCTGGAAAAAGAGGGCGCGGATACACCCTCCCCCGCCTGGGATGAGTTGATCGACGAGGCGCTCGAAGACGAACCGGCCATTGTTCTGACCGTAAGGGACAGTGACGGTAACATCGTACGTCATGTCGAGGGACCGGTAGAAGCCGGCTTCCATCGAGTTGCCTGGGATCTGCGTTATCCCCTGACCGATCCCTGGAAACCGGAAGACGAGGATGAGCCATGGACAGATCCGGGCGGAGTACTGGCAGCGCCTGGCAACTACACGGTGACCTTTGCGAAACGAGTCAACGGTGTTCTCGAGGATCTTGGTCATACGCAACTGTTTGAAGTCGTTTCCGTTCGTGAACCGACACTTGAGGGATCCAAACAACCCGATCGTGTCGAATTTGCCCGGCGCGTGGATGAACTCAAGCGCGCGGTGAAGGGATCCGTTTCAGCCATCGAGGAACTGACCGAGGACATTGACGCAATCCAGGAAACGCTGGCGCGGTCAACAGCGGCCCCTGCTTTGTATGCGGAGGCAACAGCGATCGAACAACAGGCCCGGAGATTGCGTGATGACCTGACGACTAACGAACATCGTCAGAAGATGGGCGATCCGGGCCCCGTGTCGATAGATCGTCGTCTTGATGTCGCCGGCTGGGGCGCAAGAACAACGGCACACGGGCCAACAGCTACCCAGTCAGCAAACTTTGAAATTGCGGAGGCGAAGTTCGTTGAAGTCGGCGCGGCTTTGGATCGCCTGATCAAACAGGATTTCGCGGCGCTCAAGCGAAAACTCGATGAAGCGCAGGTGCCGTGGACGCCCGGTCGGGGAGTGCCGGTTACAAACTAAAGAGGCCGGAGAATATATAGTCAATCCGGACAACAAACCGGATTTTTTTTCTGCCCAGACGGAGGCTTTGTGGTAACGTTGCCACGCATCTTTCGACGGAAGGACCCGCCTTTATGGCCAGACCAGGACCAGAAACCCAAGCGAAACGCCGCCGCGAGCAGGCAAAAAAGGAGAAGCGTAGGGCCAAGGAAGAGAAAAGGGCCCTGAGGAAAGCGTTGAAGAATCCAGCGCCGCTTGACCCATCCCCGCCAAATTCCAGCAATGACATAGATCAGGACCCAAAGTAGATCTGTAGGTGCCGGATATGATTGGTGGCTACGGGTGGACTCGAACCATCCGACCAGGTTTGCGGGTACCTATACCCGCAAATTCGATTATGTGACGCTAGTCACTCCTTTTGACTACCGTCAGGTCGTCCGCGTGTCTCGAAACACGCAGATTGATTCTGTGCCCTTTATGGCACTCCATTGAGATGCTGAGTTCGGGGCTTCTGGCCTGTAAGCCGCATGGGAAGAGGCTCTCGGAAACCTGTGTCGTTACAGATTACCTATCGATTACCTCAGATGTGATAGTTCGAAGCTGAACTGACGGACAGTGTCCGATGTGATCGAGTCTGAATGTCCGCTGTCGGCCAAAAGCAGGCACCCGCTGCAGCTGCGCCTCAGTGCCCCCCACCTTGATCGAAAAGCACGTCGATCTGATCGAGCATGCCGCCCCAACCTTTTTCAGTCTGCGGCACATATTCGGCATTCTTCGCATCCATGTTATGAACGATAGTCGCGATACAACTGTCGCCATCAGGTTCAATCGTCAGCGTCACGACAGACGAGTTTTCCTGCTCTTCCTCATTGCTGGTGAACCAAGTGAATACGATCTTTCTTGGGCGATCGATTTCGAGATAGGTACCCCAATGTACTATCTCGCCGCCTTCACGCATATCCGAGAATGTGAATCGACCGCCAACGCGCGCATCGATTTCGACCCGCCGGATGTCGCCAGACAAACCGAACCCCTTGAGCGCTGCACTCAGCCATTGGCGCACTAAGTCTCGTTTCAGCCAAGCGTCAAACACGCGCTCCGGCGACGCCTTGAATGTATGCACTACGCGAGCTTCTACGGTTCCAGTCATTTCGCACCTTTCTTATCGATTTTGTCTTGCGGTTCATGCGTCAGTAACTCATCGAGAGCTTTCAACTGCATCGCCCAGAAAGCTCTTTTGCGAACAATCCACTCTTGCACCGCATCGAGAGGTTCGGGGCAAATTCGCAAGATGTGGTCACGCCCGACAATCCGACGCTCTACGAGCTGGGCCCGTTCAAGCATCTTGATGTGCTTGCTTACGGAATTGAGGGAGATCGTAAATTTCGTCGCGACTTCAGTCACACGTGCCTCACCCATCGACAAGCGATCAAGGATTTCCCGTCGCGTCGGATCCGCGAGTGCGATCAACGTTTGATCTAGTGCTACTGGTGTTTGTCGACGACTCATTATTCACCCTTTTGGGTGAATATACGACCTGATCAACTACGGGTCAACCGCGTGATCGTTTTTGAAACGCGGCTTAGGGTAGTCATTGCCGTTGATCATCGCCCGCGACCACTAAGCGCCTTTGCTGAGGTCGGGAATACCGTCAGCGCGCATATCTTGTGGACTTGCAAGATCTGCGACTGTACCGCGCGGGTTCTGATACCAGCCTGGATCCTTATAGCTCGTTAAGTTGTCGCGAATTTTTACGATATTGAACATACCGCCCATAGTGATGTAATCAAACGGTCCCCATGCACCGACCATCGGAATACTGTTCTCAGGCACCTTCATGTGGCCACGTTCCACATGGATGCCGTGTTCACCCATGCCGTCTTGTCCCATCGTCATATAGGCGGGCAGCAAAGAACGAACCTTGCGGTCCAGGTCGGCAGGCTTCATGCCAACCGTATTAGGCGCGTCGTGGCCCATCTGATTCATAACGTGATGGGTCATGTGACAGTGCATGGCCCAGTCACCCGGTGCATCGGCAATGAATTCCACGTCCCGGGTACTCCCGACCGGCACCAACACGGTCGTTTCGGGCCATTGGGCTGCAGTTGATATTGGCCCACCGTCGGTGGCGACAATCTTGAAGTAATGACCGTGTAAGTGAATAGGATGGTGATCCATAGCGCTCAAGTTGCCGAAACGAATACGCACGCGATCGCCGGTCTTGCACACCAAAGGCTCGGTGCCTGGATAGCATTTCGCATTCATCGTCAGCACGTTGAAATCACTCATTTCGTTCGGGTTCGGCCGGTACGTGCCGGGATCAATTCGCCACTCACTGAGCATGATCGCGAAGTCCCGGTCCACTCGGTAACTTGGATCGGGTTGCCGCGGATGCACAACAATCATGCCCATCAAGCCCATTCCCATTTGTGTCATCTCGTCGTGGTGGGAGTGATACATAAACGTACCATGCTGACGAAACGTCCATTCATACTTGAACGTCTCACCCCGTTTGATGGCGCGTTGATTGAGACCGCCAACGCCATCCATGCCGTTGGGCACGTAGACCCCGTGCCAATGCACGCTCGTTCCTGCTGATAAGCAATTCGTCACGTAGATTCGCACGCGATCGCCTTCCACCGCTTCGATCGTGGGTCCGTGCACGCGCCCGTTGTAACCCCAGCATCGTGCCTTGAGCCCCGAGGCGAATTCGTTTTCTACCTCCTCCGCGATCAAGTGGTAAACCTTGACGCCATCCACAATCTTCCACGGTAATGACGCACCGTTCGGCGTCACGACGGGCGTGTAATCCTTGCCGGGCCGGCCCGGTGTGGCTGCTGGCGCACTTTGATCGCCGCCGCTGTAAGACTTTTCCCAGCGCCGCGCTTCGGTAGCCTCCGCGTAGGCGGGCCGTGCAGCGGACATTACGCCTACGCCGCCCGCTACGGCCGCTGTCGTTTTTAAGAACTCTCGTCGTGATGTCATGTCAGTGACCTCCGGTTTCCCTATTCATACCGAGCTGGCCAGGCATCTCCATGCTCATGCCACCGACGTCCGGTAAGCGGCCATTGAGAATCTGCTCAAGTTCGGTACGCGCCAACCAGTAGTCGCGCAAGGTTTCGATATAAAGCATGGCTGTATTGATCTGTTGTCGTTTCGCTTGCAGGAGTTGAAACACGCCAAACTGCATGGCGTTGTATTGCAGTTGCGAGCGCACCACGACGCGGTTGCTGAGCGGCAATAATGTGCTCTGGAGATGCTCGGCCTGCGCTCTCGCTGTGATGAGTTGCTGCCGCGCTGCCCGGGTCACCGCTCGGATCTGCACCCCGAGCGCCCAATACATATGTTGCGCACGGCGGAGATCCGAATGAGCGACTGCCTTACGCCCCTGCCCCCGATCGAACATCGGCAATTCGTAAGCAAATGCCGGGCCCAATTCCCATTCGCCGTCTTCCCTCTCGGCGACGAGCCCAATTTCCAGATCGGGTACGAGTGCTGTGGCGTTGGCAAGCCCGAGGCGTTCGGCGGCCGTCTCGATCATGTAGCGATAAGCTGGTAAATCGAGATTCGCTTCAATGGCGAGTCGTTCGAGTTCTGCCGAATCCAGCGTACCGGCTGGAATATCAGGCAATCGCGGCAGGACATACCAACTCTGAGTATCGAGTCCCCAAAGCCCCATCAATTCAATCAACGCTTCGCGATCGACGATGAGATTGGCCTGTGCCTGGGCCAAAACCAGACGCGATTCCTCAAAAAGAATGCGCTCGCGCGCAACGTCGAGTTGGGTAATATTCCCGGCTTCTCGCAAACGTTCCGCGGCATCGGCTGAGGCGTCGGTGGCGATAACTACCTGGCGCAGCATCTCACCGAGTTGATGATCGGCTTGGACACGATAATACGCAGCGCGAACCTTCGCGTCGAGATCGAGCACCGCTCCTGTCACGCGAAGTTTTGCGGCTTCATGCTCCGCAGTGGCGATCCGACGTCGTAACGGACGGTAAATGATGCTTAAAAAGCTTTGTGTAATAGCGAAATCCAAATCCGCCTGGCCACCGCCTTCCGGCAGAAACACCGCGACGTCAAAGATCGGATTTTTGAGTAAGCCGGCCTGAACGAGATTGGCCTGCGCTAGCCCGAGATCTTCGTAGGTGGCCTGCAGCATGCGGTTATTGAGCAGCGCAATTTGCACCGCTTCATCCAGCGTCAAATCGTTGTTCAGCAACGACCGAATCCCTTCGGTCACCGCCGCATCTTCCGATCCGCCCTGATACCAATGGACTCGCTTGTCGATGCGGGTAGCGACCGTGTCGCTGACCTCGTGAAAGCCGTCCGGCGCTGGAACTGATGCGCAACCGGTGAGTACCAAAGCGATCAGCACTGAGCCACCTAGCTGTCTCGCGCAATGTTTCATCGCTTGTCCCCCGTTATTCGATAGTTTTACTAAGCCCAATGGTTCGGTGCAGGCCGTTCGTGTCGGCCCACACTTGCACGAACGCGCCGGCCCGCGCATGGCTAGTGGCCGCCATCATGGTGTTGGTGGTCATTGCCAGGTTCTGTGGATTCGTCATCCGCCGGTGGAGGCTGGGTTTCGGGCGTCGCGGCCCCCAAATCTATGACAGATAGTCGGGCCGGAACTGGCGCTTCGACCGCCCGCGGGTTGGCGGGGTGATCCGGTCCCACGGCCGGTAGGTCCGGAACCGTTACACAACCGGCGACTAGAAAAGCGTAGATGTACGCAATGAATCGAACAGACAAATGAAGCACGTTGCACCTCCGTAGCAGACCAAGTGCCCACAACGAGCACGCTCGGGCGAGCACCGAACCAGAATTCGGTTAGCTACGAAGTGCGGGGGGTCTGTAGGGTGGACTTGGTGCTGGACCGGCCAGGAGGCGGGTCCGTGACGAGAGGAATTTGCCACAATGCTCGGGGGTCATAGCGGACGGACCTGAGCCAATCGTTACAGTAACCGTGCCTACTGCAGCGCACCACCCCTCGCAGCCGCATTGGCATCCAGCATCGGGTGCAGGTGGCTGGTCGGCCGATATTGCGAGCCCGTCTTGATGTTGCATGTGGCCATGGTCGTGCATAGCCGGATCCATCTCGGCAGAGATTGGCAGCGACATCGACCCGTCACCGCCCGAGCAACAGGGCAGTGCCATGGCGCCGGCGGTGGCCTGAATCGGTACCGCCAAGGCTATCAGATAAGTCAGAATGACTCGCTGCGCAGACTTCATCAAATGCAATCCTAGTCCCACGTTACGCTCACCGCAACCTACCTGTGCACACTGTCGAGGTAACCGGGATTTATTGCGAACTATGCTCTAAAAGACAATCCATGATGCCCGCGGTTCAAACTATGATGCCAAGCGTTTGGCTACGTTAGAGACGTGCACGGGGGATTCGGTCGCAGAGTAAGCTATTAGGATAGTCTCTCTCCTCAGACAGGCCAAGGCCGAGACAGAAACGAACCGATCCGCTCACCGGACCGGATGGAGGGCGTGCGGCGACTGATTATGCGAAATACCGATTATATCCCGGCGCTCCGATACAGGTGCCTAACTGTGATTTACGACCCGCTCGTACGCCTGACGACGCGGGAAAAACTGTTTAAGACAGCCCTGATATTACAGGCGGGCGTACAGCCCAAGCATCGAGTATTGGATGTCGGCTGTGGGACCGCAACCCTTGCGATTGCCATCAAGAGATCACAATCACGTGCGAGTGTCGTTGGTATTGATGGCGACAGAAAAATTCTCGAGATCGCGAGATCCAAAGCCAGCAAATTCGGCCTGGACATTTCGCTCGACTATGGCCTTTCGGTTGATCTGCCCTATGGCGATTCGTCATTCGATCGCGTTGTGGCCAGCCTGTTCTTTCATCATCTAACAACACCTAACAAGGTACGGACATTGTCCGAAATGCACCGTGTGCTGAAGTCGGGCGGCGAGCTTCATGTTGCGGACTGGGGCCGAGCCAAAAATAAATTTATGCGGACCGCGTTCCTTCTGGTTCAATTGCTCGACGGATTCGACACTACGTCGGATAACGTCAATGGCTTATTGCCGACACTGATTGCAGGATCGGGCTTCCATGATGTAACCGAGACAGCGAGTTATATGACGATGCTCGGTACCATGTCGTTGTTTAAAGCGCGTAAGCCCGGGGCTGAAAGCGTCAAATGCTGATTTGTCGTTATGTGCTGTTGTACACCTTGGCTTAGGGTCAACTCCGTCACGTATGGTTTGGCGCGGTTCTATTGCAAATCTATTACTATTTTTCCTCGAGCGTGCCCTTCTTCCGAATACCGGATCGCCGCCGGAACCTCACTCAATCGGTAACG
>CAZJFQ010000055.1:5645-13011 GCA_964545335.1 uncultured Gammaproteobacteria bacterium | reverse complement strand
TGTCCTGTGCATTCGCCGATTGCGTTATGTCACTGAAGGTGCCGTCACCATCGTTGAGAAAAAGCTGGTTGGGTCCGTAGTTCAATACGTACAGATCAGGAAAGCCATCGTTGTTGATGTCGCCGACCGCTACTCCCATACCGTACCCATAGGCCTGCAGACCGGACTCATCGGTAATGTCGGTAAACCGGATTACGTCCCTGCGCCGGTTCTGATAGCCATCATTGCGATAGAGTCGGTCTGTAAGCGGTAAATCATGCTCCGGTTTTATAAGCGCATCACGGGTTGTCTTACCCGGACCAAGCATCCGTCCCTGTACAAAATAAAGATCCAGATCACCGTCTGAGTCGATATCGAACAGGGCTACACCGGATCCCATCATTTCCGGGAAATAGAGCTCACCGGACATGCCGTTGAAATGCACGAAATCGATTCCGGCCGGCTCAGCGACTTCCAGGAATATTGGCTGCGCGGTGGCCGACAGCGCCGGGCAAGCCGTACTCAGAAGTACGATCAATCCCCTGCAACGGACACGAATCCGGTTTTCAAAGCAAAAAGTCACTGTTTGCCTATATCAGAGCCTGGGGCGGCGATGTCCGCGGGTCGGCCATTATACTGATGCCGGGGCTAATCTTAAGGCCCGGAGTGACTTCCGACCCGGTCCTTGAGCCAAAGGTTCCCCGCCTGGGTGGGCCGGACCGCTTTTGGGCCGAATTGGATAACCAGCGGGCGGCCCGTAAAATCCCGTCTCTCAAGGCCTGTTTAGCCTCATTCCGACAAGACAACATGCCGGCGACGTTGAGATTTTCCGATGGTACTGACAGCTAACCCCCGCGCACGAAAAGCGATAGCGGCATTGGCCACATTATTTACTGCCGCAACATCCGCCGATGTGTTCGAGGATCAGGCCCGAGCCAGCGGGATAGATTTCGTGCATTTCAACGGCATGTTCGGCGAGATGTACATGGTTGAAGTTATGGGAGCCGGTGTAGCCCTGTTCGACTATGACAACGATGGCGACCTGGATGCCTATTTTGTACAGGGGGCGATGCTGGGTGATGACGACACGACCGATAAATTGACTTTTCCCCCGCCACACCAGTTGCCTCTGACTGATCGGCTCTACAGAAACGATACGACAATCGGCGCAGATGGTTCTGCAACAGTCAGATTTACCGATGTCACGACCGCAGCAGGCATCAATGCGACGGAATACGGCATGGGGGTTATAAGCGGCGACATCGACAATGATGGCTGGATCGATCTTTATCTGACGTCTTTCGGTCACAACCAGTTGCTGAAAAATCGCGGCGACGGAACATTCCAGGATATTACTGCTGCAGCTGGTGTAGATGACACGCGCTGGAGCGTCAGTGCGAGTTTTTTCGATTACGATCGCGACGGCTTGCTGGACCTCTATATCGCGAACTATGTCGATTTCTCGATCGACAACCGGAGAGACTGCTTCACAGATGCTGCTACTTCCGAGTATTGCGGCCCGCTCTCACATAACGCTGTTCCGGACAGGCTGTTTCACAACATAGGTGGCGGTCGTTTTGAGGACGTGAGTCGGCAGTCGGGGATCGATGAAGCACGAGGGAACGGGCTTGGCGTCATTGCCGGAGATTTCAACGGCGACGGCTGGCTGGATATATACGTAGCCAATGATGGTGTTGCCAATCAACTCTGGCTGAACCAGAAGGACGGTACGTTTATTGATGATGCCATGCTTGCCGGGGCGGCGTTGAACAGTCATGGAGCGCCGGAAGCGAGCATGGGCATCGATGCGGCAGACTACGATATTGACGGCGATGAAGACATTTTCATCACCCACCTCGAAAAGGAATCCAATACTCTCTACAACAATGACGGAACCGGTTGGTTTGAGGATGTGACTGCCGCTGCCGGTCTGGGCGCGCCAAGTTTTCCGTTCACGGGTTTCGGTACGGGATGGTTCGATTACGACAACGATGGCCTGCTTGATCTGATCATTGTCAACGGCGCAGTACACGTGAGGAATCGTCTCACAAAGGCCGATCCGTACCCCATCCATCAGCTGAATAAGTTGTATCGCAATACAGGTGGTGGCCGGTATGAAGATGTGACGGCCCGGGGAGGACCTGTATTCGACCTGTCGGAGGCCAGTCGCGGCACGGCTTTTGGTGACGTCGACAACGACGGCGATACAGACGTACTTGTGCTCAACAACAGCGGCCCCGCTCGTCTCCTTGTAAACCAGGTGGGCCAGGATAAATCCTGGCTGGGCCTGCGTCTGCTGAACGAGTCGGGACGCTACGACATGCATGGTGCACTCGTGCTGCTTGCAACGGATGGAGCAAAGCGCCAGATCCGACGGGTCCGAACAGACGGCAGCTATGCGTCGGGACGAGATCCGCGAATCTTGATTGGGCTCGATGAGGATGATCGACCGCAGGATATTCGGGTCACCTGGCCCGACGGCTCGATAGAGAAATGGGACGGGCTCGAGACGAGGAAGTATTACACGCTACAAATAGGCAGTGGCGAAGCGGTATCGACCGGCGAGTAACGAGATAATGATCTTTTCGACGCGGCGATCACTAAACAAAAGGTCAATATTTGACCGTGCCATGGGCGCGCGGCCTGGCACGCTGGCAGCTCTCATTCTCTTTACCTGTTACCTGTCACTGATCCTTTTTCCGACGTTAGCAGCAGACGCGCCGGAGTTGGTTGCCGTCCATCATCCGGATCTCGAGCAGTTTGAACCGGGCGTTCGCCAGCGTCTAAAATTCGGGATCAACCGTCTCGAAGTTCTGGATGATTTTGCCGACTCGAAAGAACGCGCCGGTGCCTGGGGTCATCTAGCGATGATCTATCACGCCTATGATCTGGTGGAGCCGGCACGCCAAAGTTACAGCAATGCGATTGCCCTCGATCGGGGCGAGTTCGTCTGGCGTTACCTGCTGGCTTACTTGCTCCATGTTCAGGGTGAGTTCGACCCCGCAATTGGCCGATATCGGGAAGCGGTCGCACTTCAGTCAGAATATCTACCGGCGTGGGTCCACCTTGGTCAAGCCCAACTGGAAATCAACGACCTGGATGGAGCGCGGGACAGTTTTACCAGCGCGCTGGCGCTGACACCAGCAAATGCAGCGGCTCTCTCGGGGATGGCTGGGGTACATCTGCGATTACGTGAATACGAAGCGGCAATAGAAGCTCTCGGCCAGGCTATCGCCAGCGACGCGCAAGCAAAACAACTGCATTACCAGCTGGCGATGGCCTACCGGCGGGCAGGCAACATGGGAAAAGCGCGCGAACAACTGGCACTTCAGGGTCCAAGACGTCCGAGCCTCGTAGATCCGGTTCTCGGCCGTATGCAATCGTTGAATGAAACATCGCAGAGATTTTTGAGTCGCGGATTAGAAGCTTACCGGCGCGGTGACTACGAAGAGGCCGCGAATCAATATCAAAAGGCCCTCGCCGCCAGTCCGGGTGACGCGTCGACTTATCTCGCTATTTCCTGGGTACTGGAACTCGCCGGTCGACAGCATGAAGCGATTCAGTACATAGACAAGGCGCTCGAAATCGATCCCAAAATGGCGATGGCCAACTTCAGCAAGGGTGCGATACTCGAATCAAGCGGTAACGACAGGCAGGCGATCGAATATTACAGGATAGCTGTCGAGCGTGACCCGGATGCCCTGCCGGCACGTCAACTTCTGGCGAACGCTTTGATGCGGACCGGGGACTATTCGGGCGCGTCTGCCCAATATGAGGCTCTGGACCAGGCCACTCCACAGGACACTCTGCTCATTTTTCGCGGGGCAATCGCACTGCTTATGTCGGGACGATGCATCGAAGCAAATCAGCAGCTCGAGCGGGCATTCGAGCGGGACCCCGCTCAATACCCGATCGCATCAGCCCTGGTCAGGTCGTATGCGGTCTGCGCGAAAACACCACCTGATGATCGCGAGCTCGCACTTCAGCTGGCTACCCGGCTGATGCAGCAGACTCAGCGACTAGACAGCGCCGAAAGCGTCGCAATGATCCTCGCCGCTACCGGACGATTCGAAGACGCCGCGGCGTTGCAACGCAAGATCCTCGACCAGGTCGCTGCCGGTAAGACCCGTGAGGAATGGGTGAACCTGCTAAAGACAAACTTGAGTCGTTATGAAAATAACGAGGCACCGGTACAACCGTACGCAACGGGATCTCCTGAATTGTCACCACCCCGGGTAACTCTGGAAGTCCGCAAAGCACTCGCAGCCGGCATCTAGTCTTCAGTGGGCGGCCGGTGGCTGTTCGATCTCATGAAGTGTGTCGGCGGACAGGTGTTCCAGTACCTGCATGCTTCCATCCGGCCAGCGAATCGTCAGTTGTTCTGCGACGACCGCGTCACCCAGACCAAAGGTTATGGGCAGTTCCATCTGCGACAGATAACTACGATTGGGCATCACCAGCCGTGTCTGTAAACCGCTGGCAGATTTCAGTCCCAGCGTCGCACCGATTGCATCCCGATTCGGTCCGGCGCCGATCAACCGGACCCTGATCCAGTGATGCCCAGTTTGCTGATCATTTCGAAGCAGCAGCGGTGCGCGCCCGACTTGTGTAATAACGATGTCGAGATCGCCGTCCCTATCTACATCGGCGTAAGCTGCCCCGCGTCCGACGATGGGCCGCGCGAGATCACCGGTCTCAGCTGACGGTACGCGTACGAAGTTGCGTGAACACTCCGGACCGCAGTTCCAGAACAATTGCGCGGGCTGTTCGTATCGCTGGCTTGGCTGTACCGCATTGATCTCATTCTCGACGTGACCGTTGGCCTGGAAGACATCGAGCCAGCCGTCCAGATCGTAATCGAAAAAGAAAAGTCCGAAACTTAGCGCCTGCCGGCTGTCAGGACCGATGCCGGCAACAATTGCTTCGTCCGTAAAAGATTCGATTCCCTCCTGGGCAACAAAGAACGACGTCATTTCATTCGCGAAGTTTCCGATCGCTACTGCAAGATCACCGTCATTGTTGTAACGCGCTGCGTCAATCCCCATCGCACCCGTTGCGCTGCCGCTGTTATCAAAGGCGATACCGAGTATGGCGCCGGATTCCTCAAATCGTCCGTCACCCAGATTGACAAACAGAAAATTCTGAACAGTATCATTGGAAACGACAACGTCGAGCCAGCCATCGCCATTGACATCCACTGGCAGGACACCAAGTCCCTTGCCCACTGCAGCACCGGTCGCCTTGTTAAGAACGTGAATGCCGCTGGCCGCGGAAATATCCGTAAACGTTCCGTCGCCATCGTTACGGTAGAGGTAGGACTGCGTACCCGCATAGTTTGTTGGCGGCCCGTAAGCACGCCCGATGCCGGCCAGCTGATAGTCGACTTCAAAATCGATCTCCCGTGACCAGGTCACGTAGTTGGTCACGAAGAGATCCAGATCGCCATCGTGATCGTAGTCAAAAAACGCGGAACCGGAACTCCAGGTGTCGGGGTTTCCGGCTACCCCGGCCATAGCTGTTACATCGACGAATGTTTTTCCCTGCTGATTACGATAGAGGCGATTGTTGCCCACGGCAGTAAGAAACACGTCAGAAAAACCATCGCCGTCGTAGTCGGCGACGGAAACGCCCATGCCATACAGATCTGCACTCAGCCCTGTTTCTTCACTAACGTCTGTAAACCGGCCCGAACCATCGTTTTGATACAGGGCCGATGCTGCGACATCTGATTTGCTCCCGTCGACCCACGGCCAGTACGTCGAATTTACGAACAACAGGTCCTGGTCACCATCATTGTCGTAATCGAGGAATGCAACGCCACCACCCATGGTCTCGGGTAACAGACGGTCACCATAGGCGCCGTTGACGTGTTGAAATGCAATTCCGGCTTCGGCAGTCACGTCCATAAAGCCGACAGGCGGCGGTTCAAGCGTCACCGCTTCTGTCACGGTCTTCGGTACATCAATTCCTGCATCTTCAATGGTTTCTATTTGCTCCGGCTGGCGAACGATGAAGAAAATGAGTCCTGCGACCACGGCAACAGTCCCAATGACAACGAGTGAGAGCCTGAAAGCCCTCGCAATGACGGTGTCGTCTTCCGGGACTTCATAATCATCCTCGGGAATCGACGGGGTCTGTTCTTCAGGCCCTTGCTCGGATCCCGGGTCAATCACCGGGCAGCAATCCTTTCTGAAAGCGCATCGAGTCCAAAAGCACCGTGCCGCTGCAGATCATAGATGACGACTTCGTTTGCTGCGTGGTCCGCAGCAGGGTCGTTTCGCCGCGCCGCAGCCACGGCGACGTCGCGGGCATTGTCGTCAACCCTGTACTTGGCATGCAGTTGTCGGTGACGATCCGCTCCGTCATCGCGGCCCAGTTGTGTGTAGATCTGGGCCAGACCATAATGCGCCGCCGTATTCTCCGGATCGAGTTCCAAAGCACGCTCGAACCAGCTTGTCGCCTCTCGCAAGTACTCGTTTCGTTTATCTTCGCGCTCGTCCCCACGCTCGAGCTTGGCACGCTCGAACAACGTCTGCGCCAGCGTGTTCAGCAATCGGTAATCCTGACTGAAATCAAACTCACGCTCACGCGCTTGCGCGTACCTGGTGTCTACCAGGTTACGGAAATTCTCAATCGCTTCGTCGAGATAACCATTTTGCTGATTCACGATCCCGGTGAAATACGCGACCGACCACGGATATGCCGGCGGCTCGTGCTCTTGTGCCCGTCGCAGCGCATCGACCGCATCGTCCAGTCGGCCTTCCCGGATATAGACGCGCGCCAGATTCAATGGCCCGTCGGCCCGGCCAAGCTCCTCGACCTGACTGAATACTTCCTCGGCCTGCCGCAGTTCACCGGTACCTCGCTTTCTCAGCAACCCGATGCCGTAATCGTTGAGGCGCTGCCAGGGATCCGTTTCAATTGGTTCGTTCCCAACACCGTGATCCCCACCAACAACCGGAAATACGATTCGATCCATAGCAATTGTCGTTACCGGAAGATCGTTATATACGAAAGCGTCACCCTGAAATTGCCTGGTATAAATCGTGTCGAATTTTCGGTATTGCAGTTGTGCTTCGACTTGTACCGGCTCTGTCACCCACTCCGGGATCGTTATCTGGTAATGCACAACGTCGGCGGCACCGGGAGGGATCTGGTTGTTGTACAGCGTCGTGAAAATGTCCTCTGCATTTCGGCGATCGATGCGGTTACCGTTCCGATCCAGCACGTAGGCGTTGACGAAATGGGACCATGGGTCGACGGTTCCGTCCGCCGGGTCGATCGCGCCACTGCGACCGATTACCTGGTCGCCGCTGCGCACTATCACGTCGAGCCAGACTTCGTTGGAATCAGCAGTACCCTGAGTGAACAGGTGTCCCATCCTGAC
>CAZJFQ010000055.1:0-5545 GCA_964545335.1 uncultured Gammaproteobacteria bacterium | reverse complement strand
CGTTGCCATCGCGTTCGAGCATCGCGGCACGCGTGTTACGAACGGAAAACAGATATGCCGGGTTATTGAACGACGCGAAAAGGTGCATGCTGTGTGACCACTTTTCGTGTATATCGGCATGACACTCCTGGCAGTAGTCATCCATCATCAGTGCTTTCGCCGGAATAAAGTTTCCGGTTGCGGTTCGCGCGAGTGACGGAAAGAAATACTGTTCCCCCGACTCGGGACCGACGACGTTCCATTGCCGCGGATCCTGGGACTGGAAGTAAATGGCGATGATGCCGAATATCCCGGCAACTGCCGCAACAGCTGCGCCGGCCCGCCAGTTGATGCGTTTGCCGGCCAGGCGATGCAGAACGAACAGCCATGCGACTACGAGTGGAGTGATGACATGGAGCCAGTAAGCGATCTCACGGCCGGCCGGATCCCGAACTTCGATCAGCGGAATACCGCGGGTCAGAACCAGCCCCGAGATGAGCAGCAGCAGCGCCGTAGTGAAGAGCGCGTAACCCGCCTTTACTGCCCTGCGGTTAGGCCGGTCATGAGCGTTGCTGATGTGAATGATGCCGTAAACAACGAGCGGGATAATCACGATCAGGCCGAGAACCAGGTGAGCCAGGAACATGTACTGATAAAAGAAATCCTGATACGTCTGCTGGTTCAGCCATTCAATGAAGGTGATACCCGCCAGATAAAAGGAATTGATAAACAACAGGGAAAAGATCCCAAAGACCGCAAACAGCAGTTTCTTGAGTCGGGGACCGACGACGGGCAGGTATCGCCGTAGGGGACGAGGTTCGGTCGACATGTTTCTATGGAATCCTGATCAGTGCCCGGCCTGGAACCGGTTATTGTACTTCCGGTGCAGGGCTTCGCGGCGCGAGGCGCGCACCTTATCTGAGGAAACCTTCACCGGCAAGGGCCCGACGGTTTCACCGTCACCGGTATACAGGTCCATGTCCTTGGCGTAGCCGCGCGCCTCCAGTACAAAATACCGGTTCCAGCCCGCCTCCGCGGGTTCCGCGACAGCCTCGAACTCGAGGTGAATCTCCTCGCCCGGCCCGACTATGGCCAGTGCGTCGTCTTCCTGTTCGACAAGTTCCGTCACCGGCCCGAATGCCGTGTAGTAGCCGGCAAGGTACTTGGTGTCCCAGTAAGGGGAGCGCCGATCGTAGTCAAAATCAGGCCGCCGTTGTGCATACGTGGTCCGCTCGGGGAATCCGGTCTTTTTCAGCCTGGCAGCAACGAGCGACGCTTCCCGGACCCTGACGTTTTCAGGCTGCTCCGCGAATACGACCCGGATGCGGTCCCAGTACACTTCCAGATTCGTAGTCAGCCTGAGACGGCGGGTACCAGCAGGCAAATCGCGCATGGGCAGCGCCATCTGCCGTGGCATGCCGGCCGGGTATCCAAATTGCGGGTAGATCATCTGCCAGGTTCCATCCGGCCGTTCAGCTTCCAGACTTGCCGGCTGATACTTTGCACCGGCCTGCCAGGCCGCGAACACTGTTTGTGAATACGGATATTCAACCCAGCCGTCCGCGAGCAATACCGGTGTACCGTTCGTGCTGTCCAGCGGTTGCTCAAACTCGAGTGTAAGAACATGTGGCTCACGGAGTCGGCCGATGAACCGCAGATCCAATTCGCCTGTCGGTGCGGCGGCATAATCAGCGGATAACAGGGATTCCGTCACTGTATTTCCCCGATCGTTGATCGCTCGGCTCAATGGGACAGCATATCGATAAAACATCGGTTGTCCGGTAACTTCAGGTGCTCCGGTAGCCATACGTTCATCCAGCATCACGGACCAGCCCGGTGGTACGTCGATAACCTGCAGGCCCACGCTGTCGATGTATGCGTTTTCCTCCATCGGTTCGGTGATCTTGAGCAGATACCGGCCGCCCCGCGCGCTGAGCTGGTCGGCATCGAGCAGAAAATATTCCCAGGGTCGCGGCGTGTTGTACCGGCCGGGGGTGGCGAAGAAACCCAGCCCGCCGACCCCGAGGATATCGCTGACAAAATCAAAACTGTTCCCGCCCCAGGCAAACAGTACAGGGCAGCTCGACAGCTGACGTTGCGTTTCCGTTATCCGGTGCAATTCACCGGCTGCGAGGCTGAGTTCCGTCTGGAAAACACCGTCGGACCAGTACAGCGCAATGTAGTCAGCCCGATCGGCTCCGACCAGCCCGAGCAGGAGTGGCTGCAGACTCTGCCCGGGACCGGAGTGATGGTCAAAGGTATCGGTCAGCGTCCAATGTGAACCGTTGCGCAGCGCTACCCGCGTGCCAATGCCGGACGCGTTAGAACGCATTGACTGTCCCTTATCCACCATTCCACTCAGTTCAAAACCGGCAAATGGATACCGCCCTGGACCAGGTGCCCAGCGCTGCAGATAAACATCGTCTCCCGGCGCGGCCAGAGCAATGACAGAAGGCCCGCGTTCCGGCTGTTCCGCGACACTCAGGACACTGGAAAACCGGCCATCGACAGTGAATAAAACGGAAAACCCGAAGGAGTCATCGATAGCAAGAACAGTGAAACCATCATCGCCGGACACGAGCATTTCAGCCCGGCCATCGCCGTTGAAATCCTTAAGCTCAATCGACCGAACCGATCCGTAACCCGAACTGGTTGCAAGATTCAGTAGCCCGCCGTTTTGATACTGCCAGACCGCAAGCTCGCCGGAGCCTGCCGCGACAAATATTTCCGTACGCCCATCCGCATCGACATCGCCTGCAACCGCGGCCACGATGTCACTTTGCAAAAACTCCTCCGAATCCGAGACCGGTCGATACGTCCAGAGGCGATCGTTCAGATAGATTTCGTGCGGTCCCTCGGATCTAAGGACGACAATATCCACATCACGGTCGCTGTCGATATCCGAAGTCAACACCTGGATGGCGGGAGCGCTGCGTCCTTCAAGTCCCTGTGATTCGGCCAGAGCACGAAAGGTGCCGTCACGGTTATTGTTGAGCAACTCGCTTGGACCATCGGAGTTGACCAGAAAATAATCGAGATCACCGTCGTGATCAGCGTCAAAGACGGCACCGTCGACGCAGGTTTTCTCGCCATCAGCAGTGTCCGTGCGATCGGTAACGTCCTCCCAGGCACCGCCTTCGAGCTGGCGTATCAATCGGTTCGGACCAGTCCGGCACAGATAAACGTCAATCCGGCCGTCATTGTCATAGTCTCCCCAAAGCGCTGCGTTGACAGCGTCGATGTCGTCCAGAAAATGATTTCCTACGGCCTGGAAACGGTCGTCCTCCCGTAACAGGACTGTTGTCGGCACGCTGCCGCCGGAGACAAACAAATCCTGGCGGCCATCACTGTCGATATCGGCCGTCGTCAGCGACGTCCCTGCACCGGCTGCGGCGGTACCGGCTGGTTCCGCTTCCGTGAATAACTCGCCTTCCGGATCCTCCGGCAGACTTACCGGATCAAGGTCCACGGCCAGCGCCTCGGCCTTCGGGCCCATCCGCGTGTATTTGAATTCTGCAAGTCGAGCCCTGGGGTTGTCTTTGAATCGCTCGTAGGCAGCGAGCATTTCCCGAGCCTCGTCGCCCTCGCCGATCCGCCGGAGCGCCAGTGCTGAACTATAATAGGCGCTGCGAAGGTACGGATTGATTTCAAGCGCTTTTCTGTAGGCAGCTGCGGCCTTGTCGATCTCGCCCAGTTGCAGTTCGGTCTGCCCCAGATAGTAAATCGCGTAGGCATCACTGCCATCACCGGCAAAAACCTGTTGAAAGTGGGAGCGGGCCGTTTCGGTTTCGCCGAGATAAAGGCGCAGCAGCCCACTTACGTAATGTGCGCGCAAATGATCGGGGTGATCGCGAATGACTTCGGCGGCAAGATCAAGCGCACTCTGCTCGTCGCCTTCCGCCTGGCGATTCAGGGTTGCGATGGCCAGGTTGATCTTTGCATCGGACCAGTCAGGCTGACGAGCTACCAATGACTCAAAAACAGCATGTGCGCCGATGTAATCGAATTGCCCCATCAACGCTACCCCGCGGTTGTTGAGGGCAATATCCTCTGCCGACAATTTCGGACCGGCGGGTTCCCCGGGCGAACAGGCCGTTGCGGCAAAAACGCAGACACATACATAAATAATGAGTGCTTTCAACTTCATCTTCTGCTTCTCCCGCACGGTTCTAGCGCTTCCTGTTGCCAGCGAGCCTCGACTTGGCGTCGCTGATACGATCTTTGAGAGACTCACAGTTGATGTCCGCCTGGCCCGCCGCCTGTAGCCAGGTCTTGTCCATGTAGGTGTGCAGCTCAGAACGCAAATGCGAGCGCATGTCGTGACCGACGCGGCGACTGCGCTCAGCACGCAACGCGCCGATGTCAATTGGCGCTACTACGACCTTCTCGCCGGGTCCTGGGTCTGCCTGGGCAAGTATCCTGCCGTCGTAGTCGACAACCATGCTGCCGCCCGGCCAGCTAAACGGCGGGTAATTTTCAAAGCTCGCACCCTGGTTGGCGGCGACGACATAAACCGTGTTCTCCAGCGCCCGGGTGCGATTGATCAGTGTCCACCAGTCCATCGGCGGCGAGGAGCCCCAGGGGTCCATGTAAGCTGAAATACGGACGATGACTTCGGCCCCGTTAAATGCGATCTGTCGGATTGTTTCCGGGAACAGCCAGTCATAACAGATCGCCACGCCCAGGCGGCCGAGTTCCGTATCGGCCACAGGAAATGGTTCGAAAGGAAAATCGGGAACGTCATGCGGGCTCGAATGCACCTCCCACGGAATCCACGGATTGACCTTCCGGTATGTCGACAGTACACCCTGCGGACCAATCAGTAGTGTTGTGTTGAACACCCGGTCCGGGTAATCCGGATGCGCCTCCAGGAAAGAACCGGTCTGAATGTAACAGCCGTACTTCCTGGCGAGTTTTTCATACCTGTCCGTGTGCTCGTTGGGTACGGGGATCGCAAGATGCTCACGCAGTCCCGCAACGGTCTCATAAGCCGGCACTGCGTGTGCAAATTCGGGAAATGCGAGCAGCCGGATGTCGAAAAACGGCTCGTACCCGGTCATTGTCTGTTCGATGATTTCGCACATGCGTCGGACACGCTCTGCGATCTCCGTGCGATCACTCGCCGCCGGAAAATCAGTCTGGCACGCCGCTGCATAGAAAATCTTGCTCATCCCGGTATTGTTTTTTTGATTTACTCTTATACAGGAGGCCTGTAACGGTTCACCAAAGACCGTTTTCGTATTCGCCGCCGTCAGTATACTAATGCATGCGCACTCCGGTTGCGGGAATTCCGGGAGCCCGGGTTCCGAGCTGCCGGCACCGTGCCTGAGATTGATGAATCACGGTAAACTAACCCGATGACCGGCCTGCTCGGGAAAAGTGTATCTGATCCTGCACTTAAGCGACTGCTTGAAGGCGGACGTCTCGAGGCTGCCCGGGACTTGCTGCTCGAGCGCGTTGAGTCCTATCCGGCTGACCCGGTACCGCTGGCCTGGGCCGCCCTGATCGACCTGGAACTCGGCCGGGTTGAACAGGCCACCGAGTACGCCGTACGAGCCATAACTCT
>CAZJFQ010000054.1:4795-13644 GCA_964545335.1 uncultured Gammaproteobacteria bacterium | reverse complement strand
CGGCGTCTTTCGTGATGAAAACAAACTTCACGTTCTCCAGTTGCAGGTTTTCACGGATCACCCGGTTCACGTCTTCCAGGGTCAGGGGCCCCAGTCCGTTTCTCACGTACTCGGCAAACGCCGGTGTTCCATAGTACTGACTGTCCAGCGCGTAGCCAAGTTGTCGCGACTGCGTTTTCATCAGCAGACTAACAAACTTGTCCAGGAAGTTGCGCGTCGAATCGAGATCCTCCTGAGTCATGCCGTCACGGATCAGTTCGTCGATTTCGTACAGTGCTGCCCGCGTCGCGAAGTGAGCGTCGTTATTGTTTCTCAGGGGGCGGAGCCAGATCTGGAAGATCTGCTGCTGACGGCCCAGGTTCGCATCCGGATGAAACTGGAACATGCCCCGCGGAAAGTACTCGATATAGGCGTAATCGCCGTAGTTCATTCCCCGCACTTCGCGGATCCGCTTGTACAAATGACTGTTGGAGCTTCGATGTTCACCGAGCCACGAGCGAACCAGCCACAGTGCAACCCAGTCGGGATCGCCGCGACGTACCGTTATCGGGAAACCGAATGACACGGCGACGGCCGGCGTTTCCTTTTCAACGATCACGGCATGTCGTCCGTTTATAGGCGGCGGTTCCGAAAGTTCGACTTCGGGTGTTGCGGCAGCCGGCAGCCGCCCGAGATCCTGTTTCAGCCGCGTCACAAAGCCGTCGCTGTAACCGCCGGCGAGCCCAACAGTGAGATTATCAGTTGTAAAGTTCGCTTCGTAGAACGCCCTTACATCCTCCAGGGTGATGTTTTCCAGATCATCAGTAACGCCCAGGTTGAGGCTACCGTACGGATGATCCGCGCCGTATATATAGGAATAGAGCATCTCCTTGCCGAGTTCTTCGTCGTTGTTGCCGACGAGATTGGTACGGATCGCGTTGCTGGTCTGTTTTCTGATGCGCTCAAAATCCTTTTCACGCCAGCCGGGTGACAGGAGCTGATCACTGGCAAGGGCATACCAGCGGTCCAGGTTGTCCCGATGCACACTGCCGGACGCCAGCCGGATCATCTCCTTGTCCACTTGGGCACTGAAACCGGCCGCCAAAGGGTACATAGCCTGGTTGATTTCTTCGATGGAACGAGATTCGGAACCGCCATCCGTAATCATCGCTGCAGTCAGGGTTGCCAGACCCTTTTTGCCTGGTGGGTCATAGGCGGCGCCGGTATTGAACAGGAACGACACATCAACCAGCGGTGACGAAGCCGACTGCATGTGTAGTACGTCAATGTCAGCATCGCGCACACTCGTCCCGAGGGCGACACGATCGTCGATGGATGGAATATCCGCGACGCCGGCGAGCGCGTCATCATTTGACAAGGTCACCAGGACTTCCCGAGCGTCGGTGAAGACGGCATTGGCGTTTTCGAGAATGTCACCGGCAGTCAGGCTGTCGTAAGTCCTGTAAAGCGTGTTGATGACTTCCGGATCGCGATCGAAATGTACATAGGCCGCGAGTATGGAGCCGATATCTTCTGAGTTGTCCATCCGCGAGGCAAAGGAATACTTGAGGCGTGACTTGGTTTCCGCGAGTTTTTTGTCGCCCACTGGTTCGGTCCTGATTTTGACCAGGGTATCGATGATCGCGTTACGTAC
This sequence comes from uncultured Gammaproteobacteria bacterium, assembly GCA_964545335.1. Lineage (GTDB taxonomy): Bacteria > Pseudomonadota > Gammaproteobacteria > Steroidobacterales > CAZJFQ01 > CAZJFQ01. Next base: position 12,011 of record CAZJFQ010000054.1, on the reverse strand, counting down.
GGGTATGGCATTGTCCGCGTTCATCAATCGCCCCGCGATATACAGGAGTTGCGGGTCCTTGCGATCCGGAAAGAAGGTAAAAAACTGATCGACCAGCTGCTCTTCGATCACCAGCTTTTGATAAAGCTCGGAGGACTCGGAAAAGAAAATCTGTGAAATCAGATCCATTGACGGCATGGCGGTGCTGGCGGGATCGAACTGTGGACCATGAAACGCGAAAATCAACCACGGTTGGGTCGGCGCTTCCCACTCGACGTGTTCGTAGACGGGCCCCGCGGCTGCAGGTTCAGCGGGAATGTCGACGTCATAGGTGCCCGGTTCCCAGTCACCCCAGTACCTCTCCACCAGGGCGAAAGTGGCTTCCGGATCGATATCGCCGGCGAGGATAACGACGGCCTTCTCCGGCCGGTACCAGCGATCGAAAAACACCTGAGAATAGTCGAGCTGATTCGGCATATCTTCGATATCTTCAAGGAATCCCATGGTCGTGTGTTTGTAGGTGTGCTCGCTGAACGACGCTGCACGGATGACTTCGATGAGTTTCTGCAACGGGTTCGAGTAATTTTTCAGGTACTCGCCCTTGACCGCGAGCGCCTCGGTTCGGAACTGCTCTTCGGTGTACTTGAGGTTTTTGAACCGGTCCGCCTCCAATTCAATGATCTTTTCCAGATCGGTCTTTGTAAACGTGATGTGATAGTTGGTGTAATCGTCGGTGGTATAGGCATTTTGGTCCGCACCCGCGTTTTTCAGGAGGCTTGAGTATTCCTCGACGGGATAGGCCTCGGTACCGCGGAACATCATGTGCTCAAAGAAGTGGGCAAACCCGGATTTGCCGGGTTCGACTTCGTTGCGTGACCCGGTCTGAACCGGAATCTGGATCGTAACGATGTCCGGGTACCCCGTATCGACGATGATGACGCGCAATCCGTTGTCGAGGTCGCGCAGGAGATAGGGCATGTCGAAAATCCGCTCGCTCTCGTCGGCGGCCATCGAGCTGCCGGTATCCCCGGGCGCCGGGATCTCGTCGGGGCAGCCGGTAAGCAAGAGAGCCGTGCTCATACACAGCCATGATTGCAGTCTGGTCATAATCTGGAATCCGTTAATGGGTTTGGTTTGAGATTGTTAAGCTTTTAAAGCGGAACCCGGACTTTGGGGCCGGTATCAATAACACAATCCGGCAACGATTCCGACCGGGCTCAACTGTATACATGCAGCAGGCCACCAAGGTGTTTACTACACCGGGAATAAAATGGATGCCGGAATACGGTCCGTTGATGGATTGCCGCACTGCAATATATTTGACTCCGCGGGCTGAACTCCGTAAACACAGCAGGTCGTCTGTTTAGGAATAAGAAGAACTTATGACGGACAGTATTGCTCAGGCCCCAGACGCGGCGCCGACAGGCGAAGGCCGGACCTACCATCGCGGCCTCTATACCCTCTTTTTTACCGAGATGTGGGAGCGCTTCAGCTACTACGGCATGCGCGCACTGCTGATCCTGTTCATGGTCGACGCGATCGAGTCAGGTGGTACCGGCGGTCTGGGCATGACTGAGAAGGTAGCCGGTGCAGTTTACGGTTTGTATACGGCCGCTGTTTATCTCGTTTGTCTCCCCGGTGGCTGGATTGCTGACCGGTTGCTGGGCGCTCAGAAATCCGTGTGGTACGGCGGCATCACGATCATGTCGGGCCATATCGTTCTCGCCATTCCATCAGACCAGACGTTTTATCTGGGTCTGCTGCTGGTTGTTCTCGGCACGGGTCTTCTTAAACCGAACATCAGCGCCATCGTGGGGCAGCTCTATCCGGAAGGTGGCGCGAGGCGCGATGCTGCCTTCAGCTTTTTTTACATGGGCATCAACGTCGGTGCCTTCTTAGGCCCGCTCTTCTGCAGCTATCTGGGCGAAGAGATCAACTGGCACCTCGGCTTTAGTGCCGCGGCGGTTGGCATGTTCTTCGGTCTCGTCCAGTACCGGCTGACGCAAAAGCACCTGGGCGACGCGGGTCTCAAGCCGCATCGCCGGGACGACAGCGAGGTGACCGGCCAGACAAAGGAAAAAGGCTGGTACATCGTCTGGGGATCGTTGGCAATAATCGCCGCCGTCTATCTGCTCGGTGTGGCCGGCGTCGTTCAGTTTAACGCCGTCGTCATCGCCGAATGGGGTGCCCGCATCATTATGGCGATGGCGGTTGTTTACTTTCTCTATATGTTTTTGCTGGCGGGTCTCAACACCGTTGAGAAGAAACGGGTCGCCGTCATTATGGTCCTGTTTATCGCCGCGGCACTGTTCTGGTCCGGATTCGAGCAGGCGGGCTCGTCACTGAACCTTTTTGCCGATCGCTATACCGACCGCATGCTGGGATTTTTCAACTTCGAGATTCCGGCCGGCTGGTACCAGTCAATTAACCCGATTTTCATTATCGCGCTGGCGCCAGTCTACGGCTGGATCTGGATCTCGCTCGCTCGCCGCAATCTCAACCCGTCTATACCACTCAAGTTCGCACTGGGCCTCATACTCCTCGGTGCCGGGTTCTTCGTCATGGTTATAGCGGCGAAGATCGTGCTCGGCGGTGTGTCGGCGGCGTCGGGTTGGCTGATCATGACCTACCTGCTCCACACGATGGGTGAGTTGTGCCTGAGCCCGGTGGGCCTAAGTTCGGTCACGAAACTCTCGCCGCAGCGGTTTGTCGGCCAGATGATGGGAATCTGGTTCCTCGCAACTGCGCTGGGCAACCTGTTCGCCGGCCTGGTCGCCGGGCAATTTGATGACCAGGCGGTCGCACAGATGCCGGACCTGTTTATGAACGTCGTATATTACACGGTCATACCCGGCGTAATACTTCTCGTGGTGGCAATACCGATCCACAAGCTTACGGGCGGCATAAGGTAGTGCCGTCAGGCCCTTTGCTAATGTCCGGGCGTGACTTGTGAAGACTGAAGAGTGAACAGCGGCAGCTGACGCGAGAAAATAGCCACGGAGTCGCCCTCCGGCCACTACGTCGTTCAGCAGTAGCATTACTCGGGGCGCACCCCCAGAGTAGTTCCTACATTAAGCAATAGCTTTACTCGAGGTGCACGAAGGAACGGAGAAAAAATGGGAACACAAGAGGCGCCTGCGGCATCCTATTCCTAGGGCTAGCGCCTGTCCTCAGAGGTCGAACATGTACAATCACCGCAAGCTTTTTATCACCTTTGTTTTAGCGACTACCGTCGTCGCCTGTGTGCCGCCGTCATCTGACTCCGATGGCGGCGATGCTGCTGCCAGTAAAGAGACCGCGGACGAGTTTGTTGCCCGTATCAATGACGAGATCCGGGAAATGGATGTCGAGAACGGTGCAGCGCAATGGGTCAGGGCGACCTATATCACCGCCGATACCGCCATTCTCGCCGCAAAGGCCAGCGAACGCGGGCTCGCGTTTCAGAGCCGCGCCGTCGAGGAATCCAAGCGCTTTGACGGACAGGACATCAGCGCTGATGCAACCCGCTCCATCCTGCTGCTGAAGCTGGGGACCTCCAACCCGGCCCCGAACGATGCGGAAAAACGGGCCGAGCTCGCACGTCTGGGCACGGAAATGCCCGGCACCTATGGCGCCGGCCGTTACTGTCCGGACGGTGAAGATTCCTGCATGGAGCTGCAGGAACTGGAAAACATTCTGGCAGAAAGCCGTGACTACGATGAACTGCTTGATGTCTGGCTGGGGTGGCGCACGATCTCGCCGCCGATGAAATATCAATACGCCCGGTTCGTCGAGCTGGCCAACGAAGGTGCGCAAGAACTGGGTTTCGAAGATCTCAGCGTGATGTGGAAATCCCGTTATGAATTGAGCTCCGACGCGTTTGAAGCTGAAACCGAACGACTTTGGGGCCAGGTCAAGCCGCTTTACGAAGGATTGCATTGTTACGTGCGCCGACAGTTGTCTGAACACTATGGCGAAGACAACGTGCCGCTGGACAGCCCCATCCCGGCGCATCTGCTCGGCAACATGTGGTCGCAAACCTGGGGCGAAATCTGGGATCTGGTGCAACCGTATGAAGGCGTTACCGATCTCGATATTACCGCCGCGCTGGTGGCCGAGGATTACGATGAGGAACGCATGGTGCGGACCGCCGAAAATTTCTTTGTCTCACTCGGTCTGCCGGAACTCCCCGAAACTTTTTACGAGCGTTCTCTGATCAAAAAACCACGGGATCGCGACGTTGTCTGCCACGCCAGTGCCTGGCCACTCGATGGCGGTAACGACGTACGCATCAAGCAATGTGTCGAGATAACCGGGGAACAACTCAATACGTTACATCATGAACTCGGACATATTTATTACTTCCTGTTGTACAGGGATTTGCCACCCTTATTCCAGAGCGGCGCGCACGCAGGCTTCCACGAAGCCATCGGAGACACGATTGTTCTGTCAATGACACCGGATTACCTGCAGGACATCGGCCTGATTGGCGACGTGCAGGTATCCGATGAGGCGACCATTAACCAATTGATGAAACTGGCACTGGACAGCATCGCGTTCCTCCCTTTTGGCAAACTGATCGACCAGTGGCGCTGGGATGTTTTCTCGGGAAAAGTGACCCCGGATAACTACAACGCCGCCTGGTGGGACTTGCGGACGAAATACCAGGGTATCGCACCGCCGATAGAACGAACTGAGGATGATTTTGATCCCGGTGCGAAATACCACGTGCCTGGCAATGTATCTTATACCCGGTATTTCCTCGCCAGGATCCTGCAGTTCCAGTTTCATCGCGCACTCTGTAACGCCTCCGGTCACGAAGGGCCGCTGCACGAGTGTTCGATCTATGGCAACAAAGAGGCCGGCCGGCGGCTCGGTGATATGCTCGCTCTCGGTCAGAGCCAGCCCTGGCCGGAAACCCTGGAAAAGCTGACCGGGACACGCGAAATGGATGCTTCGGCAATCATCGATTATTTTGCCCCGCTGATGACCTGGCTCGACGAGCAAAATTCGGGGCAGGCTTGCGGATGGTGATATGAAAGTGAAAAGTGAAAAAAAGCGGAAAGTAATTCGGCGCGATTACGCCGGCAGCTCAGGACTCTAAGGAACTAGCAACAATGGCGATGACATCGAATTCGACAGGCGGTCCCTACATACCCGCCTCGCAGATATTCCCCGAGATTACAGCCAAGGCAATCGGGCTGGGCATTCTGTTGTCCGCGATACTCGCGGGCGCTAATGCTTACCTGGGCCTCAAGGTCGGGCTAACTGTTTCGGCTTCGATTCCAGCGGCGGTGATCTCGATGGCTGTTCTGAAGCTCTTCAGGGATTCCAACATCCTCGAGAACAACATCGTACAGACCGCGGCGTCAGCCGGCGAGTCGCTTGCGGCCGGGGTCATCTTCACGTTGCCGGCCCTGATCATGTTGCAATACTGGCAGAACTTCAAATTCCTGCCGACCATGTCGATAGCGCTTTTCGGCGGCATCCTTGGCGTGCTGTTTACTATCCCCCTGCGTCGTGCACTGATCGTGCAGGCCAAACTGCTTTTCCCGGAAGGCGTTGCCACGGCTGAGGTACTCAAAGCGGGCACCAAGGGTGGACAGGGCGCAAAGATTATCGCGTTTGCGGCATTGTCCGGCGGCTTTCTAAAGCTCTGCCAGACCGGTTTCAAACTCGTCGCCGGTACTGCGTCCGGCTCATTCACAATCAATCGAACTGTTTTTGGAATGGGCAGTGAGCTCGGCGTGGCGCTACTCGGCGTTGGGTACATTGTCGGTCTCAACATCGCCATTCTCGTGTTCGCTGGAGGCCTCATTTCCTGGGCCGTGGGCATTCCGATCTACACCACGATGGCAGACCCGGTGGAACTCAAGACTCTGGTTGGCGATGCGGAAGGATACAACCTCGCGCTACAGGTATGGAGCACGCGGATCCGCTACATGGGGGTCGGTGCGATGGCTACTGGGGGCCTCTGGGCATTGCTGGCATTGATCAAACCCATTCGCGATGGCATCCGGTCGAGTTTTGAAGCTGTGCGCATAGCAAAGTCGGGTAACGCCGAAACCATACTTCGTACCGAGAGAGACACGCCGATCAATATCGTCATATACGGTACCCTGGCGCTCTCGCTGCCGATCCTCGTAATCTTTTTGAACGTCGTCAATCAAGACGAACTTGGCATTACCGGCGGTCTGTATTGGAGCGTCATTTTGCTCGGCGTCGTGTTCGCACTGACTGCAGGATTTATGTTTTCATCCGTTGCAGGTTACATGGCGGGACTGGTCGGATCGTCCAACAATCCGATTTCTGGCGTGACCATCGCAACGATCCTAACTATTTCCCTCATCCTGCTCGCTCTGCTTGGCGGCCAGATCGATTTCACCGTCGATACGGCCAAAGCCACTGCGGCGGCCGCCACCGCTATCCTGGTCGGCGCCGTTGTCTGTTGCGCGGCTGCGATTGCAGGTGACAACATGCAGGATCTCAAGGCCGGCCGGATCGTGGGCGCGACTCCGGTCAAACAGCAGATCATGCAGATCGTCGGCGTTGTTGCCGCCGCGATTGTCCTGGCGCCGATTCTGCAGCTGCTGTTTGAAGCGTATGGTCTGGGTACGGTTTTTCCGCGGGATAACATGGACCCGTCCGAGGCGTTGCAGGCGCCCCAGGCGACGTTGATGAGTTCCGTTGCGATCGGCGTGCTGACCCGCGATCTGCCCTGGGACATGATCTGGATCGGTGCCGGCATTGCCGTAGCAATCATTGTCCTCGACAAGATCCTCGAGTCGCGTGGCAGTGACTTCCGTGCGCCTGTCCTTGCGGTCGCCGTAGGTATTTATCTGCCGATCGAACTGAGTACGCCGATATTCCTAGGCGGCATTATCGCTGCGCTGGCAAAACGGACAATGCAAAAGCGTGGTGCAAATGATGAAGCAGTCGAACATGGCGCACGCAACGGTCTGTTATTCGCGTCCGGCCTGATCACCGGCGAAGCATTAATGGGCATCGCGCTCGCGGTTCCGTTTGCGGCCGCGCAAAGTACGGATGTGCTCGCGCTCGCACCGGAAGGCTTCGAAACTGTTGCCAACATACTTGGCCTCCTCGGTCTTGGCTTCTTTATAACCTGGCTATACAGAATCGCCCAACGCGAAACATAGGGGAATAAAGTCCCTTCCGGGTAATCGTCTCTGTTTCTCCGATGACCTCCACAGAGTACACGGAGTACACAGAGTAAGTTGAAAATAAAACAAGCAGGCCC
>CAZJFQ010000054.1:0-4695 GCA_964545335.1 uncultured Gammaproteobacteria bacterium | reverse complement strand
ATGGTGATTGGCAGCGTGAACAGAATAACCAGCGGCCGGATAATTGCATTCGCCAGTCCGAGCAGAATAGCGGCGCCCAGCAGCGTACCAACACTGGTGATCTCCATCCCTGGTACCAACAGCGAGGCGGCCGCCAGGCCTATGGCGGCGATGATCATCCTCAACACGAATCCCTGCAAGCTCTTAACTCCTGGCGGCAACTGCTATCAGTAACTCACTCGGGTGGCCGATATATGCCACTAGTCTATTTCCGCGATTGCTTGTCTTCATACATGCGGCGATCGGCCAAAGTACGCAGTTCCTTCATGTCGGCAGCCTCGTTCGGATAACTTGCGAGACCGATGGACGCGCTCGTCCGGATCATCTTCTTGCCGATCGACACGGTCATTTTGCCGATACTGTTGCGTACCCGCAGCGCGACATCCGCCGCTTCTGACGCAGAACTCTCGGTCAGCATGACAATAAATTCATCGCCGCCGAATCTGGCCGCGACATCTGTCGTTCGCACAACCCTGCTGATGATATTTGCCACCTCGATAATCACCTGATTCCCGGCTTCATGGCCATAGGTGTCGTTGACCAGTTTGAGCCGATCAATGTCCACGATCAGGACGGAGTACTCACGATTGTAACGTTCGGCTTTCTGATGCTCCCGATCATGCATCTGTTGAAACGCCCGCATGTTGTAGAGTCCTGTCAGGTCATCCGTCTCAGACAGGATGCGGATTTTCTCCTGAGCTTCACGAACATCGGCAACAAAGATAGCAGTCAGGACCGCGGCAAGAAGAAACGGAACGACTACAGTCAGCAACTGGGCGCCGTACGTCAGCGAGACGAGATCAACACGGGATTCCGGTTCGCCCAGGAACAGATAACAGGCGGCAACCAGGCCAACATGAAAGATCGTGCTGCCCTTACCCAGCGTCAGCGCACTGAGGATCACCGGCAGCAGATAAAGATTGAGCAACGGGCTTGCTGTCCGGCCGGTATAAAGCAACACGACCGTGAGAAAAGCGAACATGGCCCAGACTTCCATGGCCACTTTCAGCCGCGTATCCGGTCCGAGCAGTGGCGTATGCCGGAACACAACGACGAACACCGCGAATACAAGCAGTGCCACGGTAACAACGCGGTTGCCGCCAAATGTACCTGTAACAAACAGGTATAGCAGGACGAGTGCCAGCAATAACCATTCGATTTCGGCTACCCCGCGGGCGAAACCTTTCAATTCCACCGGCTCGATTCGAGCCTTGAGGTCGTTGATGACGGCGGGTCGTTTCAAGTTGAGGATCCGGTACCCGATTCAGGCTGCCATGTCCGGCCGTTGCAAGCGACTTTCAACCTCGGTTCGTACCTCGGTCCCACTGAGAATCTCGATAAGCGTCAGTGAAAAATCCATGGCGGTCCCGGGTCCGCGGGAGGTGATAATCCGGCCATCCACAACGACCGGTTCGTCACTGATCATCAGTCCGGGCACACCGGTTTCAGGCAGAAACCCTGGGAAGCTCGTCGCCCGTCGCTTGTCAAGAATCCCCGCCGCAGCGAGAACTTTCGGTGCCGCGCAGATCGCGGCCACGAAACCGCCATCCTCGACCTGAGCCTTCAGCAGCCGGATTACGCGGTCGTCACTCTCGAGATTGTCGGCACCCGGCAGTCCGCCAGGCAGTATTACCATATCGAATGTCCCATCCAGCGCCTCATCGAGGTTGGTGTCCGGGGTCAGCCGGATACCGTGCGAGCCCTCGACATCGCCGGGCTCGAGAGCGGCTATTGTCACATCAATATCCGCGCGTCGCAGGAGATCGATAATGGTAATAGCCTCGATCTCTTCGAAACCGCGAGCTATCGGGACAAGTACGCTGACCATGAGATGGCTACCCCCTGAACGCACCAGCGCGTATGTTAACCGGACCTAGGCCGAAGGCCTACGTCCTGCGTCTTGAGTCCCGAGCAGGCGACGCAACCGCGCCGATTGCCTGCCGCTTTTCGCTACGGGTCTCGGGCCCAAAAAGAAAAGCCGGCTGCAGCCGGCTTTGTGGTCCCAATGTCCAAATTCGGAAGCCCGCCTAGTCAGCAAGGCTGTGCAAAATCCTGTTGTCCTTGAGCATATCGACCGCTCTAATGACTGCCGGGTCCTCCGCTATGTCCCTATCCCCGCCGATCAGTGGCGATGCTTCGTCTACAGAAGCTTCAAAAGCTACGTCGGGCTCGATGCCGATACCGTGAATGGAGTCACCCGAAGGCGTGTAATAGCGTGACGTTGTCAGCTTTATCGCCTGCCCGTCCGACAGCGGCATTACAGTCTGCACCGACCCCTTGCCAAAAGTCTGTGTGCCAATGATCGTCGCGCGATTGTGATCCTGCAGGGCGCCGGCAACAATTTCAGAGGCGGATGCCGTCCCACCATTGACTAAGACGACAATCTCCGCACCGTCAAGGATATCTCCCGGCCTGGCTTCCTCAATGAACCGTGCATCCTCGACCCGGCCGTCGGCACTGACGATTACTCCATCCTCAAGAAAAGCGTCGGAGACTTCGACGGCACCGTCGAGCACGCCGCCCGGGTTATTCCTGAGATCGAGAACCAGTCCGCTAAGATCGCCATTGTTTTGCTCTTTTAGTTCCCGAGCCATCCGCGTGAGATCGCCGCCAGTCGCTTCACTGAACTGTGTGATGCGGATATAGCCATAGTCCGGTTCGAGCAACTCACCGCGCACTGTCTTCACGTGTATGCGTGCACGCTCGAGGGTATAGCTCAAAGGCGTATCATCATTCTCACGCCTGACGGTGATCATGACATCGGTACCCGGAGCGCCACGCATTTTTGAAACGGTATCGTTCAAATTATCGGAATCCACGAGTTCACCGTCGACACTGACGATTATGTCGCCGCTGCGGATGCCGGCGCGGTGGGCCGGAGTATCATCTATCGGCGCCACTACGCGAACGATGCCGTCTTCTTCCAGGCTGACCTCGAGCCCGACGCCGGTGTAGTTGCCGCGGGTGCTGATCTGAATCTCGCGCCATTCTTCCGAGTTCAGGAATGACGAGTGCGGATCCAGATCATCCACCATGCCACGGATAGCGCTTTCGACCAGCCGCCGGTATTCCACATCGTCCACGTAGTCGCTGCGAATTCGATCCAGCACTTCTGCGAACAGCCGGGCTTCACTGCTTGGCAGCACCTCATCCTTCTGATCCTTGTCCGCCAGCACACCGCTGACCATGCTCAGCGACAGACCCAGCAAAGTTCCGCAGCCGAGAGCAACCATGGTCCGGATCCTTTTCGACATAATTGTTTTTCCTTGAGCGCCTTTGGGCACGGGGAAATCCACGATAACACAGGCCCCAGTGGCGATAAATCGACTGCATCGGGCTTCCGGATCGCCCGCAAACCCGAAGCGGGAATCGCCGCTGATGCGACTAATGACCAATAAGAGCACCAGGCGAAAATGCAGCGCTCGTGGCACTGCAGCCTTCGGCGTAAGAACTAAGACCCCGCGACCGGCAACCCGGATCGCGGCCACCGAACTTCCCGATTCCCGCTTTCCGCTGGCTTTCGGGGCTACCGGCCGGAAAGCCGGGTTTTCGTCCAGTCATGAGGATTGAGTGGCGTTAAACCCGAGCGGATTTCAAAATACAGCGCCGGCTCCGGTCGACCGCCACTGTCACCGACAGTTGCAATCACATCCCCCGGCTTCACCCACTCGCCGGGCAATTTGAGCAAAGCCTGGTTATGACCGTACAGTGTCAGGTAGCCGCCACCGTGCTCGACGATGATGAGCAGCCCCAAACCTGGCAGCCAGTCTGCGTAGGCGACGCGGCCATGATGGAGCGCTCGGACTTCTGCCCCTCGATCAGCGGCAACCAGGACGCCATTCCAGCGTAGGCGGCCGCCGGCCCGCGGCTGACCATAGTCTTTGATCAGTCGGCCGGAGACCGGCCACGGGAGCTGGCCCTTGAGAGTTGCAAAATCCTGTTGTGCGTCGAACGGGAAGTCTTCCAGGGCCGTACGAATTCGGGCAATCAGCGCCTTTAGCGCGGCTTCCTGGGCCACCAGACGGTTCACTTCAAGACCCTGATCGGCGATGCGTTGGTCCAGATCTCTGATAGCCGCGCTGCGATCGCGGTTTGACTGTTCCAAGGCTGCGAGTTGCTTCTGCCGCTCTGTCTCCAGCGAACGCAGGTTTTCGGTCTCCGCCTCGACTGCGCGGCTCACCGCGTCCAGTTCTTCGAGACGTACTGAAATGGACTCCATGCGCTCAGCACGCAGTCGGGACAGATAGCCGTAATACGCCATAAGCCGACCCAGGGCACTCGGGTCGTCCTGGCTCAACAGCATGCGGACGCGTTCCTGGCGCCCGGTCATGTAGGCCGATCGCAGATGACCCACAAGCGACTCCTGTTCCTCTGCCAGCCTTGCAAAGTGCGTCTGCTGGTCCTGCCGAAGCACGCCAAGTCGTTGCTCCGTCTTGCGGCGGTCAACTCGCAGCGCTTCAAGTCCGGCCGTCAGTCGCGCAATGTCGAGTTCAGCAACTTCGAGTCGACGGGTTTCCTGGTCTCTGCGAGCGACATCAGTCCTGATTTCCTGGCGCATCACTTCGATCCGCTGTTGCACCCGCTCCAGCTCCGCCTCACGCTCGACCGTCTCGTCGGCCGCGACCGGTGTGGCGCCGGTAATGGTCATCAGCAGGA
>CAZJFQ010000053.1:0-13749 GCA_964545335.1 uncultured Gammaproteobacteria bacterium | reverse complement strand
CAAGGGCAAAGAGTTCCGCGAATGGTGGCACACCGACGAACCATGCAGTGAAATCAGTCTCGAAGACCACAGCTGATCCCGGAACTCTGAACCGGAAGTCTGAAGCTCGGGGTCCGGAGTCCATCACACGGTGAGCACAGATCCAAAATACTTTGTAGGCCAGACGGTGTGTCACAAGCGGTTTGATTATCGCGGCGTCATTATCGACGTCGATCCTGTATTCATGCATTCCGAAGCCTGGTATCAGGCCATGGCCGTATCACGACCACCCAGAGACAAACCCTGGTACCACGTCCTGGTCCATGATGCGACGCACCAGACCTACGTCGCTGAGCGTAATCTGGAACCGGACGACAGCGGCGAGGCGATTAACCATCCCGCGGTGCAGCGGTTTTTTGATCGCTTGGAGTCCGGCCGCTACCTACTGCGTGCGCCGGTAAACTGACCTTTTGAGACAAAAATTTGACCTTGCGGAACGCAGATCGGCAATTCCCCGTTATATATACTTCTTATCCCGGCGCTTCTCGCGCCCCCGGCACATTTAGTTTTTAACATAACCGTTTATGGCGACGGACTTACCGTTCGTCGGCAGTGTGCAGGCATCGGTTGTACCGGGCTCCTGTTCTGTGCCAGAGTCGGAGCACCAGGGAGGGGGATGACGGTCGTGACCGCGGGCCCGTGCGAGCCCGGGGTCTAAAGGGAGTTACGGCATGCGGCGATTTCTTCTGCAGGCACTGAGCCTGATCTGCCTCCTCATTGGAGCACTTCCGGTTGTGACACTCGCGGCGCAGACGAGTCGTGGAATTCATATTCTGTACTACGAACAGGTTGATAGCCTGAAGTTCGAAGACCAGGCGGCAACCCGGTTCCTCGGTTTACAACCGAGCGACAGAGCCTCGGCCCGGCGAGCCAGTTTTTTGGCCTTCGGCAGAGCGTTCGATCTGGAACTGGAGCCAAACAACCGGCTTCTCGCACAACTTTCCGATGCAACCCGCCGGAATCTGGCAGCAAGCAGCAATCTGTTCAAAGGTCGTCTGGCCGGCAGAGACGACACCTGGGTCCGTCTGACTGTCGTTAATGGCGAACTAGCGGGTGTAATCTGGGACGGTGCCGAACTCTACGCCATCGAGCCAGCTGATAGTGTTCGCTTGTTCGCCGTACAACCGGTCGCCAACACCGGTTCGGATCCTCTTATATTTCGCTGGTCGGACGTGCAATTCGCACCCGGAGCCCTGTCATGTGGTACCACCAGCGGGACGGCTGCATTGAACGGGCTGCAGCAGTATACCAATCTAGTTGCTGAGTTGAGCCAGACATTTCAGGCTCAATCAGCCGCCGTACCAACCTCCGAATTAAACATCGGTATCGTGGGTGACGAAGAGTATCTGAATTTCAACGGTGGCAACGTCGCCAACACCGAGGCGGCGATGATGACCCGCATCAACACCGTTGATGGAATCTTCAGCGATCAGGTGGGTGTTCAACTCAACATAACCGAAACCGTCGTTCACGACGCCGCATCCGATCCGTTTGTCAGTTCTACCGATCCCTTCACACTATTATCTAGCTTTGCTGACTACAAGGCGGCGGCAGGGTCACCAATACTTGACGAAGGGCTGGCACATCTCTTTACCGGACGCAACCTGGATAACAATACCGTTGGCATTGCGTTTACCGCGGCGGTGTGTCAAACGGGGTTCGCAGTGGGTCTGACTGAATCCCGCAGCGGTCCGACACTGGACGCTCTGACGGCGGCACATGAGATCGGTCACAATTTCGGTGCGCCGCATGACGGCGATCCCAACTCTGCCTGCGCGTCTGAGCCGCCCATTTTCCTGATGAATCCGACGCTCAACGGCAGTTCGACGTTTTCCCCATGCAGTCTCAACGAGATGGCCACTGTCATTGCTGGCGCAAGTTGCATTACATTGCTTGGGAATGCCGACCTTCTTGTCACCCTGCCAACGGATCCGAGTGTCGGTTTGCTCGGCGAGGATTTCGATCTTGATATCCGAATGGTGAATATTGGTGGCAGCACGGCTAGTGGCGTCACTGTCACTGCTACCCTTGACAGCAGTCTGTTGTTGACGGGCAGTGGCGGATCCCTGGGTGGCTGTACCGTGGGCGCCGGCAGCGTTGATTGCGGTGTTGCGGATATTCCACTTGGTCAGGAAAGAATTCTGACCTTGAGGCTCAGTGGCTCACAAGTCGGCTCTTTTATGAGTGATATCCTCGCAACTCCGACCAATGAGGCGGACCCCACCAATAACAACGTGACTGCGACGATAACCGTCGATCCGGCAATCGATCTCACTACAGCAGCGATGGCGACGCCGGTGTTCGGCCGTGTCGGCGACACGATTTCACTGGGCTGGACTGTTACAAACAATGCTACGATCCCGGCCACGGACCTTGACGTTGATATCACCGTCCCCTCAGGTTTGATCATCATGCAGGTCACCGGCGATAACTGCACGATAAACGGACAGGATATCAACTGTGCACCGGCGCCGCTGGCGCCATCTGCCAGCGGAAATTTCACCGTCGACGTGCAGGTCAACCAGGTGGGCAGCTTCAATCTGCTCGCAGTCGCAACGTCAACGACGATCCCGGACATAAATCCACTGGACAATTCGAGAGTTGTTTTCTTAGGAGGCGGCGAACGTCTCGTTAACAGAACCGTGGGCCTTAGCGGTGCGTCTCCGGCCCCGGTTGTCAACTCGAGCTTCAGCTTGCCGTTCACCGTCGGCAACAGCGGTGCTGATGACGCACGGGATGTCGTTGCAACCATAACCGTACCCGCCGATATGACCATATCGTCCGCGACGGTCAACCAGGGAGCCTGCAGCGTTGCTGGTTCACAGATTACCTGCGTGATCGGCGACATCACCAGCGGTGTGACAGTCAACGGCACATTGAATGCGACTTCGGGATCGACAGGCAGCAAGACCGTCAGCGCGTCGGTTGCCGGTAACCTCCTCGATGTCGACACGTCGTCGAGCGACGACTCGACACAGAGGAACTACCAGGTTGCTTCGGCCGGCGGCGGTAACAACAAAGGGAGCGGATCTACGGATCCGTTACTGGCCCTGGCGTTGTTCGCGCTGTTCAACGTGCGCAGATTCAGCGCTTCAGCAAACAGGCCTGAGACCTGAGTCTTGAGCAATAATTAAAGAGAACCCGGCCTTACAGCCGGGTTCTTTTCGTATGTATCAGGCGAAATTACTCGGGACTCGGGATTCGAAACTCGGGCCTCAGCGAAACGGCGGCCCCGATATCCACGAAACGAGCGACACGCGTTTGCCGCGGGTAAGGGGCCGCACGCGGTGCAGCAGAAACGACGGAAAGACGATCATGTATCCTTGCTCCGTCGGCGCGAGTTCGTCGGTCGCTCTGAATTCAAGTTCGCCGCCTTCATAGTCACCCGCATCTGACAACTGAACGGTCATGCTCAGCTTGCGTGTCGACGACGAGCGCTTGCCCAGATCCATGTGCCAGTCGTAATGACCGCCTGGTTGGTATGTTGCCACCTGGAAGCCCTCATAGAAGCCCAGCAATTTGAAACCATAACCTTCATTCAACCGCATCAGTGCATGTTCCAGTTTGTCGAAGATCCATCGGTTGTCCGCCGTTGGATACAGAAATCGGACGGTCGAATCACGCGCTGCGTCAGATTTTGCCTCATGGTCCGTTCCGGTCATTCCTTCCATGGACGGGACAGATTCGGCCACTTCGACAACCCGGTTGCAGTCCTCAGGAGTGAGAAACCTCGGGACGTAGGCGACCAGCGACACCACATCGTTAAACTTGCGGTCGTACGTCGTATTCAGAAGTCTGAATGATTGTTTCATTGCTGGCGGCGATGTGCGTGAGGGCCTACTATACCGCCTCAATACCGGCAGAGTTAACCACCGAAAGGCGGCTTTGCATAGGCTTGATTGTTATGCTCCGTTTCATGTATTTCGTTGCCCTGATTACATCTCTTGTAATGCTGACCAGTCTGCCTGTGTATGGGCAGGACGAGAAATCCGTGATTACCGAAACCGATGCCGCCACCCTTTTCGGTGACAGCGAATCGGAAACAGAGACTGCGGAATCGGTCGCAGCTGTGACGCTGAGCGGTGTATCGGAAATGCAGTTCAATCCCAGGATCGGCACGCTATTTTTCAAAGTTCTGGGTGCACTGTTGTCCGAAGATGCAACCGACGCAGTGGTTTATATCAATGGCACCCAGGTATCCAGTCGCCATATTGCAGTCGCCAGCAATGTAGTTGCTCTGAGTTATGTCTTTACCGACGGACTCAATGAACTCCAGTTGCGCGCTATCGATAAGGACGAGAAGCTGTTATCAGCAGACTCGCTGCTGTGGGCGGGTAGTCATATCTTTGTAGTTGATGTCGTTGACCGGTTTCAAAATCCTGTGGATGGCGCGGTGGTAACCGTAGCACTCGCGGATGATCAGTCGGTCAAATCAATTGCCGAAACCTTGAACGGGTCAGCAGTGTTCCGCAATGTTCCGCCGGCGATGCTGGCTGTTACGGTCCGCGGTCCCCAGGACGAGCGTGGGTTTGATGCGGTGCCTGGCGACTCCGGCTCTGTGTTAGTGCAACTTCGTTAGACTTCGGACCTCAGACTGTCTGCAGGTTGCTAGTATCCGGAGCCCCTCGGCGATACTATCGATTTCCGCTTTTCACTCTTCATTTTTCTTTCCCCCGTGGTTCTTTCTTTCCCTTGCGGCCGTATTTGCTAAGCAGGTCGTGCTTTTTCAGCGCAGCACGCAGCTGATGATAGGTTAGTCTAAGAAGATCAGCCGCGCGCCGCTGGTTGAAACGCGCGCGTGCCATCGCCCGGTCGATGTAATCAATTTCGAAGTCTTTCAACTCTTGTTTCAGGTCAACTGCGACGAGCATTTCCTGCTGTTTACGGGAGATCCTGATCGGACCCATTTCCACCTGCGTTGCGGCCGCATCTGATTCAATCCGGTAAGGCGAGGCAAACGGATCAAACACAATTGCCGATATCGGACGGTCGGGGTCTTTCGCGCGGTAGACGGATCGTTCCACCGTGTTCTTCAATTCTCTGACATTACCGGGCCAGCGATGCGACAGCAGCGTAGAGGCTGCAAGTGGCGCAAAACCCGGAAACAACTCGCGATGCAGTTCGGCTGTGATATTGACCGCAAAATGGTTGGCTAGCGTCATGATGTCCTCTATGCGCGCCCGCAAAGGGGGTATCGTGATCACGTCAAATGCTAATCGGTCGAGGAGATCGGGTCTGAACTGCCCCGCTCGGGCGAGGGCGGGCAAGTCCCGGTTTGTCGCCGCGACAACGCGTACATCGACACGGACCGTGTTGCTGCCGCCGACGCGTTCGAATTCGCCGTATTCAATCACCCTTAAGATGTTTTCCTGCATCCGTACCGGGATCGTCGCGAGCTCATCGAGAAACAGCGTACCGCCGTCGGCACGCTCAAAGCGCCCGACATGTTGCTTTAAAGCACCGGTGAAGGCCCCGGCCTCGTGACCGAAGAGTTCCGACTCGAGGATGCTCTCCGTCAGGGCAGCACAGTTTAGCTTGACCAGCGGCTGGCCCCAGCGCTCGGAAAGGTAGTGCAGCCGCGAAGCGATCAGCTCCTTGCCCGTACCGCGTTCACCGATGACCAGAACCGGCTTCACTAGCGGGGCCGCCCTGGACACGTGTTCCATCATCTCGAGGAACGGCGGGGCCTCGCCGATGATGGGGGTCAGTTCGGAAGAGGTAACGGACATAATCTGGCGAAAACTGCGAAAGTATGAAGGATTATCCCAGTTATTAGTCAAATTAGCTAATTCTCGGTGCTGTTCGGAGCCGCATCTTTTTGCCTTAAACTACTTAATATCAATAACTTACGAGTATTCCGGTTAGTTGGCATAGTTTGTGCAATTAGATTAGTCAGGGAACCCACACCGAAGCAGGAGAAAGTACACATGGGCATTTTTTCGAGATTCAGCGATATCGTGAATTCCAACATCAACTCGATGCTGGAAAAGGCGGAGGACCCCGAGAAGATCGTCCGTCTTATGATCCAGGAAATGGAGGACACGCTGGTCGAAGTGCGATCGGCCGCGGCACGAGCGATAGCCGACAAAAAAGAGCTGAACCGCAAACTGGGCTCCTTTGAAAAGGAGGAGCAGGCGTGGACCGACAAGGCGGAACTTGCGATTCGTAAAGGTCGCGACGATCTTGCGAAGGCGGCGCTGGCGGAAAAGTCCCGGATTGTCCAGGCGGACGACGCTTTGAAGGAGCAGTACAGTCAGGTGGACGACGGACTGGAGAAGCTCAATGAGGACATCACCCGTCTGGAAGAAAAACTGGCCGACGCCAAGTCGCGCCAGAAAGCACTGATTATCCGGCACAAGACGGCGACCCGCCGGCTGGAGGTACGCCGTAGGCTGTACGATTACAAGATCGACGACGCGCTGGTACGGTTCGAACATTTTGAGCGCCGCATGGACGATGTGGAAGGCCGGGTCGAAGCGTATGATCTGGGGACAAAAAAGGACCTGAGACACGAAATCGACTCACTGGAAGCCGATGAATCTGTCGAGAAAGAGCTTGAGGAGATGAAAGCGCGCCTCGACTCGGAATCGCAGGCTACCGGTTCCTGACCGGTCGGACGGATCGCCATGCCGGAAGCATTTCTATACGGCATCATCTTTGTTGTCGTTCCACTTGCCCTGATTCTCCATTACGTCACGCGCTGGCGGGAGGGCAGGGGTTTTCCTTCGGACCAGGAGAAAATGCTGGAAGATCTCTGGGAGAGCACGCAAAAGATGGAAAGCCGAATAAACGCATTGGAATCCATACTCGATGACGAGATACCGGATTGGAGGAGAAAAATATGAGCGGCCGTCGCTTGCTTTACCGCGACAGAGAGTACGGCATCGTGATGGGTGTCTGCGCCGGCGTTGCCGATTATTTCAATCTGAGTTTGTTTGGAGTACGTCTGGTGACACTAATTGCGTTGTTGATTTTTACTGTTCCGATGCTGCTGGTTTACTTTACCGCCGGAATACTCTTGCGCGACCGGCCGTTATGCTACAGCGGGCGTGACAACGAGCCTTCCTTCTGGCGACGACACCGTCGTTCCGTGGACGGTGAGGCGGGTCACCATGGCTGACAACGATTTTCATCCAAGAAGACTCTACCGTGACTCTTCCAGGGGCATGATTGCCGGTGTATGTGCGGGTATCGCGGACTATTTCGGATTCAACCTGTGCGCGGTCCGCTGCCTGACAATCCTCGGATGCATCTTCTTCCCGATCGTGATCTTCGGGTACATTGCCATGGCAATACTGTTACCAAAGAAGCCGGGCAACCTGTATCGAAGTAAGCGAGAGGAAAAATTCTGGCGCTCGGTGCGCCGGTCGCCACAGTCGACATTTGCTGACGTCCGCTACAAGATGCGGAATCTTGAGACCAAGTTGCAGCGGCTGGAACGCTATGTGACGTCGAAAAGATTCAATCTCGACAGGGAGTTCAGGGACCTGGAAAGGGAATGAGGTGCCGGCGGGGAATTTCAAGACTCTGACAGGGGAGATCTATGTCGTTTGGTGCGGAATTTGTAATTGCGATCGTCAGCATTGCTCTGGGCTTTAAACTGGTGGATTCCTGGATAAAAAACCGAAAAGTAAAGCGATCAGAACTGGATATCGACGAGGAAACCCAGGAGAAGCTAAAACATCTGCACGAGCTCGAAGAGCGTGTGCGGGTACTCGAGAAGATTCTTACGGACAGCAAATACGACCTGCATCGCGAATTCGAGAAATTGAAAGAGGAGTAACTGAAGGCTCAGACTTCAGGCTTCAGGCTTCGGGATCCGGCCAAGCGGAATCATTGCTTCCGCAATGACGATGACAAAACGGGCATTCCGCCCGTTTTTTTGTTGTTTTTGCCGCACGCGCGCCGCAAACTCGCTCAGGTCTTACTCTTCAGGTCTCAGGGCTGAACGGTGTTCCAGACCGAACCCATAATCTTCCTCCAGAGCTTCGACCATCCGGCCGTGATCTGGTTTTTCACCGCCGTCACTTCGCTGGGCTATCGGGAGTTCTATATCCCGTTCTTCGCCGTACTGATGTTCGGCGTGCATTTTCGCGCCGGGTTGATTGTGTTTCACAGTTTTCTGATGACCGCGCTGTTTACGCAGTTTTTCAAGGATTTGCTTGCGATGCCACGCCCGCCATTCGTCGACTCGAATGTTCTGCTACTGGGCAAGGACTATCCAAACGACACTGTGTTTACGTCGATGGGCGCAAAAAGCTTTTTCGGACCGTTGCCGCAGCAGATAATCGACATTTATCGGGCAGGCGGCGACGATTCGTTTGGAATACCATCGGGCCACGTGGCGGGCGCAACAGTCGTATGGGGCACGTTGGCGATTTCGATGCGCCAGCGCATTTTCACGGCATGGGCCTTGTTTGTTATTGTTGCGATGCCGCTTTCGCGCATGTATCTCGGCCGGCACTTTCCCGGCGGCGTGCTGGCCGGACTGCTCCTGGGAGGGATCGTCGTATTCCTGGCCTATGCTGCAATACTCCGCCAGCCGGTATGGGGCCGATTCCTGACAATATGTCGATTTGGGGCAGCGCGCGCGAGCAAGAGATTGCTTGTTTTTGCCTACCTGCTGCTCCTGCCAGCATTCCTGCTGACCGTGCCCGGGATCGAATCCAGGCTCCTGGGCTATGTTCTCGGTATGAATACAGGATTTATTTTCCTGTTGCTGCGTGGCCTGCCCGAGGAGGGTGGGAGTTCCGCACAACGGATGGTCCGGGTGCTGATCGCACTTCCGGTGATCTTGACCGCCTACTACGGAGGTGAGTGGTTTTTTCTGACATTTTTCGGCGAATATAGTGTGCTGACGCTTTTCATACGCAATTTTCTCGTCGGCTTTCTGACCGTGGCAGCAACCACGGAACTCTGTGTCAGGCTGAAGTTGTTTACCCGGCGAGAACCGTGACCCACCGGCTGATATCGCTGGTGCAATGCGTTCACGGTGTATCATTTAGCTCAGAACTCAAATCCAGGAACCGGCCATATGGCCCTAGTTCGAATAGGCTACTCGGCGAATTTCGGCGACATAGCTCTCATGCGGTCATTGCTGCATGAACACGGCATCCTTGCTGTCGAACCAAGGATGTCGTCTCATGTTTCGGTTGCCGGCGTGGACCAGGGCTGGTTCCTCGAGGTACTCGCAGAGGATACGGATTTAGCGCGCCGGCACCTGCGTGAGAATGACTTCGACATCTTTGTCGTGGATCCTGATCCGGGAGGAATTCTGCATCCCGGATGGTCTGACGGATAACGATGAAGGCCGGGAAGGAACCCATCCGGCTCATTAAGAAGCCCGAGATCGAACCTATGTGCCCGCATTAAAAGCGGGAAGCGGAAAGTGCCACTGACGCAGGAAATTGATCTCGGAGCCGTGAAGGAACAAATAAATCAGGCGTCTGCAGCGCCGTTTCCTCCGACCTCAGGCGTCATACGACAGGACTCACAAAATGGCTACAAAACCACAAGACGTTAGCGGCGCATGGCTCAAGGATCCGTCACTCCTGCGATCCGATGCGTACATCGACGGCAGCTGGGCACCTGCGGATAGCAAGACGACCTTTCGGGTAACTGACCCGTCTACGGGTGCAATCCTCGCCGAAGTGGCTGATCTGGGCCTGGCGGAGACGAAACGCGCCATTGAGGCGGCTGATTCGGCTCTCCCGGCTTGGCGCGCGAAAACCGCTGCCGATCGTGCCGATGTATTACGACGCTGGTACGAATTGCTGCTCGAGAACCAGGCAGACCTGGCACTGCTGATGACGGCCGAGCAGGGCAAACCGCTGGCTGAATCCTCCGGTGAGGTCCTCTACGGAGCCTCTTTTATCGAGTGGTTTGCGGAAGAAGGAAAACGAATCTACGGTGACGTGATTCCCAGTCACGGTCCGGACAAGCGGATCCTGGTCTTGAAGCAGCCGATTGGCGTCGTTGCAGCCGTAACACCCTGGAACTTTCCCATCGCGATGATTACACGCAAAGTTGCGCCCGCGCTCGCAGCCGGCTGTACTGTCGTGGTCAAACCGGCAGGCGAAACGCCGCTGTCTGCACTGGCGCTTGCGGAACTGGGCGAACGCGCCGGACTACCGCCCGGCGTTTTTAACGTCATCACAACCTCGAATTCGCGGGTGATGGGCGAAGAACTTACAACCAGTCCGTTAGTGCGAAAGTTTTCCTTTACCGGTTCAACACAAGTTGGCAAGATCCTGATGCGACAGTGCGCCAGTACTGTTAAAAAGGTATCGCTGGAACTTGGCGGGAATGCGCCGTTTATCGTTTTTGATGATGCGGACCCGGATGCTGCGGTAACCGGCGCGATCGCATCCAAGTATCGCAACGCAGGACAAACTTGTGTCTGTGCCAACCGCATACTGGTGCAGGATGGCATTTACGAGGAGTTTGCGGCGAAGTTCGTGAAGAAGGTCGAAGAACTGAAGATCGGCGACGGTCGTGAGGAAGGCGTGGCAATTGGCCCGCTCATTAACGACGATGCGATAGTAAAGGTTGAAGAACTTGTCAGCGATGCGGTTGAACACGGTGCAAAAGTGGTGACCGGAGGTCAGCGGCACGAACTGGGCGGAAGGTTCTATACTCCTACCGTTCTGGCCGATATATCTCCAGACATGAAAATTAACACGGAAGAGATATTTGGCCCCGTTGCACCTCTGACCCGGTTCGGCACCGAAGAAGAAGCGATTGCACTCGCCAATGATACGCCCTTCGGATTGGCGTCTTACTTTTATGCCCGGGACATAGGGCGTATCTGGCGTGTGTCCGAAGCGCTCGAATATGGCATCGTTGGAGTCAACGAGGGCATCATCTCGACGGCTGTAGCGCCTTTCGGCGGCGTCAAGGAATCGGGCATTGGCCGCGAGGGATCGAAGTATGGCGTCGAGGATTGCATCGAGATCAAGTATCTGCTGGTCGGCGGATTGGCAAACTGACCGGCAAGTCAGCTTTTTGAGGTCGGAACCCGCCGGGCTCCGGTTCTTTATGGTGTCCAGTGCGTCAAGGTCACGGGGCAGGGCTACACTGCATCAGAAAAGTAGACGGTTTACTTTGTCTGAGCGGATATGACTCACCCGACGAAGTCTCTTCCGAAACACGGTGTGACCGATGAAGACATCGGCGCGTATGCTTCTGCAGGTGTTGTTTGTCTCCGTGACATGTTTGAACGGGAGTGGCTCGATTATCTGGCGCCGGCGGTCGATGAGGTGATGGCCGCACCCGGGCCGCATGCCGAAGACTACACGCGGCACGGCCCGGGTCGCTTTTACGGCGACCTGAGTGTATGGGAACGCCACACCCGCTTCAGGCAGTTTGTTTTGCACTCACCGGCAGCCGCGATTGCCGCGGGGATCATGCGATCCGGTAAGCTGAATTTCTTTTATGACCAGCTGTTGGTCAAGGAAGCCAATACCCGCGAAGTTACACCCTGGCATCAGGATCAACCGTACTGGGCGGTCGACGGCTGGCAGGTCTGTTCCGTCTGGTTACCTCTCGACGCGGTTAAGAGGCAGAACAGCGTACACTTTGTTCGCGGCTCACACCGCTGGGGCGAGTCGTATAACCCGCACCATTTCATAGACGATACCCCTTACGAAGGTACCGGTTTGCCGGAACTGCCGGACATTGGAGCCGAGCCGGAAAAATACGAAATCGTTGCGTTTGATCTTGAGCGGGGTGACTGTCTGGTGTTCCACGGGATGATTATTCATGGCGCGCCGGGCAATGCTTCCAAGACGTCGCGTCGTCGCGCGTATTCGACGCGCTGGACCGGAGATGATGCCACCTACGCTGAACGCCCCGGTGAGGTGGGGTTCCCCGTCGATCCGCCCGGTTTGAAGCACGGGGATGCCATGGACTGTGAGATGTTCCCCCGGGTCTGGCCCCGATAGCAGTTGAGCCGGAGCCCCGGAGTTGTCGTTTCGCACCGGAAGGCCGCTAGAATAGGCCCGCGGCGAAACTGAATAACAATAAGCGCTCCAAGGAGCCCCGATGCAAGCACCCACCGTGCATGAAAACTGGTCATCCCGTATGGCATTTCTGCTCGCCGCGATAGGCGCTGCGGTAGGGCTTGGCAATATCTGGAAGTTTCCGTACATGCTCGGGAGCAACGGCGGTGCCGCGTTCGTTATCATCTACCTACTCGCGATTTTTCTGGTGGCAACGCCGATCATGATGTCGGAAATGATTCTCGGTCGCCGTGGTCGCATGAGCGCACCAAACACACTCAAGAAGATGGCCCAGGAAGTCGGCGCCAGCAAAAACTGGCAATGGCTCGGCTGGATGGGAATGTTCGGTGTGTTTCTCGTGCTGAGTTTTTTTAGTGTGGTCGCCGGCTGGTAATGGCCTATATTGTGAAGGCGCTATCCGGCGCCCTTACGGGTATGTCGCCTGATCAGGTTGGCGCAGCGTTTAATACTTTCCTGCACAGTCCGCTTACGCTAATCGCGTGGCACGCACTTTTCATGGCAGTGACGGCGTACATCGTGTCCCGCGGTGTCACGGCCGGCCTTGAAAAGGCAACCAACGCGTTGATGCCGGCCTTGTTTTTCATGCTGGTCGGTTTGGTGATTTATGGCATGTATGCCGGCAACTTTGCCGAAGCGGCGAGTTACCTGTTTGCGCCTGACTTTTCAAAGGTAACGCCGCAGGTTGCCCTGGCCGCCACCGGTCAGGCTTTTTTCTCTGTTAACGTCGGTATCGGCAGCGTTCTTGTGTACTCGGCGTATCTGCCGGGCAACGTTGATCTGACCCGATCATCGATCATTATTGCGGTTGGCGATACCGTGGTCGCCTTGCTGGCCGGCCTGGTGATCTTTCCGTTTGTTTTTGCATACGGCCTGAACCCCGGCGAAGGTCCTGGTTTGATTTTTGTAACGTTGTCGGCCGCTTTTGCACAGATGCCGGGCGGGCACATCGTCGGTGCGGTGTTCTTCCTGCTGGTCTTTGTGGCCGCACTGACTTCGGCGTTCGCGATGTTCGAATTGATTATTTGTCGTGCTACCGAGTCCCGGGGCGTAAGCCGACCCAGAGTAACCTGGTTGCTCGGGCTGGCCGCCTTCCTGGTCGGATTACTGACTGTCTTCTCCTTCAATTATCTGGAGAATTTCAGGGTATTCGGCAAAACGCTATTCGAGCTGATCGATTTTCTGATAACGAATATCATCCTGCCGCTCGGTGGAATGTTGTTTTCGATTTTTGTTGGCTGGTTTCTGTCGAAAGAAACTACTATGGAGGAGCTTGGACTGCCTGACGGCTGGGTTTATAACTCATGGCGTTTCCTGACACGCTATGTCGCTCCCACTGCTGTTGCCGTGATCTTTGTATGGAACCTGTCTGGCGCAAATTGACCCGGCGCCGGTTACCGGTGATTGGTTCGCTGGCGCCATGACACCGGCAGGCTGGATTGGTGGCGGATGTAAATCTCTGTCCGCAAGTTCAACGGGCGACCGCTGTGCACACCTCAGATAAGCATGAAGTTCAGTACAAATGGAGTACCAGTCCACTGGTCAGGTGGTCCAAGGTTCAGATAGCCGTTGCACTGATCGCCGGTTTCGCTGGCTGGTACCTCGATTCCTCTTTGGCAATGGTTGCCAGCGCGATATTACTTGTCATAGCCTTGTTCAGTATTGTCGGTGCATTAGTGGCGTATGTATCCCG
>CAZJFQ010000052.1:12120-13850 GCA_964545335.1 uncultured Gammaproteobacteria bacterium | reverse complement strand
AGCATGCCGGGCAAGACCGGCGAAATGCGAGCTCCTTCGGTAAAGACTTCAATACCGGAGCTGGCACCGGTCGAAGAGAAGGGTCTCATATACACGTTGCCGTCATGGGTTTATGACAGCGACGAATTCTTCGAACTCGAGAAGGAGTTCATTCATCTGCCGGCCTGGCAGACAGTCTGTCATATCAGTGACCTGCCCGAACCGGGCAGCTATCACACGTTAGAAATGCTCGGCGAGCGTGCGTTTGTCGTTCGCGGCGACGACAACAGGATACGGGCGTTTCACAATGTTTGCCGGCACCGGGCACACAGCGTGGTGCAGGGCGAATCCGGGCATTGTGCCGGCCACCTGCAATGTCCTTACCACGGCTGGATGTACAACTTCGACGGCAGCAATCGCGGGATCAGTGAAGCCAAAACATTTGCTCCCGTCGATCGGTCGAAGTTCGGATTGAAACCGCTCGATGTCGAAGTGTTTCACGGTTTCGTCTTTATTCGTTTTGTATCAGGTGGTCCGACGGTCGCGGAGCAGTTTGGCCCCTGGGCAGCGGAATTCGGCCGCTACCGATCTGAGAATATGGTTCATTCGGACAAGATATGGGTGGCGGAATACGATGCGGATTGGAAAAATGTCGTCGAAAACTATGTCGAAGACTATCACTTTCCGCTGGGACATCCGTCCTTGTCTGCACTGATGGAAAGGGATTACGACAGGGAGGTAGATGCGGGTGGTGTATTTCGACTGAGTCATCGCATGCGGGAGCAACCAAAGCGTTGGAGTTCAAAGATGTATCGAAAGGTACTACCCGACTATGAACATCTGCCGGAGGAGATGCGCGACCGCTGGACGTATTTCGGATTGTTCCCGGGGTCGTTTTTCGACATGTATCCGGACCAGGCCGATTTCTGGCACGTGGTACCAGTAGCGCCAGGCCGTGTGCGCCTGCGTTCACGTGGGTTCCACTTCGAAGACAATCTGCGTGAGAGCCGTGCGGCGCGCTTTCTCGCCAATCGCATAAATACGGCGACTCAGAGCGAGGACGACGCTCTGACGATAGCGGTTCAGGGCGGCCTCCGTTCGAGCGGGTACGATGTCGGAATCCTTTCCGGCAAGGAAAACGTCGTTAAGGGATTTCAGAACTGGATCCGAGCCAAGTTACCCGTCAGCCGGTTGCTTCGCGCACCGCGTAACGGTACGGCGGCAGAAAATAATCGATTGCTTTCGACGGATCAGTAATCAGACGTCGACGTCGGAGAAGTCGGTTTTGCGCCGACCAGTTCCAGTGTCACCACGCCGTTCGGCAATAAGCGATTTTGGTTTGCCCGGCCCGGAGGGTACTCTGCGATCGTTTCCGGAACGCCGGTCGGCGTGATGCATGTAACTGCAGCTGCACTCGTCATTCTGGCAATCCGCCAGGGGTAGTACTGGCGCCTGGTTTGACAGAAACCTCTTATCCGTAAGCTGCCTGACTGCAAAACAGGCGCCCTCGTAGGGTTCATCGGGGTAACAAATTGAAACGGCATGCCACTGGCTGTCGCTGCCGTTGCCATTGCTTTTTTTGGCACGCGCTTGCGTCTCGCGGGTGATCCGCGAAAAGATATTGAGTGCCAGGCCTCTGCGTTCCATCGCTCCAATCCTCTTCATTGTCGTTACGCGCACAGAATCCCCACGCGTAGTGTAAATTCTCGCGACTTGCGGCTGGCGGCCACGTGACATAACTTCGCCAGGGG
>CAZJFQ010000052.1:10346-12020 GCA_964545335.1 uncultured Gammaproteobacteria bacterium | reverse complement strand
GGCATAGTCATGACATTGCCGCAGATGACGACCAGAAATCCGGCGCCGTTCGACAACCGCACCTCGCGTATTGGCACGACATGATTCGAGGGAATGCCTTTGGCGTTCGGATCCGTCGTGAAACTCAACGGGGTCTTGGCGATACAGACCGGGAAGTTGCCATACCCTTCCGACTGATAGCGGCTGATCTGGTCCCGGACTTTCTGATCGGCGATGATGCCTTGTGCCCGATAGATGCTTTGCGCCACGGTACGGATCTTGTCCCACAACGGCAGGTCATCCTCGTACAGAAACCGAAACTGGCTGGGTTGCTCATCAATCGTACGGACCACGGCTTCGGCCAGATCGGCTGAACCCTCGCTGCCCATAGCCCAGTGATCGCACAAAATGACTTCGACCCCGGCCTCTGCACAACCCTGACGAACCATGTTGTACTCGGCTTCGGTATCCGTGCTGAACTGATTCAATGCAACGACTTCAGGGACGCCGAAACTCCTCGTATTCTCGACATGGCGGGTCAAATTGGCGATCCCCTTTGCGACTGCGTTGGGGTTTTCCTTGCCGAGATCATCCAGGCTGGCGCCGCCATGCATTTTCATAGCGCGGATCGTGGCGACAATGACGACGCAATCAGGCTTGAGACCGCCCTTGCGGCACTTGATGTTGAAAAACTTCTCGGCGCCAAGATCGGCACCGAACCCTGCCTCCGTGACGACGTAGTCCGCAAGCTTGAGAGCGGTTTTTGTCGCTAGCAGGGAGTTGCACCCGTGTGCGATATTCGCGAACGGTCCGCCGTGAACAAATGTGGGGGTATATTCCAGCGTCTGCACCAGATTGGGTTGCAGAGCGTCTTTCAACAAGGCAGTCATCGCGCCCGCAGCCTTTAAGTCTTTGGCAAAAATCGGCTCGAGCTTGCGTGTCTGGGCGATCTGTATGTTGCCCAGCCGCTCACGGAGTTCTTTGAGGTCCTCGACCAGACAGAATATCGCCATGACTTCCGAAGCCACGGTGATATCGAAACCATCGCTCCGCGGAAAACCGTTCGGCACGCCACCGAGACCATTTGTGATCTCGCGCAGCGCACGGTCGCTCATATCGACGACGCGGCGCCAACTCACCCGGCGTCGATCGATCTTGAGTGTGTTATCCCAATGGATGTGATTGTCGATCAATGCCGCCAGCAGATTGTGCGCAGCCGATATCGCGTGCATGTCGCCGGTGAAATGCAGATTGATATCTTCCATCGGCACAACCTGCGCGTAGCCGCCGCCGGCTGCACCGCCTTTGATACCGAAGCAGGGCCCCAGGGAGGGCTCACGCAGGCAAATCATGGCTTTCTTGCCGATCCTTCGGAGACCGTCACCGAGCCCGACTGCAGCTGTGGTCTTGCCTTCGCCGGCCTTGGTTGGCGTGATACCTGCGACCAGGATCAGTTTTCCGTCTTTCTTTTTATTGAGACCCGCGATGAACTCGCGCGAGACCTTCGCCTTGTCGCGTCCGTAAAGAATCAGTGAGTCATCGGGAATGCCGATATCGCGAGCAATTTCACTGATCGGCTTGAGCTTAGCCTCGTGAGCTATCTGGATGTCGGGCTTGGGATTTGTATGTTGGGAAGAGGGCATGGTTCAGGTATCCGCTATTTTTTAACTTTTAGTGACCACAAAGAACACAAAG
>CAZJFQ010000052.1:0-10246 GCA_964545335.1 uncultured Gammaproteobacteria bacterium | reverse complement strand
TAGATCGCCCTGAGATACCACTCATAGTCGCGGTTGCTGACCTCGGAGTGGAATTGTTCCGCTTCGGCACGCCGGCAAATGGCAAAAACGCGGCAGTATTCCTCACCAAGGTAGGCCGGCAGTACCGCAGCTTTCTCAAAGGCGTTGAGTGCTGAGTCCCATCGGGTTGGCAGGGTCGCGCTTTCGGTATCGATGACGGTTCCTTCGGCGATCATGGGTCCGGGGTCACACTTGTGAGTAATGCCATGGTGCAGACCCGCCAGGACCGTTGCAACAACGAGGTAAGGATTTGCATCAGCCCCCGCAACACGATGCTCCACTCGCATATTGTCCGGAGTGGAGAGCGGCACCCGCAGGGCGAGCGCGCGGTGATTAAATCCCCAGGTTGGATTCATCGCCACATAAAAACCCGGCCTGAAGCGCCGATACGAGTTTCCGTTGGGCGCAAAAATGGCCATGCCTTCGGACATTATCGCCGTAAGGCCGCCAATGGCATGTCTGAGCGTGTCGGAAACCGGTGGCTCCTGACCGTCCGTACCGCGGAAGACATTTCGGCCCTTGTCGTCAAGGAGACTGATATGGATGTGCAAGCCACTGCCGGAGACATCCGCATTCAGTTTCGCCATGAAACTGGCGGCCAGGCCATGTTCACGCGCTACACCTTTGACGAGCCGCCTCAACAATACACCGTGATCGCAAGCCAGGACGGGGTCGTCTACATGATGGAGATTGATCTCGAACTGGCCTGGTGAAAACTCGGACAAGGCCGTGCTTGCCGGAACGTTCTGCTGCTTGCACGCCGACTGCACATCAGCGAGAAAATCGTCGACATCGTAAAGGTCCTCGAACATCGCGAATTGCGGACCGTCCTGAAGCAATCGTGTGCCCGGAATACGGGGCATCTTGATTTGCGGTGTCTGATGCGGATTGCTGTCCAGCAAATAAAATTCGAGTTCGACCGCAACCACTGGTTTCAACCCCAGGTCCGCCAGCGGCCGGGCCGCTCGTTCCAGAACGGTCCGCGGGTCAGCAAAATATCCGCCGCCACCCGGATCGCGTAAGGTGGTCAGAGCCTGGGCCATTGGCCTGGTCGCCCAGGGCATCGGCACCAAAGATCCCGGCACTATCGGTGCATAGACGTCCGGGTCCCCGTCCAGTGCACCGTAGACGGCGTCGTTTATGGTTGCTCCTTTGAAGTCGAGCATCGTCGTCGCGGCACAAAAATTGACGCCGGGATCGAAAGCTTTGTCGAGATCATCGGCACCGATGCGTTTGCCTCGCAAAATGCCGTTCATATCCGGCAGCAGCAGTTCGATGATGCCGGTATCCGGGTGAGCGCGGCGGAATTGTTTTGCTTCGCGTACAGTACTTTTCCTGTTCACGAGTTCTCCCCGGCCTCAGCTTTTACTGTTGCCTGAATCCGCGATTCGCGCCACTCCACGGCTGCCCTGACGCCCTTTTCGGCAACGATACGGTTGAACTCGCGCGACTCGGGTGTCTCATGCATTTCGATTTCGACGTCCGTCTGCAACGCTTCCCGCAGCGCCTGACGAAAGCCCATGATTTCCAGGCCCCGATTGATGGCGCGTTTGGTCAGGCGGACGGCGTGTTCATCATTGGTCGCGATCTGTTGCGCCAGTTCAGTCGCAACTTCAAGATGCTGGCCGTCCGGCACGACATGGTTGATAAGCCCCAATGCCAGTGCGCGATCAGCAGCGACGCGATCGTCGCCGGTCAGGAGCAATTCCTTTGCGGGTTTGACACCGATCAGCCACGGCAGAATCAGGCAGACGATGCCGCTGCCGAAACGCACCTCGGGTGCACCAAAACGGCAGTCGGTTGCCGACACCGTAATGTCGCAGGCTACCGCGAGTTCCATTGCACTTCCGAAGCAATACTTGTGTACCGCCGCCAGGGTGGGTTTGGGCGAGTCCCAAAACCGCATGATCAGGTCGAAGTCTTTTTTTAGTTCACGGCGAACGCTGGCGGCATTGTCCGCATGCCAATCCGTTTCGAGATCGAAACCGGCGGAAAATGCCTTGCCGTGACCGTATACGACGATACTTTTCACCGCGTCGTCGCTCTCTGCCTGGGCCAGTACGGCACCCAGTTCATTGACCATCGTGCGGTTGATCGCGTTGAGCTTGTCGGGCCGGTTGAGACCGATCAGGGCTACCGGTCCTTGTTTGTCGTAGGTAACGGTCGTGAAGCTCATACGGTGCGATCAGTCGGTGGAGCTGAGCCGGATCCAGGCTGATTTCTTCTGGGTATAGCTACGAACACTATCGATACAGGCATCGCGCGCGTTGCCGGACTGCTTGTAGCCGCCAAAACGCAGGGTCATGTCGCCGTCATAAAAACTGTTGACCCAGATGACGCCGCACTCCAGGTCTTTAATCAGCCGGTGGGCGGTGTTCAGATCCTTTGTCCAGATTCCTGCCGACAAGCCGTAAATGGTGTCGTTCGCGATTGCTATGCCCTGATCCATTCCAGCGAATGGAATGATCGACGCCACAGGTCCGAATATCTCTTCCTGAGCGATCTTCATCCGATTGTTTACGTCAACGAAAAGTGTCGGACTGACATACGCACCGTGTTCCAGTCCGTCCGGCACACTGCCGCCGAATTTCAGAGTCGCACCATCTTTTTTTCCGGATTCGATGTATCCGAGCACACGCTGTTGAGCTTCCTTCGTAACCAGCGGACCCATATTCGTGTCCGGGTCGAGCGGGTCGCCCGGCGTGTATGCTGTCTGGCCATCACTCATAAACCGGTCGACGAATTCATCATAGATTCTGTGTTCGACCAGCAACCTCGAACCTGCATTACACACTTCGCCCATATTGGCGTAGATCCCGTTGTAGGCGCCGGCAACAGCATCCGCCAGGTTTTCTATGTCACCCATGAAGATTTGTGGCGATTTGCCGCCGCACTCCAGCGCAACGTGTTTCATATTTGATTGCCCGGCGTACTGCAGCATGAGTTTCCCGACTTCGGTCGATCCGGTGAACGATATCTTGGCGACATCGTTATGCAGCGCGAGTGCTCTGCCGGCGATTTCACCGATGCCATTGACTACGTTGAAGACTCCGGGCGGGCCACCGGCTCTTACAAACAGTTCGGCCAGGCGAATACAGGATAGCGGCGCCTGCTCTGCGGGCTTCAGTACAACGGTATTGCCCGCGGCCAACGCGGGCGCGACTTTCCAGGTAGCCATGAGCAGCGGATAGTTCCAGGGCGATATTGCGCCGACAACACCGAGCGGCTCGCGCAGAACGAAGTGCATGACGTCGTCCTCGGTGTTGGTCACCGCGCCTTCGATCTTGTCGATGGTTTCGGCCATAAAGTGAATGTTTTCGACTACCGCCGGCAGGTCGATGGCAAGCATGTCCGATATGGGTTTGCCCATATCCAACGTGTCCAGCAACGCCAGCTCCTCGGTGTGTTTGTCCACCAGTTCTGACCATCGATACATGACAGCCATGCGATCGCGCGGGGCCATTTTCGACCACACGCCGGATCGGAAAGCGCTGCGGGCAGCGGCGACAGCCTTATCGACATCTTTCTGCGTGCCTTCGGCCATTGCGGCCACGACATTACCGTTGGCCGGATTGATCGACTCGAAACGACCGCCGTCCACCGCATCCACGTAGTCGCCATCGATAAACAGCCGGGTCTCAGGACTGGCAATCACTTTGTCTGCCAATGCATGCCATTTTGTCTTGTCAAAATTGTCGTGTGCTACGGTGCTCATACCGCTTTCCTCTGTTCGTTTTTTACCGACACATCTCCGCCAGGCACAACCAGCCAGTCGACCGCAACGCAGCCTCGTTCGTCCACGATGACCGGATTGAGATCCAGTTCGCCAATGCTGCCGGCGAGCCGCTGCGCCATTACTGAAACCCGAGCCGCCATATCACAAAACGCGTCGATGTCCGCCGGCGGCCTGCCGCGCTGACCATCGAGCAGCGGCCGCATCTTGAGTTTGTCTGTCATCTGTCGGGCCCGGGCTGCATCAAACGGGGGCAGGGCGAACACGACATCATCAAGTACCTCCGCGTGTATACCGCCCGAACCGATCACGACCATGGGTCCGAACTGCTCATCCTGAACGATTCCGAGGATCATCTCTACGCCCGGACCAATCATCGGGGCTAGTGTCACCCGCGGACCGAACGCGTGCGACAACTTATCGTAAGCGGTCAGCACCTCGGATTCGTCGCATAGGCCAAGCCTTACTCCACCCGTATCCGACTTGTGAACGATTCCAACGGCGGCCGTTTTCATTACGACCGGGAACCTGATTTCGTCGGCTGCTGCAACAGCCGCGTCCGGATTGTCAACGGCGCGCAGGGGAGTCACGGCCAGGCCGAAATCCGAAATCATCTCACGGGCCGCGGTGTCCTCAAGCATAGTGGCGCAATTCAGACGATCCTGCCACTTGTTGACAACATCATCCGCGACTTCCAGCAGGCGCAGATCAGGACGGTTCAGATAATCGCGATGACCAAACAGACACCGCACACCGGTCAGAAAGCTGGCCACGCCATCCAGGACTGGAAACCCTTCTCGCGTAACCGATATTGCGGCCGGGTCCGTCCCCGTCCCCTGGCGACTCGCGACGAGAAACACCGGTTTGCCGGACGCGCCGTGTCCTGCCCGCATATAGTCGACATACTCGGGATAAAGCGCAGCTTTCGGCGCGCGGTCATGGATTACCGCACCGACAGCGGTCCCCGGGTCGGTCATCAATATTTTCATCGACTCCTGCATGATAATGTGCGCGTCCGGACCACCGACACTCCAGGCGTCCAGCGGGTTCACAGGGGCAAGCCCGGGTTCGAGCACCCTGGCGAGTTTCGCCACGGACTCTTGCTCCAGTTCAGTCAACGCCACATCGAATTCATCCGCCAGGTCGATCAGCAATTGCCGCTCTCCTCCGGAATCGTGCAGAGTCGCCAGCCCACCGCCAGACACAGGATGCGGCTGAGCAAACATGATTAATGCGGTCGCCAATTCGTCCATGTCCCGGACCTTCTGAACACCGTGGCGATCAAACAAGGCGTCGAAGGCCGCATCGGCGCCGGCCATGGCCCCCGAATGCGAAACGGTCAGCCTCGCGGCGAGATCGGTACGGCCGACTTTTATGGCGACAACCGGAATGTGTTTGTCGTGTGCCTTTTCAAGCGATGCGATCAGCGCATCCGGGTCGCGCGCCGTTTCCATGAACAGCCCCACGGCGCGGACGTCAGGCATATCCAAAGCAAAGTCCAGGTAGTCCGCCATGGTTACAACCAATTCCTGGCCGGTCGAAACCGCCAGACAAAAATCGATGCGTTCTTCGACATCGATGATGCCGGCCATCCCGGATCCGGAATGGCTGATAAGAGCGACGTTGCCTCCCTGCCTATGTGGCCGTGTGTCGAAGCCGCAGGCCCAGACACGATCCTGAAAGTTGTAAAAGCCCATGCCGTTGCCGCCGCAGACGAGCAAGCCGGCCGCAGATACTTTGTCGTGAATGCGTTCCTTCAATGGCGGCTTGGCATCATCGGCGAGAACCAGCGTCGACATGATAGTCACAGCCTTAACACCGGCTGAGATCACCTCATTGAGCACCGCTTCGATTCGCTCGTCACTGACTGCAAATACAACGTGTTTAACCGCCTCCGGGAGGTCGTCGATTGCCGGAAAACAGGGTACGCCGTGCACCTCCGTGTAGCCGGGATTAACGGCGAATAAGCGCCCGGGGTAGTGCCCGGCAAGTAGGTTCGTGATCGTACGGCTCCCGACCCGGCCTTTTTTGACGGTGGCACCAACGACATCGATCGACTGCGGACGCAGAAGCGGGTCGAGACGATGCGACATGAGGTTACCCGTTAGTAGTCGAGTGCCGGCGTCGCCCGCCGCCTCGGTGGGTTGAAGAACGGCCCTTCAACGACCCGGCTGCGCGCCATCATCCGGTTCCACTTCAGTTCGCGGTGGTAATAGATTTCGGCATACAGCTCGTCGCCCGGCTTACCGTACGGTATTTCCACTGTCGCCAATGCGATGTTGGCTTTGCAGGTCGGTGACCAGATTGCCGAGGTTACCCAACCGACAACTTTGTGGCGGCGGTTATAAATGTAGGCATCGCTGGCCGGTTTGTTGCTTTCGACATCGAGCTTTACCAGCCGGTATCGCGAGCCTTTTTCCTTTTCCCGTAACAGGGCCTGGCGGCCACTGAAGTTGGTTTTTTTAAAATCCACCAGCCAGGCGAGATCGATTTCCAGCGGCGAGCGCGTGTGCGTAGTACGAATAGCCTGCTGCGCGGGCAGAAAATCCACTCCGGCCTGGATAAATGCGGCCTCAACGCGAATCATTTCCAGGGCATAAGTACCGATGGGTTTGATATTCGTGATACCACCCGCCTCAAACAACTTGTCCCACATGACTTCTGCCTTATCCGGGTCGATCCATAGCTCATAGCCCAGATCGCCGGTAAAGCCGGTACGAGACACCATGAGTCGAGTGCCTGCGAAGTCATAATAGGTCAAGTCGAAGGGCTTCAGGTTTTCGATCCCGGCAAGGCCCATATTTTTCAATACCGCGCAGCTCGTGGGCCCCTGTACTGCCAGTGCCGCGACGTCATCGCTCACATCTTCAATGGTGACGTCGAAGCCTAAGGCAGAGATCGCCATCCAATCCAGCTGCCGCTCCTGCGAACACAAACGGTAGACGCCTTTTTCGAGGTGAAAGACGGTCCCGTCATCGATGACCTGTCCCTGGTCGTTGCACCACACGCAGTACGCTACGCGCCCCGGTTTGATCTTGTTGGCATCACGTGTAAGCAGCCGATTCAAAAAAGGCAGCGCATCCGGTCCCGTAATCCGGGTCTTCGTCATCGGCGTCAAATCGAATACACCGGTGCTGTTGCGCATCGCGAAGTATTCGATCTCGACATTGTGATAGACATCCGCCGTGGTGTAATCCATCCAGCGGTGCCACGCGTTGACGAGATTGGCTGCCGACGTTCGCGAGTGAAACGGTGTCTCCCGCAGGAATCTCTTCGCATGGAATCGGTCGTTTGTGATCATGCGGCTTGCTCCCGACCGTTCAGTTCATTCGCAGCATTCCGGCCAGCGGAACCCATGACGCCGCCGCCCGGATGGCAACCGGCGCTGCAGAAGTAGAGTCCCGGTACGGGCGTGGCGTATTGCGAGGCATCGGGTACGGGTCGCAACATCATGAATCGGTCGAGTGCGAACTCACCGTGATGCCAGTGGCCACCGGCCATGCGGAATTGCCGCTCGAGGTCCAGCGGCGTCAGCATTTCTGCTGTCTCAATACGGTCCTTCAGCCCCGGAGCGTACGAGCTGATTGTTTCGATAACGTGCTCTTTGAAAGTCTCACGGGCGCTGTCCCAACCCTCTTTCAGTTCGTACGGCGCATATTGCACGACGGCCGACAAGACATGTTTGCCCGCGGGCGCCAGAGTCGCGTCATGAACAGTCGGGATCGTGATCTCGATAGCGGGTTGCGTCGAATACTCACCGTATTTGGCGTGGTTGAACGCAAGTTCGACATATTCGAGTGTCGGCGCGATAAGGATCCGATTACCTAAATTGGCCGCCTCGACACCGCGGAAGTCCGGAAGCCCGTTCAGCGCCAGGTGAAGTTTGGCTGCATTGCCCCGTGTTCGGATGTTGTGAATGCTGTGGGCGAAACCTGCCTCGACATTGCCGGCGCCCAGCAGCTTGAATATGGTGGTCTTGGGATCTGCATTGGAGACGACGAGATCGGCATTGATGATCTCGCCGCTTTCGAGCGCCACCCCGCTGACGACGCCTGCGTCGAGGACAATTCTTGCCACCGCGCTGTTGTTCCGAATCTCTACGCCGGCAGCTTCGGCCGCAGACGCTATTGCACAGCTGACGGCTCCCATGCCGCCACGCGGAATGCCCAAAGCGCCGCGTTCCCCGCCCACGCTGCCGGTCAACCGATACAGCCAGGTCAGCATACTGTTGGGAGACCGCGGACCGAGATGCGTACCCAGGACCGCGTCAAACCCCATCGCGCCCTTCAGCGATTCGCTTTCGAACTGCTCCTGCAAAACGTCATAGATATTGATGCCGATGATGCGCATCAACTCGCGCATTTCGTCCTGTCCCATCAGACGCATGTCGAGACCGAGACCGGCCATGGTTTTCAGATTCGACCACTCAGGCGTGAACTTCGGCGGTGTCTTTGAGAAATACTTTTCCAGCAGCGCCGCAAACTTGCCCATCCGCTTGATAAATTTCGGCAGCGTAAACCTGTCACTGTCGGTGACATCCGGCCCGATTGCCGACGAGCCATGCAGGTGCAACGGTGATCCGTCAATCGACAAGGACGTCGTGGCAATATCGCGGGCTGCCAGCGCAAGACCGTGGCTTTCGAGGCCTAACTCTTTTATTACCCGGGGATTCATCAGGTGCAGCAGATGCGCACAGGAAGACACCGAAAAGCCCGGGGCAAACTCGCGCGTAACAGCGGCGCCCCCGACCCTGTCGGCCGCTTCCAGAACAAGAACCTTGCGGCCGGCCTTCGCCAGATAGGCTGCACACACCAGGCCGTTGTGGCCAGCGCCGATGATGATTACCGGTTTCTTGTCAGTCATCGCTGTCGCTCGCTGGCACGTTGTTGGGCTTCCCGAGATCTCGCAAAATCTCCCGGGCGGCGTTGGCACCGGGCGCTGCCATGACACCCCCACCCGGGTGAGTGGCGGAACCACACATGTACATTCCCTTGAGTGGTCCACGGAACTGGCCGTACCCGGGGAAAGGCCGGTTGAAAAAGAGCTGATCGATCGTCAGTTCACCCTGAAAGATGTTGCCTTCGGTGAGGCCGATTTCATCCTCGATTTCACGCGGTGTGCGAACTTCCATGTGCAGAATCAGGTCTTTGAAGTTCGGACTGTATTGGGCGATTTGATCGACAACGGTTTTACCAAAGGCGTCGCGTGTTGCAACCGTCCAGTCACCTTCCTTAAGTTTTGGCGGACAGTACTGGACGAATATCGTCATCATGTGCTTGTTTGGCGGTGCCATGGTTGGATCGATCTGGGTCGGAATCAGCATGTCTACGTACGGATCCTGCGACCAGGTGCCGTTCTTCCAGTCGTCATATGCACGCTCGAGACGCTCCAGTGAGTCAATGCAATGCATATCGCTCTGGTACAGGGGGCTGTTATCCGGTAACGCCGGAAACTGTGGCATTCCGTCCAGGGCGATGTTGACTTTCCCCGACGAACCTCGAATCTTGAAGTTCTTCGCTTTGGTGACGACATCAGGATCCAGATCTTTTTCATCCATGATCTTTAGGAACGTGCGTTTGGGGTCGAGGTTGGACACGACGATGTCCGACTGAATCTCATCACCGTTATCCAGCGCGACACCGGTGACGCGGTTGCCGCGAACAGTAATCTGCTCCACGCCTGCCCCGGCACGGATCTCGCCGCCGGCGGCCTTGAACGAGTCCGCAATGGCATTGGAAATGGCGCCCATTCCGCCCCGGGCGAAGCCCCAGGTTCCGATATTGCCGTCGATGTCGCCCATGTAATGGTGCAGCAAAACATAAGCAGTACCGGGGCTGTAGACGCCTAAGCCGGTGCCGATTATGCCGCTGCCGGAATAGTGCGCCTTGACAAGGTCTGACTCGAAGTATTCGTCCAGGTACTCCGCCACGCTCATGGTGTAAAAACGAATGGTGTCGTACATTACCTTTTCGCCGAGCGAGTAGTATTTCTTCAGGATATAGATCAGTTCCCAGACATCACGCGGTCGAAACGTTGTCGGATCCGGTGGCGTACGCAGCAGGAACTCTCGAATAAACCGGCATTGGCGGGAGACGTCCGCCGAGAATCGTTCGTAAGCATCAGCGTCGTGCGGGCTGTGTCGGGCCAGTTCACGGCGTTGAACATCGTGATCGTCATAGGATCCGATGAAATCGCCGCCCTTTTTAAACGTAACACTGCCGCCGTACGGAATGACCTGCAGGCCGTATTTCGCCAGGTTGAGCTCCCGGTAGATTTCCGGACGCAGCAGGCTGGAAACATAGGAGCAGCTGGAATAGATCCAGCCGTTGTACGGTTCGCGACTCACTGCCGCCCCGCCGATATAGTCGTTTTTCTCGACCACGAGCACTTTCAGTCCGGCGCGTGCCAGGAATGCGGCGTTGGCCAGGCCGTTGTGGCCGGCACCGATGACTATGGCGTCATACTTGCTCAACG
>CAZJFQ010000051.1:6339-14384 GCA_964545335.1 uncultured Gammaproteobacteria bacterium | reverse complement strand
ACTATAGCTTAGAAATAGTTTTTGACCAAGATTTCAGCAATTTGGACGCTATTTAGCGCCGCCCCCTTACGGACGTTATCCGCAACCACCCACATGTCTATACCCCGCGGGTGCGAGATATCTTCCCGTATCCGACCCACAAAAACTGTGTCGCGATTCACAGCTGTGCCGGCTGCCGTCGGTATTCCGGCACCATTTTTGCCGTCGCCGTCGGCCACGGTCACTCCGGGCGCTGCGGCCAGTAGCTTGCGCACCTGGGCCACCGTCAGTTTCTCCCGGGTCTCCAGGTGCACGGCCTCTGAGTGGCCGAAGAACACCGGAACACGAACCGCAGTTGCGTTGACTGGTAACTCCGGCGCATCAAGAATTTTTCGGGTCTCCCAGACAATCTTCATTTCTTCCCGTGTATACCCATTGTCCTGCATGGAATCGATACTGGGTACGACATTGAAGGCCAGTTGCGGTTCTTTATTTTCGACCTTTACGGGCCGACCATTCATCAAAGCGGCCGTCTGCCCTGCCAATGTTTCCACCGATGCACGGCCTGCGCCTGACACAGCCTGATAGGTCGCCACGTTGACCCGCTCGATGCCCGCGGCATCAAATATGGGCTTCAATGCAACCACCAATTGAATCGTCGAGCAATTTGGATTTGCAACAATATTACGGGTTTTGTATTCCGCAACCCGTCCTTTATTAACCTCGGGCACAACCAGCGGGACATCGTCGTCGTAACGAAACTCCGACGTATTGTCGATAACCACAGCACCAGCCGCGGCTGCGACCGGCGCGTATTTTCCTGATACATCACGACCCGCGGAGAACAACGCTATATCAACGCCGGCAAAATCAAAGCCGGCGACGTCGGTTACCGATAACTGGCGATTACGCCATCTGATGCGTTTGCCCGCGGAGTTTGCGCTGGCGAGAACCGCAATCTTGTCCACCGGAAACCGGCGCTCCTCGAGTATCGACAGCATTGTTTCTCCGACCAGTCCGGTCGCGCCCGCCACGGCGATATTGAATTTCCTGTCGGTCACGTCAGCGGCGCGCTCGTTGTCGGGAAGGATTGACGTCCTGTCGGGCAATGTCCGGAGTTGCACTGATGACGTCCGCGTTCTGGGCCCGCTGACGCAGCCAGTGATCGATGAGCACCAGCGCCAGCATAGCCTCTACAATCGGCACTGCACGGATGCCTACACAGGGATCGTGGCGACCGTGCGTAGCGATCTCGACAGACTGCCCCTGGTCGTTGATGGTGTCCGCCGGCAATCGGATGCTCGAGGTCGGTTTGAACGCCGCACTGACGAGCAGATCCTGACCCGTGGATATGCCCCCTAAGGTGCCGCCTGCATCATTGCCCTCAAAACCGTCGGGCGTCAGATCGTCACGATGTTCGCTGCCGCGTTGCTCTACGCACTTGAAACCGGCACCGATTTCGATGCCCTTGACCGCGGGAATACTCATGATGGCGTGAGCGATATCAGCATCCAGTTTGTCGAATACCGGTTCCCCGAGCCCCACGGGTACTCCACTGGCGACCACGTCTATGCGCGCGCCGACCGAGTCACCATCCTTGCGTAAACCATCCATAAATTTTTCGATTTCTCCGACCCGGTCGGGTTCGGGACAGAAAAACGCATTCTCATCCACGAATTCCAATGAAACGGGTTCAAAACACAGTGGGCCGAGTTGCGCCAGGTAGCCGCGAATCGTGAGCCCTAAACGTTCTAGAAGATATTTTCGTGCGATCGCGCCCGCGGCTACTCGCATGACCGTCTCGCGAGCCGAAGCACGGCCACCGCCTCGATAATCACGAACACCGTATTTCTGCTGGTAGGTGTAGTCAGCGTGCCCCGGTCGGAACCGGTCACGAATGGCTTCATAATCCCGGGGACGGGCGTCCTCGTTTGCGACGAGCAGGCCGATCGGTGTGCCGGTTGTAACCCCCTCGAATACGCCGGACAGAATCTGTACCTGATCGGATTCACGCCGCGGACTGACATGGCGGGATTTTCCCGGCCGCCGCCGGTCCAGATCGCCCTGCAGGTCCTTTTCCGTCAGCGACAAACCCGGCGGACAGCCATCGATCACGCATCCCATTGCGGGTCCGTGACTTTCGCCAAATGTAGTGACCGTAAACAGACGGCCTGTAGTATTACCCGACATTTACACCCGGTTTCCCGAACGTTCACCGAACTCGCGTGCATAATTGTTCAGTTCATCGACGGTCAGGATAAACACGCCCCCGCTACCCCGCTCGAACTCCGGCCAAGTAAACGGCACTTTGGGAAACTTGCGAACCAGCAGCCCTGCCGTCGCGCCGACTTCGACTACGAGTATGCCACGATGGGAGAGGAATGGTGTCGCGCCGGCCAGGATTTCGCGGACAACTCCGAGTCCGTCAGGTCCGGCCCTGAGACCGACCACCGGCTCAGACCGGAACTCAGCGGGCAAGGATGCGTACTCGGCGTCACTGACATAGGGCGGATTGCAGACAACTACGTCATACCGGGCCCGAGCAATAGCGGCAAATAGGTCGGATTGAATCAACTCGACCCGATTTTCGACTTCGTGCCGCCGTACGTTCACCTGGGCGACCTCGAGAGCTGACCGGGAGATATCTGTAGCAGTAACGGTTGCCTCAGGAAACGCGATCGCACAAGCGGTGGCGATACAGCCACTGCCCGTACACAGATCCAGGACCTGTCGGACATGATCCGGATCTATCCATGGCGCGAAACCTTGATCGATAAGTTCAGCTATGGGCGAGCGCGGCACCAGAACACGTTCGTCAACAAAGAATTCCAACCCGGCAAACCACGCCTGTTGCGTCAGATACGACATCGGCTTTTTTGTCGAGATCCGCTGTTCAATCAGCGTCACAATCTTTTGTCTTTCGGCCGTGGTCAGGTGCCGGTCCAGATCGTGTGTATTCAGCCGCTGCCCCAGTCGCAACGCTGCGAGCACAACCGCTGCCGACTCGTCTTCAGCATTGTCGGTACCGTGTCCAAAGCAAAGTGATGCGGTTGCCAGCCGGCGCCGCCCCCACCGGACAGCATCTGCGACGGTGGTCAGTTGGTCGGTCTTGGCGGCCGTTTCGGTCATCTTCGCAAGGTTTCCTGTTACGGCAATAATAACCGAGCCGGTAGACCCCTGAGTCGCGTATGGGATAATCCGGCGAATGCGTGGCACAAAAATGGCAGTCGCGACGATTATCGCTGTGGCCGCTTTGGTAGCGGGATTTTTAGCCGCCCGTTTTGTGCTGCCGCAGGCACGTGCCTTATCGAAGCAGGTAACGGTTTTCCCTGACGATCGGGCAGTTCCCGAGTTCTGCCTGGTTGATCAAAACCAACAAACATTCTGCCGTGAACGATTACTGGGACACTGGACCATCTTGTTTTTCGGTTTTACGCATTGCCCGGATATCTGTCCACTGACTCTGAGAACACTTGCCGAGGCACTGGGCCGGGCCGAGAACCTGGGTGACCTGCAGCGGCCCGAAGTCGTATTGATATCCGTGGATCCGATGCGCGATACGCCGGCCCAGATCGGCAACTACGTTGAGTTCTTTGATCCTGATTTTGTCGGCGTAACCGGGGAACTGATCGAGGTTCAGAAGTTGACAAAAGCACTCGGGGTCGCGTTCCGCTACATCTCTGGTGAGCGCGATGGAGAATATTCTGTTGAACACACGGCAGCGGTTTTCCTCGTTGGACCCGACGCGAACGTTCGCGCACTATTGCAGGCACCGCACCGAGCAGAAATTCTGGCCAACGATCTCAGTTTGCTCATCGACACAACATGAATCACACAACCCGACTGCTCGTGCAAGGTTTCGCAGGTCTTGCGATTTGTACAGCATGTTCAAACAGCGACACGATCAGCGTTACTGACGCATGGATCGCCGAAGCGCCACCGGGAGCAACAACGCTTGCTGGCTATATGATTATCGAAAACTCCGGCAACAAGGCCCGATCGATCGTCAGTGCATCCAGTGATTCATTCGCCGACATTGAAGTACATCGGACGGTAATCGAAAAAGGGACGGCGAGGATGGTGCAACAGGTTGAGATCGCGTTACCG
Source organism: uncultured Gammaproteobacteria bacterium (assembly GCA_964545335.1). Taxonomy (GTDB): domain Bacteria; phylum Pseudomonadota; class Gammaproteobacteria; order Steroidobacterales; family CAZJFQ01; genus CAZJFQ01. The sequence goes on along the minus strand of CAZJFQ010000051.1, from coordinate 10,298 downwards.
GCCCGCGAAACCATTGTATTGGAACCAGGAGGCAGTCACCTGATGCTCGTCAGACCTGAACGATCGATTGCGGTCGGAGACAGCATTACAATTCGCCTGCATTTCTACGGCGGCGAGTCTGTACAGGTTGACTTCATCGTTCGCAGCGGTCGCATGAAATAGCGCCTGACCTGTCCGTTTATGAAAACAGTGCTCGAGCGGTTTTATGTGGGATTGCAGTATATTCTGCCGAAACGGCTGTTGTCCGGTTTCGCGGGCCACATTACGAGATCGGAAAACCGTTTGGTAAAGAGCAGCCTGATCGCTGTAGTCCGGAAAATGTACAACATCGATCTCGACGAGGCCGCCGTTACTGATCCGGAAAGGTATCGGTCGTTCAACGCGTTTTTTACGCGCTCCCTTCGCGTCGATGCCAGGCCGCTACCGACCGACAGTGGCGTTGTCGTGTCGCCGGTGGATGGAGCGTTGAGCCAGGCCGGTCAACTTCGAAAGGATGCGGTACTACAGGCCAAAGGGCAGGAATATTCAGTCAGCAATCTGCTCGGCCGCATTCCGGAAGCGAGTGATTTCAACAACGGTCATTTCGCGACCATTTACCTTGCGCCCCACAACTACCATCGAGTTCACATGCCTGTCGATGGACTCCTGAACCGCGTGGTGCGTATTCCGGGAGCTCTGTTCAGTGTCAACGAAGTCTCCATGCGAAGGATTCCCGGCCTCCTCGTACGCAATGAACGCGTAGTAACCCTTTTCGACCGGCCTGCAGGCCGGGTGGCCGTCGTGCTGGTCGGTGCGATGATGGTCGGCAGCATTACGCTGGCGTTACCGGACCATGACGACGCCACGGTATCCGACCGGGTGTCGCTGGCACAAGGCGACGAACTTGGGCGCTTTAACATGGGATCCACGGTCGTTGTCCTGTTTTCGCCCGGCAGCGTCGAGTGGGACAAAAACCTGGCGCCGGGTTTGCAGATGCGCATGGGTCAACGCATTGGACGCGACCTGAGGCCAACCAGCGTGACTGGCGGCCCAACGCCGTGAAGTATTCCGGTGCAGGCGACTGGCGTCCTTGTGCGTCGCCAACGATGCTTCAGTTGCGGGCTGATCTTCTCAACACCACCCGGCAGTACTTTCGTGAAACAGGGGCCATGGAGGTCGAGACACCTGTCATAGTCTCGGCAGCCGTAACTGACGCACACATCGAGTCGATCGGGGTATCGCTGGCGGTTGACAGCGATCGGCTCCGTTACCTGCATACGTCACCTGAATATCACATGAAGCGCTTGCTGGCCGCCGGCGCCGGGGACATCTTCCAGGTCTGCAAAGTATTCCGCGACCACGAACGAGGACGGGTACACAGCCCGGAGTTCACCATGGTGGAATGGTACCGGCTGAATATCGATCACCACGGGCTGATGGACGATGTCGAAAGGTTGCTGCAGCATTTGATCGGCGATCCGGTCCTCAGAGCTGATTCAGTGCGCCTGAGTTACCGTGACGCCGTCATGACGTGCACCGGGATCGACCCGCTTGCTGCCACTACGGATGACCTGACGGAGTGCTCGCGAAAACATGGCTTCCTGCCTGACCATACTGCAGGTCTGCGCCTCGCCGACTGGCTTGATCTGGTTTTCGTGAGCAGAGTGGTACCTACCCTTGCGCCTGATCGGCTAACATTTATATATGACTACCCTGCGGCTCTGGCTGCGCTAGCACGGGTCCGTCGAGATACGGCGGCGGTCGCGGAGAGATTCGAGGTTTTCTGTGGCGACCTCGAACTCGCGAACGGGTTTCACGAACTCGCGGACAGCCGGGAACAACGACGGCGGTTTGAGGAAGACAGGTCGATACGCAAGCAGGCCGGCATGCCGTCACTGCAACCGGACGAGCGGTTCCTGGCCGCTCTTGATACTGGTCTGCCCGATTGCTCGGGTGTTGCCCTGGGTTTTGACAGAGTCCTGATGCTCGCTGCGGGGACAGACGACATCCGAACCACACTTACGTTTCCGCTGGCCACAGCGTAATTACGGGAAAACTGCAGCCGTTTCTAGTTTCGAACCGACATGGAAAAACAGCAATCGCCAAGCGACTTCGATCGGCTGAACAAGTCGGACGCATATCGAATGCTGGCTGATCAACTGACCCGTCTTCTGAAGAACGAAACAAACAGAACGGCAAATGCTGCCAATACCTCAGCCCTGTTGTTTTCTGCGATCCCTGATGTCAACTGGGTAGGCTTCTATTTTCTCGACGATGGTGAGCTGGTCCTGGGCCCATTCCAGGGCCAGCCGGCATGTGTTCGTATTCCTGTCGGAAGCGGGGTTTGCGGAACAGCCGCAGCGGAAGTTGCCACCAAGAGGATCAACAACGTACACGAATTTCCCGGACACATCGCCTGCGATATCGCGAGTGTCTCGGAGATCGTCGTTCCACTCATGCTGGACGGCGAGCTTATCGGCGTGCTGGACATCGACAGCCCGAAAAAAAATCGATTTGACGATGAAGATCAACGTGACATTGAGAATCTCGCCAGAATATTTGTCGAGTCGCTGGGTCAGGACACCGGATCGCCGACTGTCGCGACTCCGGCGAAAACCTGTGACGCCGGCTAGACCCGGCGTCGTCTCTGTTGACTGTTATCTGTTGCCTGCGGTCTGGTCAAAAACGCTAGTTTTTGACACGCGACACATACTCTCCGGTGCGGGTATCCACCCGGATTACTTCGCCCTCTTCCAGAAATAAGGGTACTTTCACGACGGCGCCCGTTTCGAGTGTTGCCGGTTTCGTCCCGCCCTGAGCCGTATCGCCACGAACACCAGGGTCTGTTTCTACGATCCGGAGATCGGCAAAATTTGGTGGCTCGACCAGCAGGGGTTGATTGTTCCACAGCGTAATCAGGCAATCATCTTCTTCCTTAAGCCATTGCGCGGCATCTGCAACCGCTTTGTCACCGGCCGCGTATTGATCAAATGTATCCGGCACCATGAAGTGCCAGAACGAACCGTCGTTATAGAGGTACTGCATCTTCGTTTCGACGATGTCGGCAGCTTCAACTGTTTCCCCTGATTTGTAGGTCTTGTCCAAGACCCTGCCGGTCCTCATATTCCGAAGCCGGACCCGATTGAACGCCTGTCCTTTACCGGGTTTCACGAATTCATTTTCGACGATCACGAAGGGCTCCCCGCCTATGAGCAGCTTCAGCCCGGACCGGAATTCGTTGGTGTTGTAGCGCGCCATGTCGCTCAATAATCACGGGAGACGCCGGGCAGCCCGGCTCAAGGCTGCGCATGATAACGCCTGCCCTGCCCCGCCGCGATTATGTGGCCGACGCCACGCGAGTTGGCGAGACGCCAGAATGCGAAATGTGTCACACGCTGTAGAGCCCCCCAGCGGCTACAATTCGAGGCATTACGTCGCGCCCGAGGGAACCGGGTAGCAGGGGGAGGACAACCACACGATGGACCATCGCGCCGTCCCTATCATCGTCCTCGCAAAGCGTCCGGAGCGTTGTGAGGCAATTAACAGCATTCTCAGGAACGCCGGTCACGCAGCTCACTGTACGTGGAAATCTACTCTGCGTGAGTTTAAGGAGCAGCTGGAGCATTCCGAGCCCTATATGATCGTGATCGTAGGGGATGATTCGTCTCTGGACGATGTCGTCAAAATCTCGCGCCAATGTGAAACTCAGCCACCCGTGGTTCTCGTCACAGCCCAGACTGATGAGGAGGCCATTGCGGATGCCATGCTACGCGGTGCCCGGGATGTCGTCTCAATGACGCAAACCGATCGTCTGAGCTCCGTATTGCAACGCGAATTGCGGAGCAGCCAGCTCGAACGCTCCTTGAAAGTCGCGAACGCCGCGGTCGATGATTTTCAACGTCAGCTTCACACACTTATAGAAAACTCACCGGACGCGATGTCACTCGTCCAGGAAGGAATCATCTTGCAGGCAAATGCCG
>CAZJFQ010000051.1:0-6239 GCA_964545335.1 uncultured Gammaproteobacteria bacterium | reverse complement strand
GGGTCGGCCAGAAGACGATGCGTTTGAAACTTGAAAACGCGAGCAGTATCGATCCGGTCACCAATATTTTCAGTCGCGCTTATTTTCTCAATCTTCTCAGCGAAACGCTGAAACAGAGCAACAGTGGCGGTGTTCGTGCATTCGCGTATATCAAGCCGGATAAATTCGGCAAGGTCTCGGCGGACATCGGCCCATATGCCAGTGATGAGCTGCTGCGTGAATTTGCACAGCTTTTGAAACACATCATCCACCCCAATGATCTGTACGGTCGTCTCGGCGGCAACCTGTTCGGAATCCTCCTGAACCGTGGCAATCAGCGGGATGTCGAAGCCTGGGCTAACGCAGTTTGCGAGAAGGCTGCTGAGAACATTTTCGAAATTTCCGACAAGTCCATATCGCTGACCTGCACAATCGGTATTGTCATGGCGGAAGATGAAGAACCATCGGAACTTGTGAGCAACGGACAGCGTGCCCACAGCGAGGGCCGGCGCCAGGGTGGCAACCGGGTCTATGTCCATGTGCCCGATAAGACTGACACCACATCACAGCGGTACGACAAGGTCTGGGTTCGCCATATCAAGTCGGCATTGATGGAAAACCGATTTCGCCTGGTCCACCAGCCGATCGCAAACCTGCAGGGTGAGACTCAGGGCATGTATGACGTTTTCGTGCGAATGCTCGATGAACGCGATAATGAGGTTTTGCCAAGTGAATTTCTGCCTGCTGCAGAGAGAAACAGGCTGATGAAGAACATCGACCGATGGGTAGTCGGCGCTGCGTTGGCGATGTGTGCCGCCAAAAAACCCACGCGTCTGTTTGTTCGGTTATCGGGCGATTCGGTCAAGGACAGATCACTGTCCAAGTGGCTCCGCAGCCAGCTGGACGCGTCAGGTGCAGATCCGGATCGTGTCTGTTTCCAGGTAACCGAAGAAGTCGCGTACAAACAAATGAAAGAAACCAAGCGGCTGGTAACGGACATCTTTCAGCTCGGATTCAAGTTCGCAATCGAACATTTTGGTATTGGCCCGCAACCGGTTCAGGTTATTTCCCATTTACCGATAGACTACGTGAAAATTGACGGCTCACTTATGCAGGGACTGTCATTAAACCAAGCCAAACGAAACACTGTGGCCGAACTTCTGCAGGAAGCCAAAACCCGAAATATCGCCACTATTGCCGAGCGGGTGGAGGACGCCAATACAATCGCAGTGCTGTGGCAGCTTGGCTTGCAGTTCATGCAGGGGCACTACGTGCAGGAACCGGAGATCATCATCGAGGACGATAGCGGAATCATGCAAGGCCTCGGGGGCTGAGTCTTGAGTCCCGAGCTAGCGGCGCAATTGCGCCGCATCACTTTCCGCTTTTTCACTCCTCACTTTTCATTTTCCGCCTCCCGCTTCCCGATTATTTCATCACTTGTCACTCGTGACTATGCTCAGCCTGTCTACTTTGCGCCACCCTCGGGGCAACAAGCCCCCTCTTCGGCCTCGCGTACCTTCATACTTTTCTAGTTCATCGTAGGCGAACTTCATCTGGCGCTTGCCGGAATGGACCACCAGTGTGTCATCGGGACCGATCAGCGCGAGCGTCTGCATACGCTCTTCACCCGCCTTGAGCTTGGGTCCCGGTATGCCGATGATCTTGTTGCCTTTGCCCTTCGGTAGTTCAGGCAACTCATCGAGCGGAAAGGACAGCATGCGACCAGCATCAGTCGTCGCTACGACCCAGGCGTCAGCCGTCATATGTACGCGCACCGGCGGCACGACACCGGAACCAAACGGCACTCTCAGCGCTGCCTTGCCCGCCTTGTTTCTGGAATGCAGGTGCTCGAGTTTGACTACATAACCATAACCGGCGCCGGAGGCCACAATCCAGCGATCTTCTGCACCACCGGCAAGCACTCCTGAGAAAACGGCGCCATCGGGCGGGTTTAGACGGCTCGACAAGGGCTCACCCTGACTTCGCGCCGACGGCAGGCTGTGTGCGGGAAGGCTGTAAGCACGACCTGTGCTATCGAGGAATACTGCCAGCTGATTGCTGCGACCCTGTGCCGATGCAAGGAACCCATCTCCGGACCTGTAGGCGAGCTCGGCCGGGTTCACGTCATGCCCCCGGGCCGCTCGCACCCAGCCACGCCGAGACAAGATTACCGTGACGGGTTCGCTCGGTACGAGTTGTGTTTCGTCTATCGCCTGCGCCGCCTCACGCTGGATGATGGCGGTGCGACGATCGTCACCGAACTTGTCTGCATCTTCAATAATCTCATCACGAATCAGTTGCGTCAGGCGCGGCTTACTGCGCAGCATCTTTTCAAGATCGACTTTTTCATCGGCGAGCTCGCTTTGCTCGCCTTTTATCCGCATTTCCTCGAGTCGGGCAAGTTGCCTGAGCTTCAACTCGAGTATGGCCTCAGCCTGATCGTCCTTCAGTCTGAACCGCTTCATCAGCTTCGGCTTGGGCTTGTCCTCGGCACGGATAATCTTGATTACTGCATCGATATTGAGGTACGCGATCAGCAATCCGTCGAGGATGTGAAGGCGTTGCACAACTTTGTCCAGACGATATTTGAGTCGCCGTTTGACCGTGTCAGTTCGAAATACGATCCACTCTTTTAAAAGGGTCTTGAGATCCAGTACCCGTGGACGCCCAGCCAGATCGATCACGTTCAGGTTTACGCGACACGTGCTTTCCAGATCCGTGGTCGCAAACAGGTGAGCCATGAGATCGTTCACTTTTACACGATTCGAGCGGGGCGTAATTACGAGCCGAGTCGGATTCTCGTGATCAGATTCGTCGCGAAGGTCTTCCACCAGCGGCAGCTTTTTGGCGCGCATCTGCGTGGCAATCTGCTCCAGGACTTTGCCTCCTGAGACCTGGTATGGCAGCGCCGTGATGATGATGTCACCACCTTCGGTTTCGAACGTTGCCCGCATCCTGATGGTGCCGTTTCCGGTCTCGTAAAGTTTTCGGATTTCCTCGGGTGGCGTGATGATCTCAGCTCCGGTGGGAAAATCCGGCCCTTTGATGTGCTTCAACAGCCCCCGGATATTGCTGTTTGGCGACTCCAGCAGATGCACACAGGCACTCGCCACTTCCTTTATATTGTGGGGTGGAATATCTGTCGACATTCCCACAGCGATGCCGGTCCCGCCGTTTAGCAGCACATTCGGCAAGCGCGCCGGTAGACGAGCAGGCTCGTCGAGCGTGCCGTCAAAATTTGTGGCCCAGTCGACCGTGCCTTGTCCGAGCTCAGATAACAAAGTGGCAGCATAGGGCGACAACCGGGCTTCCGTATAGCGCATCGCGGCAAACGATTTTGGATCGTCCGGCGAGCCCCAGTTGCCCTGCCCGTCCACGAGCGGATAACGATAGTTGAACGGCTGCGCCATATGAACCATGGCTTCGTAGCACGCAGAGTCGCCGTGTGGATGGAACTTGCCAATCACATCACCTACCGTACGCGCGGACTTCTTGGGCTTGGAACCGGCACTCAGGCCAAGTTGGCTCATGGCATAGATGATCCGCCGCTGTACCGGCTTGAGCCCGTCACCGATAAACGGCAGCGCGCGATCAAGTATGACGTACATCGAATAATCGAGATACGCCTTTTCTGTAAATGTTTTGAGTGGCAGTTGCTCTATGCCTTCAAAATTCAGTTCCTGTTCTCGCATTGGAACTCAAGCCTCTCTCAAGCAACGTGTTAGGACATCAGCAGACAGTTCAGACTTCGGCCAGATTTCCCTTTTTCTGTAGCCAGGCTTTCCGGTCGGCAGCCCGTTTCTTGGCCAGCAACATATCCATCATCTGTTCGGACTTGTCTTTTGCCTCGACTGTCAGTTGAACCAGGCGACGAGTTTCCGGCGACATTGTGGTCTCGCGAAGTTGAGCCGGATTCATCTCACCCAGACCCTTGAATCTCGTAACCGTGACTTTTCCGCTTAACTTCTCGGCGCTTATTCGATCCCGGGTGCCTTCGAGCTCCTGATCATCGAGCGCATAAAAGACCTGCTTGCCAACATCAATGCGGTATAACGGTGGCATGGCAACATAGACATGGCCCGCGGCTACGAGCGATTTGAAATGTTTGAGGAACAGCCCACACAACAGTGTTGCTATATGCAACCCGTCGGAATCGGCATCTGCCAGTATGCAGATCTTGTGATAACGAAGTTCCTTCAGGTCCCCGGCCCCCGGATCGACACCGATGGCCACGCTGATATTGTGTACTTCCTGTGACTGGAGCACGTGCGTCGCGTCGACTTCCCAGGTATTGAGTATTTTTCCGCGCAGCGGCATAACGGCCTGATTCTCCTTATCCCGCGCCTGTTTTGCTGATCCGCCCGCCGAATCACCCTCGACGAGAAACAGCTCCGTCAGCTCCGGTTCCTGGCGGGTGCAATCCGCGAGTTTTCCGGGTAGTGCCGGGCCCGAGACGATTCGTTTTCTGACAACCTTCTTGCTCGATTTTATTCGTTGCTGGGCATTGGCAATCGCAAGCTGAGCGATCTGTTCGCCGGTCTCCGAATGCTGGTTGAGCCAGTGTGCGAATGCGTCTTTGACCACGCCCGATACAAACGGCGCACATTCACGTGACGCCAGCCGTTCCTTGGCCTGACCCGAGAATTGGGGATCAGCGAGCTTTACCGAAAGGATAAAACTGACCTGTTCCCAGACGTCTTCCGGCGACAGACGGATACCGCGCGGCACGAGTTTCCGGAATTCACAAAACTCCCGGATCGCTTCTGTGACTCCCGTACGCAGACCGTTTACGTGAGTTCCGCCCTGCAGTGTTGGAATCAGGTTCGCGTAACTCTCGGTGACCTGGTGGCTGCCGTCCAACGTCCATAGCAATGACCAGTCGGCAGCCTCTTTATTACCCTCCATGCTCCCCGAAAATGGTTCCTCGGGAATTCGTTCGGACTTTCCAAGTTCCTCGAGGAGATATTGATCCAGTCCCCCCGCGTACAGCCATTCCTCCTTGTCCTTCGGCTTTTCGACATCAAGACGGATTCTGAGACCCGGACACAACACAGCCTTGGCCCGGAGCAGGTGTTTTAGCTTGGGAATTGAGAACTTTGCGGAATCAAAGTACTGCTCGTCAGGCCAGAATCGCAACGTAGTACCGGTGTTCTGTTTCCCAACGGTGCCAACGCATTCGAGTTTGGACCGTCGCTTGCCATTTTTGAAGCCGATGTTGTATTCCTTGCCATCCCGGCGCACCCAGCATTCGAGATCTTTTGACAAGGCGTTGACCACCGAAACGCCTACCCCGTGAAGGCCCCCCGAGAAAAGATAATTCTTGTCCGAGAATTTTGCGCCGGAGTGCAATCGGCTGAGGATCAATTCGACTCCGGGAATTTTTTCTTTCGGATGGATATCGACGGGCATGCCGCGACCGTCATCGCTGACCTCCATGGAACCGTCCTTGAATACCTTTATATCGACACGCCTGCAGTGCCCGGCAATTGCTTCGTCCACGCTGTTATCGATCACCTCGCGGGCAAGATGATCAGGACGGGACGTATCGGTATACATGCCGGGCCGGCGCTTGACCGGTTCGAGACCAGTCAATACCTCAATATCGGAGGCGGTATAGGATGGTGGCATGAATAGTACGGCAACGAGTCAGGGGGTAAGGAGCTAAGAGAAATACTTGAGCCGCGTGGGGCTCCAGCGATCGGGCTGCAGGCGCACCCGGTGTCTTACTCTTTACTCTTTACTCTTTACTCTGATCAACGTAACACCGGGCGGGATTGTACCGCAATCTGCGGCCATGACGATCAGGTCAGGTCGGCAACCAGAGCTAACCGAACGGCTTCATCAACACCCTGGGTCTGATAGCAGTAATTCGCGTGCTCGACTCCCACCGATAGCGGTACACCCGATCTTGCCGACCGGATCATCTCCTCAGTCAGTTCAAATCTCAGAAAATGCACTGACGATGTTTTCTCGTCGGTCGAACGCTCAAGGTCTTCGTTAGCTACAGCCCAGACATGCGGGTGATCGCCTATTTTCAGCCAGATTCGGTTTTCGATTCCGACCATTCCGGCAAGGGCTGATAAATCTGTATCAGGATTCCACAAGTATCCGCAAATACCGCCAAAGTCACCGGTCCGGCATTCGTCGGGTCCGTAATGAATACCACGCCGAGGTCAGAGAGTCTCCGAAATTCGGTTTGAATATCGTCGACGTACGTTGCGGAGTGATCACCTCGCTGAGATCAGGCAAGGTCGAAGCGA
>CAZJFQ010000050.1:10649-16135 GCA_964545335.1 uncultured Gammaproteobacteria bacterium | reverse complement strand
GTCCATGGCGCGGCGTCACCTGAATAAGCTGTCCCTGCCTGTCCATCCATGGCCAGGCGCTCGACGAGCTGCGTTTGTTCACCGGACAAACGGTCTCGACTCGCCCAACTGAGCTACCTGGCCGTTTTTCTAAACGCATCATCTGCCGTCCATGGCGCGGCGTCACCTGAATAAGCTGTCCCTGCCTGTCCATCCATGGCCAGGCGCTCGACGAGCTGCGTTTGTTCACCGGACAAACGGTCTCGACTCGCCCAACTGAGCTACCTGGCCGTAAACAGTCTGCAGTCTATAGTCTGTAGTCTATAGCGACAAAGCGTCTCCCAGCTTTGCCGGGAGGCGGGTATTTAATCGGCGGGGCGGGGTCGAGTCAAGAGTGGCCGAACCGGATGTTTTGACAGACACTGACGCCTATTAGTACCCTTCGGGGCTCTTTCGCGCCGGATCAGATTATGGCCTCCCTCGCAAAACCGTCGTCGGCGGACGGCTCTCACCCCTCGCTTCTGCAGCACTATTGCGCCGTTCGCAATGCCACGGAGCTGCTTTGCCAACCGCTCGCTTCCGAGGATCAGGTCGTACAGAGCATGGCGGATGTCAGCCCGACCAAGTGGCATCTCGCTCACACGTCGTGGTTTTTTGAGCGGATAATTCTCAGAGAGTTCGATAGCGAATACCGACCACTGAACGAGAAATACGACTTTCTCTTCAACTCTTATTACTACACGATCGGCCAGATGCAAGCACGGCCACGGCGTGGGTTGCTGTCCCGTCCAACCGTGGACGATATCCTGGCGTATCGCACACATGTCGACAGGGCCATGCAGGACCTGCTTGATTCCGGGCCCGAAAACGAAGAAATAACGTTCAGAATTACGCTTGGTCTCAATCACGAGCAGCAGCACCAGGAGTTGATTCTCACCGACATCAAACACGTCCTGTCGCAAAACCCTCTGGCGCCCGCCATGTTGTCAAAGACATTGGAGCCGACGCCGGACCCGGGTCCCATGAACTATGAAAATCACGACGGCGGCATTCTCGAACTGGGCTTCCAGGGAGATGGGTTCTGTTTCGACAATGAACTCCCTCGTCATCGTTGTTTCGTGAATCCGTACCAGCTTGCATCCCGTCCGGTATCAAACCGTGAATACAAAGAATTTATTTCCGACGGGGGTTACACAAAGTCGGATCTCTGGCTGTCGGACGGCTGGTCGATCGTCTGCAAGGAAAAGATATCGCGACCTTTGTATTGGTCGCCGGGTCTTGCAGCTGAGTTTACTTTGTCAGGTCTTACGGCCCTGGATGAAAACGCACCTGTCTGTCATCTGAGTTTTTATGAAGCTGATGCTTTTGCTCGCTGGGCCGGTGCGCGGCTGCCAACTGAAGCTGAATGGGAAACAGTCGCTGCGCAAAATCCGGTCGATGGAAACTTTGTAAGCACAGGCCGGCTTCATCCGGGTGGAACCGTTGCGGAAACAAACACGGGTCAACCTGGAGAAAATCCGGCAAAAATATTCGGTGACGTCTGGGAATGGACTTCGTCGTCCTACGCGCCCTATCCGGGTTTCCAGCCACTGGCCGGGTCATTGGGCGAATACAACGGCAAGTTCATGTGCAGCCAGATGGTATTACGAGGCGGATCCTGCGCAACGCCGCCGGGACACGTCCGGCCGAGTTATCGCAATTTCTTCTATCCCCATCAGCAATGGCAGTTTTCGGGTATTCGTCTGGCGAGGGATGTATGAGCACAATGCCCGCCCGACAGGTTGATTCGATAAAGCTGCTCGATCATCAGCCCGAGGCCGCTGACGTTCGTTCAGAAGTTCTCGGCGGCCTGGGCAGCCAGCCCAAGCGACTTCCGCCAAAATTATTTTACGATGATAATGGTTCGAAATTATTCGAAAAGATCACGAGGCTGCCGGAGTATTACCTGACCCGCACCGAAGTCGAAATAATGACAAAGCATGCCGGGGAAATGGCATCACTGACCGGTCCCCATGCCAGTCTGATTGAGTTTGGCAGCGGCTCCAGCTTCAAAACACGAACTCTGCTTGATCACCTTGAAGAACCGGCGGCTTACGTACCGGTCGATATTTCAAAAGATCATCTTCTGACAACTGCCGAAAAGCTTGCCACTGAATATCCGGATCTCGAGATTTTGCCGGTTTGTGCCGACTTTACAAAAACTTTCGGCTTGCCTGATCCAGGAACGGCCCCGGCTCGAAATCTCGTCTATTTCCCGGGTTCGACGATCGGCAATCTGGAAACTGATGATGCAATAAGTCTTCTCGGTGTGATGGCGGAAATTGCAAATGTAGACGGTGCGGCGATCATTGGTGTCGATCTCATAAAAGATCCCCGAATTCTTGAGAAAGCCTATAACGATGAATCTGGTGTAACGGCCGAATTCAACCTGAATTTATTGTCGCGGATAAACCGCGAATTCGACGCCAACTTTAATCCGGCTTTGTTTGAACATCAGGCTGTTTTCGATGACGGCGCACGCCGCATCGAGATGCGGCTGGTCAGTTGTCAGGAACAGACAGTTACGGTCGATGGTGAGGCTTTTTACTTTGCGGACGGCGAATTCATCGTGACCGAGTATTCACATAAATACAGCGCCGATGAATTCAGCAGCATGGCCGGAAAGGCAGGTTTTGATGTCGTCCGGCTTTGGACTGATCCGGATCAGCTCTTCAGCGTCCAGTACCTGGAGGTGGCAATAAAGTCCTGAGTCTTGAGACTCGAGTCCTTAGCCGCCGACGCATTGGCGTCGCACCACACTTTATTTTTCGCTTCCCGCTTCCCGCTTCCCGCTTTTCACTTTTCACTTTTCACTTTTTACTTATCGGGCGGGGGCACGTATTCGTCCGGTCTGGAGGATCCCTCGCCAAAAAAGAACTTTTCCATCTCCTCCTCCAGAAACTTCCGTGCTTTGGGATCAATCGGAGTCAGGCGATATTCATTCAACAGCATAGTCTGGTGTGCCAGCCATTGCTGCCAGGCTTCCTTCGATGCGTTGTCGTAAATTCGCTGGCCCAGCTCACCCGGGTAGGTTGGCTGATCGAGGCCCTCGGCGTCACGTTTGAGAACAACACAATGAACGGTCCGGGACATGTCTTTGATTCTACAGTAACTAGACGCAAGCCATTTCGTCAGTATTGCGGTCTGCGGCCTGCAGCCTGCCATCCTGGATGGAACCCAGTTCCGCCAGCAGGCGCTGGACCGGTGTCGCCAGGCCGATCTGCTGTGGATCAAACCGGTCATACCAGATCTGATCGGCTCCCTCCGTGACGCGGTCAGAACCGGTCGGCACTGTTACTGTTACTGGTGTGATATCGAGGTGGTAATGGGAAAACGTGTGTCGAAATGCCGATTGTTCGGTCACGCTTTCCACGTCGCAGCCGATATTATCGCGACACCAATCGCCGGCGTCCTCGGCTTTTCTGATTTCGGGGAATCCCCACATGCCGGCCCAGATCCCTTGTTGCGGCCGTCGTTCGAGTAATACATGCCCGAATCTGTTGATCAGGACGAGCATGATTGTTGCCTGAATCGGTCTGCCCTGGAGTGGTCGGGATTCCGGGTAACTTTCGGGGCACCCCTGCGCTAATGCCCGACAGTCCTGCTTTACCGGACATCGCTCACAGGCGGGCTGGCGTCGGGTACAAACCGTGGCGCCCAGATCCATGATGGCCTGGGTGTATCGATCCACGTCAGCAGCCGGTGTGTGATCATCGGCAAGCGTCCACAGTCGTTTCCGGACTGCAGCCTTTCCGGGCCAGCCTTCGACAGCGTGATACCGGGTCAGTACCCGCCTGACGTTACCGTCCAATATGGGTTCCCGCTTACCGAGACTCAGAGCCAGAATGGCGCCTGCAGTTGAGCGGCCGATTCCCGGCAGGGCACGGAGCGACTTCATGTCGCCTGGTATGGCGCCGCCGTAATCATTGCGGATCATCTGCGCTGCGCGATGGAGGTTACGGCCGCGGGTGTAATAACCCAGTCCGGACCAAAGGTGCAGAACCTCATCCTGGCTGGCAACAGCCAGGCATTCGACATCAGGAAACCGCTTTACGAATCGGGTGAAGTACGGAATGACCGTCGCAACCTGGGTCTGCTGGAGCATAATCTCGGAGATCCATACACGGTATGGCGATGGATCCACCTGCCAGGGCAGTTCCTTGCGACCGAAGTTTTCGTACCAGTCTAAGATTGCACGAGCAAACGTATCCATAGCGACTATTCGGATTGCTCTCTGGCGATGCGCTCCAGGTTATCCATTGCATTTTCCGCTGCACGACCCAGACTTCTTTTCAGGATCGCCGGTCCGATCAACGGCGGCACCCAGAACCCCGGCTCGATTTCCTGCGTATAGATCACACGTGTCGCGTCGCCCTGTGATATCAACGTCCAGGTAAACTGGTCATTGGATACATTACTCTCATCCACAATAAGCTTCGCTGAAATCCTGCTCGGTGATAATTCGGTCATGTCATGCGTCCGGTTGATAGTTCGGCAGAACAATACGACACAACCTCGAACCGAGGTATAGACCCGCGCTTTAGAATCGGATCGGCTGATCAGTTCGCTCTCTTGTATATGGGGATCGAGACGCGTCAGATGTTCATAATCGGTCAGCACGGAAAATACCGAGCCGATCGGCGCGTCGAGCGCACGTTCGAGCTGAATACGGTACTTGCCGTCGTCGTAGGTGACCTCAACTGGCTCAGGTGACTCCGCCATGGCCAATGAGGCTACAACCGCACTGAAAAACGCCAAGGCTATGACAAAGGTATTCATGCTAGTCAGATAAATGAGTGCTTGTGGCTGATCTCTCCAGAGCGAGATTTTCAATTCTGAGCACCGCATTTTTACCGCCGCGGCGCAGCGACCATCGCAACATGGCCGGACCGATAACGGGCGGAATCCAGAAATCCGGTTCCATCTCGACTCGGTACCGCAGGTGGGTTCCCGACTCATGCGGCTGCAACTCCCATATAGCGCGGCTGAATCGCAGGTCGCTTGCATCCGGATCCACTGTTGCCGTAATTTTCGAGTGCCGAACAATTTCGAGACTCTCGGTGCGTTCGATCGTCCTGCAGACGACCAGAAAACATCCTTCTACCAGTGTATAGACTATGCCGCTGCCGTCCTTGTTCCGTTCGACGTAGCGGCTTTCCTTGAATACTGATGAGATCCGGTCGTAGTGATCGTAGTCGATCAGTACATTAAACACGTCGACAGGATTTGCGTCGAACCGAACTTCCGAGGTAATGGTGTAACGCCCGGCAGACTTTTCGACATCGACAAAAAGAATATCCGCGGCGGCAATCGGCATTGCCTGCATACCGAACCAAACTGTGACAATCGCAATTTTGCAGCGACGCATACAAAACAGATCGGGTGTGCGGGTCAGGAACAGGATACGCCGCTGTCCAGCGATTGGCAGTGTTCAGGCCAGCCGTATTGCTGCCAGTACTTGATCAGGC
>CAZJFQ010000050.1:0-10549 GCA_964545335.1 uncultured Gammaproteobacteria bacterium | reverse complement strand
TCCAGCGATTGGCAGTGTTCAGGCCAGCCGTATTGCTGCCAGTACTTGATCAGGCCGGCTTTCTCGAGGAGCGCCTCAAATCCCGGCTGCTCCCTTAAGCCCCGTGCCTCCGGCGACCAGAGCCATTCAAACGGGAGGGTATGCTTTTCCGCCAGCGCCTCTACCGCCGACATGGCCAGGTCACCTCGTTCGAGGCACACGTAGGTCCAGAATTGCTCGGGCCCCGGATCCAGGCCTTCTACTGCCTCGACCATTGCAGCAGCCAACCCCGGATCGCGGCGGGCCTGTACGACGGCGACCATGTCAGTGGGGTCCGTTCCCCACTCTTCGGCAAACTCGGCGAATGCAGCCTCTGCTTCTGCATAATCGCCCGTCCGCATATAGACTATTCCCTTTAGTCCCGCGAGCGTCGCGTAAAAACCGAGTTCGGTCGCCTTGTCTGCGAACTCGAGCGCCTCGGCATTGTTCCCTAAAAGCATATGCACATTCGCGAGATTTGCGTTAATGGCGGGCGAGTCGGAGTCCAGTTCGTAAGCTTTTTCCGCCGCCGCGAGCGACTCCCCGAGGCGACCAACATTTCGCAACAGGACTGAATACCAGTGCTGCGCCGTGGCGTCGTGCGAGTCGAGCGCTGTCGCAAAAAAGAAGCCCGCCTCCGCATCGGTCCAGTTCCATTCGTCCATGTCGATCTTCGCCAGTACGGCGTGTGCCTCGGCCAACGTATCATCCTGGGCAAGTGCCTTAAGTGCCGCAGCATAGGCGGCTCGAATGGGCTCGTCACCGACCTCCGGATCGTCATCGGGCAACAGAACATACGCCGCGGCGAGCGCCGCGGATGCACGCGCAAAAGCCGGGTCGCGGCCCAGAGCTGCGTGATAGAGCTTGATGCTCTTACGTATGGCCTCGTCACCACGCCGGTTCCACTCGTGACGACCCTGCAGATAGAACTGGTATGCCTTTACATCCGATGTCGGTGCTTCGCTGGCAAGCGTTCCGCCTTCCTCATTTACTTCTGGTTCGAGTGTGAGCTTCAACTTCTGAACGATGGATCTCGAGATCTCATCCTGAACTTTGAAAATATCTGACATCTGGCGATCGTAAGTATCGGACCAGAGATGATAGCCGGTGTCGCCATCGATAAGCTGTGCCGTAATTCGAATGTCATCATCACCGGCCCACCGGACGCTACCTTCCAGAATCGTCGCGACTCCGAGTTCGCGAGCAATATCCCGTGCGTCGATACTCTTGTCTCTGTAGGCAAAGGAAGAAGTACGGGCCGCAACATTAAGGTACGGAACCCTTGCCAGGAGATTGAGCAACTCTTCGGAGATGCCGTCGCTGAAATAGTCCTTGCCGGGGTCGCCGCTTAAGTTTTCAAATGGTAAAACGGCAATGGAATTTTTTGGCCCGGCCTCCTGTCCGATCACCTGGTAGAGGAGCACGGCCAGCAGTCCTGTCGCAGCCACCAATGTGACCGCAGGGACGAGTTTCTGGCGCGGCGATTCAGTTGCAGCGCGGGTACGCGGATCATCGGGAGTCCGTTCCAGGCCCTGCGGCCCGACATCGAAGACCCAGGCCATGATCATGGCGATCGGGAACCCCGCCGCCAAAGCGATCACTACAAATCGGGTGGTCCAGTCAGGAAGAAAAAACAGCGGGCCGACGGTATCCGTGACCTCGGTGATGATCCATGCTGCCGCACCATAAATGGCGGCGACCCGCAATACACGTCGCCGCCGGAGTTCGGATACAAATGACACCGTCTTCGCTTTTTGCCTGCCGCATTATTGTTCGGCTCTCAGGATCTCAATACTACCATTTAGCGTTTCAAGGCGAACCCGCGCCCCGCCATCGCCCGCGGTAAAACGCAGTTCCTGGCCGGGCAGATACTCGCTCGTGCGTTCCGCACCGGGACCAAAGTTCGTTTCGATATCGCCGCTAAAGGTTTCCGCATCGAAAGTAGCGTTTATCTCGCCACCGAACATCAGCACGATGTCACCGTTGATGGTATCAGCATCCAGGCTACCGTCCGGAGAAAGCTGAAGAGTTACTTCGATATCGCCCGACTTGGCCTCCAGGCGTGCCCGATGGAGCATTCGTGAAACAACTTCGATGTCACCACTTACTGTGTGCGATTCAACCTGACCGGATACGCCGATCAGGGTCGCGTCGCCGCTAATCGTAATCGCCGTAATAACGGAAATCGACTCGTGGCCGGCAACATCGATGTCACCACTGATAGTTTTGGCGATCAGATCATTATCGTAGACCACAGTTTCGATATCACCGCTGACGGTACTCAGCCGCTGTGCTCCCTTAACATTGGCAACCTCGATGTCGGCACTGACGACGTCGACTTCCAGCCGGCTGTTTTCAGGTATGTAAACCTCGAGGTCGGTTTCTTCAATCTCGTGATGCGTCTCTTCCGGATAAACGACTTTTATCAACGTGTGTTTGTCTTTGATCTCGAACCGAAGCTCCACCGCATCCTCACTGAGTTCTCCGATGACCCAGATTTCGTCTTTGTCCCAACCGGTAACTTCGATGTCCCCGGTGAGGTTGATGATTTCCACCTCGCCCTCAGGGTGAACTTTCGCCCTTTCATTGATCTCCTGATCCGCCAATGCGGCTGATGTCAGCAACAATCCGCCAAGAGCTATGGCACCTAGCTTTTTCATATTTCGTTCCTCAGTAGGTCTATCCTGGTCATCCGGTTTACGTTCTCGTAGATTTCGAGTTCACTCTGATACGCCGCCAGCTGCATATGTTTAAGCAGTGTATTGTCCGGGTGTTCTGCCAGTAGTTTGTTGATCTCGTCGACTGAATCACGCAGCTCCAAGAGATTCTTCTCAACTGCAATACGTGTTTCCGGCGACAATTTGGCGAGATTTTCTCGATAAGTCAGTTCAAGTAGCCGACGCTGTTCGTCGTATTGTGTTCCGAGAGGATGGTTGTAATTGATTGGATCGATTCGAGCCCCGAGGACTTCGGGGCCAAGTGCTTCCGGCGTTGTGACTCTGGTCACCCACAACGTTGTCAGTGATGAAAATGCAACCAGTGCCACCGCAGCGGCCATTCTCCAGGCAACCGCTTTTGCGTTCGGGTGTTCGTCACGGCCTGTCATTCGGGTGCCGATGATTACGTCACGGATACCCGGCCAGAGATCATTCCCCGGCGGGATCTCCCGCGGCAGCTGTCCCGCAGCTTCCATCAGTTCAGTGTCTGTCGTTGATTGCATCTCACAACCTCTCTGCCAGCAGGCGCCGTGCCCGGTGTAGTTGGGCTTTACAGGTGCCGATCGCGACACCGAGCATTGTGGCCGTTTCCTCGTGACTGTGACCGTAAACGGCATTCAGCACGAAGACCTGCCTGGCTCTGTCCGGGAGCGAGCGTATTGCCTGCTCCAGGTCGATACTGTCGCCATGCCGCGGGCTTAAGGGTATAGCCTGTTCCGCTTCCTGCCGGACCACCCTCAGGTGACCGGCTTCCCGCGTCGCCTTGCGGCCTCTCCCCAGGACCGCGTTTACTGCAATTCGGTGCAACCAGGTGCCAAAAGCGCTGCGCTTCTCGAACCCGTCGAGCTTTTCCCAGGCCCGGATAAAGACCTCCTGGGTCAGATCCTCGGCCAGCGACGGGTCGCTGGTCATACGCAGACACAGGGCATAGACGTGACCCGTATGGCTGCGATACAGGGCTTCAAACGCGCTGACGTCACCCTTGCGGGCCGCGTCGACGAGCTCGAAATCGTCCTTTTCAGCCACCGCGCTTGTCGACGTCATATCCAGCGCTCTGAGACCCATAGGCAAATGCACCCGACACAGTGTTGTTCCTGCTTACTTGGATGAAAAAACCGGCCGCGGGGTTTAAATGCCGAAACGGGTAGCTTATGGCGCCGAACTGCGGCACCGCTCTGCAGAGAGTAAAGGTAACATAATGATTCTTCGGTATTTTTCCGTGCCATTTCTCGCGAATGACGAGCCCTGAGCCCGAGGCTGGCCCGTAATGGTGAATCAGAACACAGGAGCGGTCACGGCGGCCCCGGTACATATCCGACAGGGTATTGCAGCGGCTCAATCAGGGAAAACCCCAAATTAACTGCAATGTGACCCGGGTTACTCCCGGTTCCCCTGTTACGGGCTGGTCTCCCCCTCCGTCCAGCGCACAGCGTAACGGACCAGCTGTGTCGCCGAGTCAATATTCAGCTTCTCCTTGATCGTCAATCGGTGCGACTCGATCGTTTTTACACTCAGATTCAGTTTGTCGGCAATTTCCCTCGTGCTCAAACCCTGCCCGATCAAGTTGAAAACCTGAAGCTCACGGTTGCTCAATCGTGTAATCGGATCGTCGACGACGTCCTCCGTCGCCGCGGAGTTCGCGATTTTGCTCCTGACAGCGTCGCTTACATAGATGCCACCCGATAACACTTCGCGCAGAGCGGCAAGAAAACGGTCACTGGCTTCCTGCTTCATGATGTAGCCGTTGGCGCCTGCGGAAAGCAGCCGTTCCGCATAAATCGACTCGTCGTGCATTGACAGGACCAGTACCGGTGTTTTCAGGCGTCGGATCCTGAGCTCTTTGAGCAGGTCAACGCCGTCACTGTTTTTGAGCGAGATATCGAGTATCACAGCGTCGGGCGACAAAGCCTGAATTGCGTCACGCGCTTCTTTGACGTCTTCCGCCTCTCCGCAGACGCTCAGATCCTCTTCCTGATCGATGAGTCGTCTTAAGCCCTGCCGGACGATCGGATGGTCGTCGACGATGAGTACCCGAAAGGCGCTTTCAAGTGACATACGGTTAAAACCTACAAATAGCTGGTGGGGGAGCCCTATACGCAAATGCTATCACAGCGTTGCTATTGGTCCAGCGCAGGGACCATTCGGCCCGGTGGTTAAGTATCCGTGGATATCAGAGATTTTTCAGTTAGTTATGGTCGTTTGATAGACTACCGTGATGTTCAGCCCAATTTGGCCCTGCCGGGCGGAATTGCCCGGCCGGGTCGTAAGAAAAACAACATGAATAGCATCCTCGTAACGGGTGGTGCCGGGTTCATAGGCAGCAATTTCGTGCGCTACCTGATGGCACGTACGGACAGCAATGTCATTGTTCTCGACAAGCTCACCTATGCCGGAATTCGTGCCAATCTCGCTGAATTTGACGCGGACAAGCGGTTCCAATTTGTCGAGGGTGATATTGCTGACCACGGGATAGTCGACGATCTGTTCAGTCGCTACCAACCGGACGCTGTCGTCAATCTCGCGGCCGAGAGTCATGTCGACCGGTCTATTGACGGCCCGGAAGCGTTTATTCGCACCAACATTGTTGGGACTTTTGTACTGCTGAACGCGGCACGAACCTATGTTGCGGCCGCCGGAGCAGCGATGGCCAGGGACTTCCGTTTTCTGCACGTATCTACCGACGAGGTCTACGGCAGTCTCGGATCCGAGGGCCGGTTTACCGAGCAGACCCCATACTCACCTAACTCGCCCTATGCCGCATCCAAGGCGGCTGCCGACCACCTCGTGCGATCCTGGTTCAGAACCTATGAGTTGCCGGTTCTGCTGACAAACTGCTCAAACAATTTTGGCCCCTATCAGTTCCCGGAGAAGCTGATCCCGCTGATGACACTCAACGCGCTGGAAGCCAGAGAGCTGCCGATCTATGGCGACGGCAGCAATATTCGTGACTGGATCTATGTCGAAGACCATTGCGACGGTTTGTACACTGTACTCGAACGGGGACGGCCGGGTGAGCAATACAATATTGGTGCCGACAACGAGAAAAGTAACCTGGAAACGATCGATACATTGATCGGCCAGCTCGAACGGATCAGACCGGCTGCCGGGAATGCCGACCTCAAGGCTGGCGGGAAGACCCGCTACGACGATCTGAAGACATATGTAACAGACCGCCCCGGGCATGATTTTCGCTATGCCATCGATTCCGGGAAGATTCGGGATGAGCTGGGCTGGCAACCTGCTGTGGGCTTTGAAGAAGGTATGAAGCGAACGGTTGAATGGTACATCGGCAACCCGGAGTGGTGCCGCAGCGTGCTCAATGACGAGTACAATCGCGAACGTCTGGGCCTGGGCGATAAAGACAGCATGAGTTCTGCGTCATCATGAAAGGTATTCTGCTGGCCGGCGGATCGGGAACCCGCCTTTATCCCATCACCATGGCCACCAGCAAACAGCTGGTACCGGTATACGATAAACCGCTGGTGTATTACCCGTTGTCGACGTTGATGCTCGCCGGCATCCGCGACATTCTCATTATCACCACCCCTGCGGACCAGGATAACTTCCGGCGTTTGCTGGGCGACGGCAATCAATGGGGCCTTGCAATCTCGTATGCGGTGCAGGAGAAGCCGGAAGGCATTGCACAGGCATTTATCATTGGTGCCGATTTTGTTGGTACAGAAACTGTCGCACTGGCCCTGGGTGACAACATATTTTTTGGCCACGGTCTCCCCGAGGTGCTCAAACGTGCCGCTTCCCGCAGCTCAGGTGCTACTGTATTTGGTTACCAGGTCAGCGACCCGAAGCGTTACGGCGTTGTCGAGTTTGACGTCGAGGGACGCGCAATCAGCATTGAAGAAAAACCAGTCGAGCCCCGTTCGAGCTTTGCTGTGACGGGACTCTATTTCTATGACAACAACGTCGTCGCTATTGCTGAAAACCTCAAACCATCCGCGCGTGGCGAACTCGAAATTACTGACATAAATAACGAGTACCTGACCCGCGGTCAATTAAATGTGGAACAGCTTGGCCGGGGCGTCGCATGGCTGGATACCGGTACTGCCGATTCGCTCATGCAGGCGGCCGAATTCATACAGGTTCTGCAACACCGGCAAGGTCTGATGGTTGCCTGTCTCGAGGAAATCGCCTATCAAAACGGATTTATCGATGCAGCCGCAGTCAGCAAAGTAGCCGATTCCCTCGGATCAAGTTCCTACGGTGTTTATCTTCGCAGACTCCTGGACAACGGCTGAACCGAGATGCGTGTAGATGCAGCTGACCTGGAAGGCGTTATCCTCATTCGTCCGGACGTGCGCGAGGATTCAAGAGGGTTCTTTCTGGAGAGCTGGCACCACGATCGGTACCGTGCCGCCGGCATCGACGTCGAATTTGTCCAGGACAATCATGCCCAATCCCGAATCGGCGTGCTCCGCGGCTTACATGCGCAACATCCGATCGATCAGGGCAAACTGGTTAGAGCGATTCGCGGCTCAATCTTCGATGTCGCTGTTGATATTCGTCGTGGCTCGTCAAGTTTCGGTAACTGGTTCGGCGTACATCTGTCGACCGACAATCATCAGCAGATATATATCCCACCGGGTTTTGCGCACGGTTACTGTGTGCTGAGTGATGTGGCCGAAATCGAATACAAGTGCACCGACTACTACAGTCCGGAAAACGAACTTACCATCCTCTGGTCCGATCCCGACATTGGGATTGAATGGCCGGTCGATCATCCCATCCTGTCAGAGAAAGATGCCGCAGCACCGACACTGAAGGAACTCGGGGACCGGCTGCCCACGAGTTGAACAACGAATAGATGAAAATTCTGATTACAGGTGCTGGTGGTCAACTGGGCCACGCCCTGTGCGATGAATATGCGGATGAAAATGTCCTCGCACTGAAGCATGCCGACCTCGACATTTCCGAAACCGCGGCGGTACGGAGCGTTCTTAAAGCCGAGCAACCAGATCTATTGATCAATGCGGCTGCTTATACCGATGTTGATGGCGCGGAATCGCATCAGGATCTCGCTTTTCGGGTTAATGCAGAAGCTGTACAAGAGATGGCGCAGCTCTCACGGGAACTGGACATTCCACTTTTACATTTTTCTACTGATTATGTTTTCGATGGCAGAAAAGGCACACCATACACCGAGGATGACATGCCTCATCCACTGTCACGTTACGGCATTAGTAAACTTGCTGGTGAAAAAGCGATTCGTGATTTGTATCCGGCGCACTATATCGTTCGGACCAGTTGGTTATTTCACACGGCCGGTAAGAATTTTTTGAAGACAATGCTTGATCTGTCACAGCAAGAAGAGATCCGTGTTGTGAACGATCAAGTCGGTTCACCGACGTATGCTCCGCATCTAGCACGCGCCGTACGCTACTTGCAGGAGGCTGGAGATTTCGGCACGTGGCATCTCGCTGGTTCCGGAACTGCATCCTGGTTTGGTCTTACCCGCCGACTTTTTGCAGAGCTGGATATCGATACAGTCGTAGTACCGGTGACAACAGACCAGTTTTCACGGCCGGCACCGCGGCCCGCATGTTCCGCCCTCGAGACGACCCGCGGCTCCGAATTTGAACTTCCGCCCTGGGAGGCCGGTGTACAAGCGTTTGCGGAAGCAATCGTGGCCGCAGGTGGCATTTACGGCTAGCGAGTCTGGGCCCTGCAGAGCCTCGGACCACACCGTCATTGGCCCGCCCGCGCTACCGTTCGGCAGTTGTAGGGACTGGTCATCGGGACCAGCGGGGCCTGGAGTGCTATATTTCCGATCAGTTGCGCCGCTGACCTGCCGTCGTGATCCGCTGCATGACGAGGAAACGGATGATGAAGAAAAAAACAATCCTGGTCATTTTCGCCTTTGTCCTGCCGCTGACGGCGCAGGGGGATCCGCTTTTTGGTAAAGACTGGGCCGGCGACAGGGAGATGCCGCGAACCTTCGGCGTCGGTGTCGATTTTTTCTCCATGGATCAGCCGTACCAGATCGACAGCCTCTCGTTTACAGCCGCGGCGCCACTCCCCCCGATCTCGAATGCAGACATCGTGGTGAAGAATGAAGTCAGCAACTGGGATATCAAATTCGATGTGTGGGTTTTGCCGTTCCTGAACGTATTTGGGATCATTGGTCAAATCGACGGCGAAACTGACGTTGATCTCAGCAACACTGGCGCACCGCTGCCGCCGGAAATCCAAAGATTTTCCATCGATTACGACGGCGATGTCTATGGTGGTGGCGCGGTACTTGCCTTTGGCGGGGACCGATGGTTCGGCAGTTTTACAGCAACTTTTACTGATACCAGCTTAAGCGGCGATTTCAATTCTTCAGTCGAAGCTCTGACGCTGCAGCCGAGAATCGGTATGGTTTTCGGTGGTGATACGCAGTTCTGGGTCGGCGGTTTTTTTCTCGATGCTGAAGAAACGCACAGCGGAAACATTGATATCCCGTTCTTCGGCCAAGTCGGTTTCGACGTGGCCTTATCGCAACAGGAAGACTGGAATCCGACTTTCGGCGCACACACGATGTTCTCGGATCGCTGGGAAGGTACCATCGAATACGGCAACGGCGACCGGGATATGGTCCTCGGCAATCTGACCTATCGATTCTGAAGTTCCGGTGGATGATGTACGAATCACAGTAACGATGGCGGCGAGCTCAATCGCCGCCATGTTGATCTCGATAACCGCGAACGCATACGAAACAGATCAGTACTTCAACCGCTCGCAGCCGATTGCTGATGCAACAGCGGTTCTGAACCGGGAAGTCAACAAAACCATTGAAGCCATTGTCGCTGATTGGAGTCGCAAACGTAACGACTTGCGATTTGTGAGCGATGTCTACCATGAGCTCGGCGGTCACCACTGGGTAGACAAGCTGGAACGCTGGGCGATGAAATCGCCCGAAGTTGAAAAACTGGAAACACCGCGTTACGACAGCGTGTATTCCGGCCTCCCGCTCTACTCTGTTCGTGCCACATTCTTTTTCGGCATCGGCGATACTATCCGGGTCAATGATGAGCTCATCGGCTCGGATAAGATCGGACACTTTTTTTCTCAGGGCCGGAAATATTATCGCCGGTATTTGCGCGACGGTTCAGAGGAAAAGGCAGCGTCATATTCAGCCTACACCGAACGCGCAATATTCGGACGAGGCACTACAGGTTCTTATTCAAACGCCGACCTCGTCGCCAACTATGAGGGCTATCGTTTTTACCGCAGTCTGTTTGAAGACGATATTGTTCCCGGCAAGCTGGCGATTCTCAGATGGGAAGATGGACATTGGATTGTCCAACGTGAATTCGACTGGGCGGATCACGTTAACGCCTACTGGGATGAGGCGCTTAACATCAATCACTTCGACGGCTGGCTGTACAAACCTATGCGGGCCCGGCTGATCAGTCTCTGCCCCGCCTACTGGGAGAACCCGGAACTCTATACCGTGCACGATGAGGAGATCTTGTTGGTACGCTACTCCCATCTCGGTCTGCGGGATACATCGGACCTCCGACTGGATCATCTCTGCCCGCTCGAAGCCCCGCAGGAAGGTGAATCAGCGCTGGCGGCCGGTGAAACGTCAACGCGACCGTCAGACTGATTTGGCGCTAACGCGGACAATGACCACGAAGTCGCCCTTCGGGCACTACCTTGATCAGCAGTAGCTTTCCTACGGGCGCACAAAGAAAATATTGAGACCATGGCGCCTAAGGCGCCGCATCTGATCCCTGATTCCTGCTGTCCGTTGCCTGGTTTGTGGAGCGGGTGATGGGAATCGAACCCACGTACTCAGCTTGGGAAGCTGATGTTCT
>CAZJFQ010000049.1:13409-16211 GCA_964545335.1 uncultured Gammaproteobacteria bacterium | reverse complement strand
GTGGCAGGGTCCGGGTTTGCACCAGTGGCAAGATGATCACACCGGCAGAAGCCGCCTGGGCTTTGTGTGTCGGCGCCGACTTTGTCCTTTCCGCGCGGGGTTTCATGTTTGCGCTCGGCTGCATCCAGGCCCTGCAATGTAATAAGAACACCTGCCCGACGGGAGTAACCACGCATGATCCGAAGTTGCAACGCGGCCTGGATCCGGTTGACAAGGCACAGCGGGTACGTCACTACGCCGAACATATGAATCATGAAATCGGCGTGATTGCTCATTCCTGTGGCGTCCGTGAGCCGCGCCTGCTGCGCCGTTACCACTGCCGGGTCGTAATGGAGGACGGAAAATCGATACCTTTGGATCAGTTGTATCCCTACGTGACCGAAAAAACGCGCCCGATCGCCGCCTGATTCCAGTGTGATCGTGACTCACACGGGGCCACAGGTAGTGCAGTCCGGTGGTATTATTGCGCTGCTCGACTATCATAGAAATTAATGCAGTGTGTCATCGGCACACCGCTGTCTCGAGACAATACCAAGTAAGAAAAAAGGAGCTTGCCATGACGGAATTACCCACAGGGACCATCAGGAAGACCGGCCGGCTGTTTGCGTATCTCTCCTCAGGTGTGCTTGCGATCGCTGCAACCTTAGGCCCGCTGAGTATGCGGGTCGCTCTGGCGCAGGAGGATCTGCGTCCGATCGATGAGATCGTAACCATCGGCACGCGCAGCCTGACGCAGAGATCGGTAACAGAAACGTCTGTGCCGGTCGACATTATCAGCAGCGAGGAGATTATGCAGACGGGCATCACGGAGACTGCGCGTCTTCTGCAGATGCTTGCCCCGTCTTTCAACTTCTCAACATCCACCATCAGTGACGGCACGGATATCGTGCGGCCGGCCACCCTCCGTGGTCTGGGGCCGGATCAGACGCTGGTGCTGGTAAACGGCAAACGTCGCCACAACAGTGCACTGATGCATGTCAATGGTTCGATCGGCCGCGGTACCGCCGGCGCAGATCTGAACGCCATCCCGCCGACTGCGATTTCGCGCATCGAAATCATGCGTGACGGCGCGTCGGCCCAATACGGTTCCGATGCGATTGCGGGCGTTATCAATATCATCCTGAAGGACCAGACCGACTCCTGGGATTTCCTCGCGTACACCGGTGAGACCTTTGAAGGCGATGGCAGCCAGGTGCAGGCCAGCGTCAACGGCGGTTTTGCCATCGGTGCCGACGGCTTCGTCAACCTGACCCTCGAATACCGGGATCGCGAGAACACAAACCGCGCGGGTCCGGACCAGCGGCAACAGTACAACTTCCTTGAGCAGGTACTGAACGATGCAGACCTGCAGCGCTCCGTACCAACGGTGTTCGATCCGCTCCTGATGAGGGACGTCCTGGACCCGTCAAGTATTGACGGTGATCCCTACTGCGATCCCGGGGCGCCACAGAATATGGACCCGGGTGCTGGGTTGTTCTTATTTACGCCCTGCACAAACGATCCTCTTGAAGCATCGTTCAACCGGCTGAACCACCGCTACGGCGACCCCGATTCAGAGAACCTGTACTTCTGTCTCAACTCGGCCATCCCGAGGGGCGATGGTGACTCGGAGTTCTATTTCTTCGGCGGTTACGCACAACGCGAAGGTGAATCGGGCGGATTCTATCGCCGAGCCGAAGATGCCCGTACGGTGCTCTCGATCAACCCCAACGGCTTCCTGCCGCTGATTACGACCAATGTCGACGACATTTCGTGGTCTGCCGGCTTTCGGACGATGATGGGGGAGTGGCAATCGGATACGAGCCTGACTCTTGGCGAAAACACCTTCGAGTTCATCATCGAGAATTCGAACAATGTGACACTCGGTGGGGCCAGCCCGACTGTGGCTAATGCCGGCGAGCTGACCTTCGGACAGATCACCGCCAACTGGGACCTGATCCGGACCATGGACTGGGGCTGGCACGACACAGTGGACGTTTCCTTTGGTCTCGAGTACCGCAACGATCATTACGAGATCAATGCCGGCGAGTTCGCGTCGTGGGCCAATGGCGCCAACGATGACGACGATACCTCGACCGTGCCTGCGCCGTGTGCGCTGCAGGGGACCCCAAATCTGGCCGGTGATCCGTTTTGCCACCAGTTCGGCGGCACAGCTGCAGCCGGCATCCAGGTATTTCCCGGCTTCCGGCCATCCAACGAGGTCGACGAGCGTCGTGACGCGATTGGTATCTATGGCGAAATCGAAACCATGCTGACCGACAACTTCCTGTTCGGCTTTGCCTTGCGACTCGAGGATTACAGCGACTTCGGCAGCACCATCAACGGCAAGCTTACCGGCCGCTACGATTTCAGCCCGGCTTTCGCGTTGAGAGGCTCGCTCAGCACCGGTTTCCGCGCCCCGTCGCTGCACCAGCAGTGGTTCAACAACACGAGCACCCAGTTCGTGACGGTTGGGGGCGTGCCCAATGTGCCCGTGGAAGTCGGAACGTTTAATAACCAAAGCAGCGTGGTCCGGCAGGGATTCCAGGGGGCGGAACTCGAGGAAGAGACATCGACCAATATCGGTCTCGGCTTTACCTGGCTGCCCAATGACCAGTGGAACGTTTCGGTCGATGCTTATCGCATCGACATCGACGATCGCATCGTCGTTTCCGGTCGCTTCACGGCCGAGGGTACAGATGCCATGGGCAACCCGTGCATGTCCGGTGCAGCGCCAGGAACGCCGGGCTTCTGCCCGATCCGCGACCTGCTCGCCCCGTTCGCGGGTGTCAATGCAGCACAGTTCTTCTCCAATGCCATCGA
>CAZJFQ010000049.1:6916-13309 GCA_964545335.1 uncultured Gammaproteobacteria bacterium | reverse complement strand
GCAACGCTGGTCGATCTCGACCTGGGGTACAACTTCGGGAACGGGTTGGACCTGCATGTCGGCGGCAACAATATTTTCGATGAGGAGCCGGACGAGAACATCGCGGCCAATAACTTTGGCGGGATTTTCCCGTTCAACCGCCGGACAACTCCTTTTGGCTACAACGGCGGTTTCTACTACGTCCGCTTAACATACAGCCTGGAGCGTTAATAAAAGGCCCTAGGCTAAAGGCACTAGGAGCTAGAACAGCAAGGCCCGGCACGTGCCGGGCCTTGTTTTATAAGTTAAGGCTTTGGGCTTTAGGCGCTAGGTCCATCAGACAAGTCAGTATCGATTGACCAATTCGACTTCGACTACCTAGAGCCTAGGGCCTATGCGAACAGAGCTTACTGCAACGCTGCTGCAAGCGCGGCCTGCCGGTCCCTCTCGATGCCGACATAGCGAATCCATTGTGCAGCTATGCGTTTGCTTTCATCGTACCGCCGCGCCCGCCGGAAGGCGGCGATCGCTTCGTTGTATCGCTTCATGTTGAACAGGGCCATACCGCGAGCCACGTGGGGCAGGTCCGGCCGGTTCAGCTTACCTTTGTTCAGTGCTTTCTGAGCGGCGCTTTCCGCGGCTTCCCATTCTTCCCGGTCGAGCAGGATGTTAGCCAGTTCGGCGTAGAGGTCACCGTCATCTGCAACACGCGCCGCACGCTCGAGGGCCGGAATCGCTTTGTCCATTTCCTTGGCGTCCGACCAGGCTTGCGCCAGCGTCCGCAGGTTACTGGACGTCGCTTCGATCTTGCCGTCGCGAATACCCTTTTCCAGGATCACGGCACCGCGATACGGAACATCGTGATAAAGATACAGGTTTGCCAGCGTGCGGAGTTGCGAGCCGCGGGTAAACCCGCCCTGGAGGTACGCAGCCTCGTAGGCGGCCAGCTGCTTCTTCTCCTCCTCCATTTCCCCATAGATGGCGGCAAGCTGTGTCCAGTATTCCTGCTTCGGCCATAGCGCCAGCAACTCGATCAGAACATCCCGTACTTTCGGCATGTCGTCCAACTCCCAGTACATCGCCCTGAGCAGCAGATACCAATTTTCCCTGACGGGCAGGCCACGTTCTTTCGACAGCGATACGCCCCGTTCCACGTACGGCAGGCCGTCGCGATAATCCTCAAGCGCGTAATAAGCCTGACCCATGATGATGTAGGCATCCGGACCGGGATTGTCCGCCACCTGCATCCACTGACTCAGGTATTGAATCGCCGTTCGATAGTCTTCGCTGACAAAATGGAGCTGAGCAAGGCTGTAAATCGTGTTGTACTCGAGACTGTACGGTAACTCAGGCTGCGCCAAAACATTTTTGTAAGCGTCAATAGCCTCGGCATATTTTTCCTGCGAAAAATAGATATAGGCGTAGGTGTTCCACATCATGGCAATCTCATACCCGTTGAGATTCTTCATGTTTTGCACCTGGCCCAATACCTTTATCGCCTCAGCCTCGTCATCCACCTCGATGGCTTCCTGAGCTTGCGCAAACTTGTTGTAGACCGACTCGCGCATCGCCGGTGTCTTCCGGGTTTTCTGCTCCGTCGCCGATTGTTCGCTCCTATTGGACTGGGCCAGCGCCGTAGTTGCTGCAACGCCCGCTGACAACAGGACAACTGCAGCTACAAGACCGAAGTTTCTGAATGTGTTTCTAGGCGCGAATTCCATTCGTCAGTCCTCGAGAATGAAAGTCAGCTTGTTGCGCACGCCGCCAACTGGAACCGGTCTGCCGTCAATGACTTTCGGTTTGTATTTGAACTTGAGCACCGCCTGTAGTGCCGCCCGGTCAAAGATACCGGGAGGCACGGCTTCTACAATGACCGGATTTTCCACGGTCCCGGCCGCTGTCACGGTAAATTCCACAATGACGTAGCCCTCGATGCCGCGGGATTGTGCTCGTCGAGGATACATGGGAGCAACCTTGACGATCGGCAGGTAATCGCCGTCAGTCACGCCACCGAATCCAAGGTTCGAGCTCAGATCCAGGTTCGCATCGATGGCGAAACCAGTGACGTTCAAGTTGTCGCCACCCGGATTGAGATAGTCACGGCGGGGTAGATTGGGTTTCGGCGGCTCATCCTGCGCTTTCGGAGGCCGCGGCGGCTTGCGGTCCTTCTTTGTTATTTCTTCCTGTTTTGGCGCCCGCACAAAATCGATATTGAAAGACCCGATGTCGTCCGTCAGAGCACCGCGACCGGTCTCGATCAGTTTTGGCATGAGAAAAAACAAGCCAAACGTGACAAGAGCAGCAAGTCCCGTGGCCTGACCGTATCGGGCAGCCGTTGTCGCAATCATTTCGTCAGGTCTCCTCTCGTCAGATCTCCTGCGCCGCAA
Organism: uncultured Gammaproteobacteria bacterium; assembly: GCA_964545335.1. Taxonomy (GTDB): domain Bacteria; phylum Pseudomonadota; class Gammaproteobacteria; order Steroidobacterales; family CAZJFQ01; genus CAZJFQ01. Next base: position 10,943 of record CAZJFQ010000049.1, on the reverse strand, counting down.
TCGAAATATTGGTTATTCCAACGCCTCGCACAGCATCCATCACGGCAATCAGTATCTCCGTTGTCGACTTCTTATCAGCCTGAATGACTACGGATCCCTGTGGGTTCTCGGCATGCAGGCGCTCCACGTTGGCACCGACGGAACCCAGTTCGACTCGGCGACGATTGATCCAGATCTCGTTTTCATCGCTGATCGCGATCAGGATGTTCGCTCGCTGTTGCTTGCGTGCGGTTTCGGCATCCGGCCGGTTGACTTCAATACCGGATTCCTTGATGAAAGAGGCGGTCACGATAAAGAAAATCAACATGATAAACACGATGTCGAGCATCGGTGTCAGATTGATTTCGCTCTCTTCTTCGTCGAGCGATGGTCTCGCTATCGGGGATCGCATAGTCTCGTCACTCCCTCGTCAATTGTTCTTCGAAAAGCGTGGCCTGGTTCGAGGACTCACGATTGAGATAGGTCACCGCAAAAACCCCGGACAACGCCACAACCATTCCTGCCATGGTCGGAATGGTCGCCTTCGAGACACCGGAGGCCATTGCACGCGCATTGCCGCTGCCAAAAAAGGCCATCGAGTCGAAGACCTCGATCATGCCGGTCACGGTCCCCATCAGTCCAAGCAGAGGGCAAAGCCCGACCAGGCTCTTGATAACCGGCAGGGAGTGATTCAAATGCCCCGCCACCCGCGAGATCATCGCCTGGCGGATCCCCTCGGCCCGCCAGGAGGTCTTATCTGTTCGAGCCTTCCAGCGATCAATGAGTTCCCCCACTTCCTGCTTATGAGCCGTACGGTAATACCAGACCCGCTCAAAGATAAGCAGCCACATGGCAAAAGTGACCCACATAATCACCACCACGACGGTGCCGCCACGCTCCAGGAAGATCTGGACCAGTTCGTAGGCGTTAAACAGTGCCTGCACGGCCACCGCCCTTTTCAGAGTGCTCGGCGATAATACCGACCGCTTCCTGCTCGAGAATCTGAGACACGGACTTGCTGCGGCTACTGACGATGGTGTGCAACAGAACGGTCGGAATGGCCACGGTCAGACCCAGCACCGTAGTGATCAGGGCCTGCGAAATGCCACCGGCCATGATCTTGGGATCACCGGTACCAAACAGGGTGATGGCCTGGAATGTCTGGATCATGCCCGTAACCGTGCCCAGCAGTCCAAGCAGGGGTGCGACGACCGCGATGATCTTGAGCAGGGTCAGGAACCGCTGGAGCTTCGGCGTTTCCTTGAGAATAGCCTCGCCCAGTTTCAGCTCGATGGTCTCCATATCGTCGTTCTTGTGCGCCTCGTAGGCACTCATAACGCGCCCTAATGGATTGCCGGGATCCGGAACGGGATTTCCGACCTGTGCGTTCACTCTGCGACCGATACCACTGAGGACAAAAAGACGCTCAAATGCCAACAGGAGAGCAAATATGCCCAGTGCAATAATGATGTAGCCAACCTCGGCGCCCTGCTGAATACGCTCAACAAAACTCGGGCTTTGCACCAGCAGTGACAATATCTGCCCCATGGAAGGATCCAGACTGAAGGCGACAAAACCTTCCTCGGCGTCGGCGACGTCCGATGTCGTCGACCGATGCCGGCCGACCGGCTGGCGCTGCAGCTCCTCGAGCTGTGGCGGGTCGTCTTCCCATCGCAGGTACTTGCCGTCAATGATGGCATTGAACGAACCGACCCGAATCACCTCCATCGTTTCTTCGGTGCCGTCCGTGGACACGACCGGTGCGCGATAACGCACTACCTTGCCCGATTCGGTCATTTCGCGCAGCAGTGCCGACCAGAGTCCTTCGATTTCGGCGATGGACGGCAGTGTCGTGCTGGTGCCAGCCTTTTTGGCCAGCGCGGTCATTTCTTCATCCCGGCCCGGATACTGTGATGATATGAGGGACGCCTTGAAAAGTCCGGTCGCGTCACCCGAGCTTTGCTGCAGCACGCCGAAAAGTTCCTTGAGCGAACCCAGCCGGCGCGTCAGCGTTTCGGTCAGATCAGCGATGCGTACTTCATTTTCTTCAAACGTCGTCTCCAGCTGATCGCTGCGTTGCTCCAGGCGCCGTTGTTCCGCGCGGGCTTCGGCAAGCAGTCGCTCCTGCTCAGCCTGTTGCTGGCGGAATTGGTTTTCACGCTGGCGGTTTTCGCGGGTTTCTGAGATGCGCCCCTGCTCCACACGCTGCAACAGCTCATCCAGTGTCGTTGCCTGCTCGCTCTGCTGTGCGTTAGCCGGAGCCCCGAGCGCGACCATCAGGGCCGCGAGTGCACCAATACGGATCTGTTTCATTGCGCTGCCTCCGGTGCGGGGATCGGGAGCGTGAGCAGGTCCGGAGCCGCCTGTTTTTTGGCGATCCTAAGACCCTGCAGGATCTGGCTTCGATACTTGCTATCCAGGGATTCGAATCGCCCGCTGGCCTGATTCCAGGTGCCGGAAAACTCGCCGTCCATCGTCTGGTAATAGAGGCCTACCCGCCCGATGCGGAGAAATTCCACGTCGCGAAGTTCGCTTTCAATTTCCAGTTCACCTTTGTAGGCCTCAATCGTGCGGCCGTAGTCGTTTTCTGTCTGGTACGCCTCCATTACGCTGCGGAATTTTTCCGACACCGCGACATCTGAGACATCCATCAACTCGATCAGACTCGCGACACGACCCATGCGCTCATCCTCCAGAAACGGTACATCCAGATCAACAAACTGATCCAGCGCCTCGATCATTCGCAACATCAGCGGTGTGATCTGTCGCTCTATGACCGTGACGTTGTCAATGGATTCGTCAAGTTCCTGCATCTCGTTTTGTTGATTCGAAATCTGTTTCTCCATCTGGCGGTTGTAGACCCTGAGACCGTCATTCTCTTTGACGACGGCTCGGAAGTCGGCCAGGCGTTTCTGGATCTCGTCATTGATATTGTTGATGCGTTGCTGTGACGCCTGTGACAGACGAGTCTTGTCCTGGCTGGCTGACATGACGTTATCGACATCAGCGGCGAACCCCGTCGCCAGTGCGCCGCCAAACAAGACAGCGAAAACTGATACAGCGAGCATCGGCAGACGTCGAAACGACCTGCCGTTTGATCCCACTTCCCTCATGATTGACTCCAGTTTCGTTTGATTACGAGTACGGCTCTGTCAGTAGTGACCGACCGGCGTTTATATGGCGAACCGCCGGCCGATAACGCAGACCAGGCTGGATTTCGGCTTACTGTTCACGGCAGTCGGAGGGTCATCCTGTTTCGGCTCGTGGCCCGGAGTGTGGTCCAAACTCGGGCAGGCCCCTTCTGGTTTTGTCCTAGTTTAGACAAGCTAAAAAGCAGAAGCTACCGGGACCGGGGCTCGACCTCGTCGGTGCGCCCATTGACCGGGTCATTGATATGGAAGCGTCCAATGAAGGGTTTATTTCCGCGGCAGATACAGGTCTGTGAGGGTGCCGTCGAATGCTTCGGCCGCAAAAGCGACGGTCTCAGACAGCGTCGGGTGGGGATGAACGGTGAGCCCGATATCAGCCGCTTCACAGCCCATTTCGATCGCCAGCGCAACCTCGGAGATCAAATCGCCGGCGTTGGTCCCGGTGATTCCGGCGCCGATCACGCGGTGAGTCGCTGCATCAAACAGAAGCTTGGTAACGCCTTCGTCACGGTTCAGAGCCAGTGACCGGCCACTGGCCAGCCACGGAAATACACCCTTGCCGTAGGCCCGGCCTTCCGCCTTGGCCTGTTCCTCGGTTACGCCAACCCATGCTATTTCCGGATCGGTATAGGCTACCGACGGTATTACGCGCGCATCAAATGCGCGCTTCTGGCCGGCGGCAACCTCCGCCGCGACTTTGCCCTCGTGTGTCGCTTTGTGCGCCAGCATGGGTTCCCCAACGATGTCACCAATGGCAAAGATATGCGGAACATTGGTACGCATATGCTTGTCGACCGCAATCAGGTTCTGTTCACTGACCGTCACGCCGGCGCGATCCGCACCAATCCTGTCACCGTTCGCGCGGCGCCCGACAGCGATCAGGACCCGGCCGTACACCT
>CAZJFQ010000049.1:0-6816 GCA_964545335.1 uncultured Gammaproteobacteria bacterium | reverse complement strand
CCGAGATCCGCGGCCCGGAATGCGGCCGTATAGCCGCCGACACCGGCTCCGAGTACGACCAGCCTGGTTTCGATATCGGCATCACCCTCCTCGCCGGAGTCGACCGTCGTTGCCGCGGGCACTGCGGGCCGTTCCTGATCACCTTCTGCGGCTGGTTGGGCGTCGGCCGCAACGCTGAGAATCACATCGCCTGCCGATACTCGGTCCCCGGTCTTGATGTTGAGCGCCTCAATACGACCCGCTACCGGCGACGGAACATCCATCGCGGCTTTGTCGGTTTCGAGGGTGAGCAGTGGATCTTCGGGCTTGACGGTATCGCCGACACTAACCAGCACATCGACGATTTCCACGTCCTTGAAGTCGCCGATGTCGGGGACGCGCACGTCGACGACATCGCTCATTCGAGGCCCCCGGTCAGCTGATCGACAGCGCTGAGCGTCCGGCTCAGAAAGCTGGTGAATCGAACGGCCTGGGCGCCATCGATGACGCGATGATCATAGGACAGCGACAACGGCAGCATCATCCGGGCTTTAAACTTGCCGTCGATAAATACAGGTTGCGCTCGGGATCGCGAAACGCCCAGGATAGCCACTTCCGGCGCGTTGATGATCGGTGTGAAAAACGTTCCGCCGATGCTGCCAAGACTCGATACCGTAAAGCTCCCACCCTGAATGTCATTGGCCTTCAGCTTGCCTTCGCGGGCGCGCCCGCTGAGTTCAGCAAGACCCGCCGCGATCTCGAACAGGTTTTTTTTATCCGCATTTTTCAGGACCGGAACGACCAGACCGTCCTCGGTATCGACCGCGAAACCGATATGGAAATATTTTTTCAAGATCAAATGCTCGCCGTCAGGGTCAAGAGACGAGTTAACTTGTGGAAACTCACCGAGCGCAATGACACAGGCTTTGATAACAAACGCGAGCGGAGTGAGTTTTATGTTCTGCTCAGCGGCCCGGACTTTGAGCAACTTCCGGCGCGCTTCGAGCTCCGTTATATCGGCCTCGTCGTGCTGCGTAACATGGGGCAGATTGACCCAGCTTGCCTGCAGTCGTGGCCCGGCTATCTTCTGAATTCGGGTCAGGGGCTTGCTTTCTATCTCACCAAAACGGGCAAAGTCGACCTCGGGAATCGAAGGCAAGCCGGCTCCGCCAGCCGGGTGCGGCGCAGCTCCGGTAAGCACCAACTTTACGTACGCCTTGACGTCGTCCTTTGTCACCCGTCGCTTGTCCCCGGTCCCTGTAACACTGGCGAGGTCGACACCGAGTTCGCGGGCAAACATTCGCACGGCCGGGCTGGCGTGGGCTGACGCAAAGGTCGTTTCGTCTATCGGCGGCAAACGGCCGGGAGCAGCAATCTTTTTGGTGACAGTAGGCCCGGTGTCTGTCGCCGGCGACTCAGGCGGTAGCGATGCTGCGGGTAGTGGCTTAGCGGCTGCGGGTTCACCACCGGCATCAGAGAGCAGGACCAGGATCGGGTCGCCTTCGGAAACACGATCGCCGACGGCAACGGCGACGGATTCTACGGTACCGCTGCCCGGCGCCGGGACGTCCATCGCAGCCTTGTCGCTTTCCAGCGTGATGAGCGGATCATCTGTTGCAACCGGGTCGCCTGCTTTGACGATTACCTCAATGATTTCGACGTCACCGAAATCGCCGATATCCGGCACTACCACATTCACGCGCTGCCTATCGGCCGCAGGCTCTGGTTCTGGTTTGTCTCCGACAGTCGTCGCCGCGGCGTCCGGCCTGGTTTCGACTCCGGTCTCAAGTGTCAGTATAGGATCGCCCTGGGAAACCTTGTCCCCCGCACTGACATGCAACTTTACTACCACGCCGGCAGCGGACGCCGGCACATCCATCGCGGCTTTGTCGGTTTCCAATGTGATCAAGGCGTCCTCAACGGCAACGTGATCCCCCTCTTTGACCAAAACCTCAATGACGTCGACATCGGAGAAGTCTCCAATGTCCGGCACGCTGATTTCTTGTTGATTTGCCACAGGTTATTCTGGCGTCCGCGCTCTATACGGTTACCGGATCCGGTTTGTCCCCGCTGATCCCGAATTTTTTCAGCGCTTTGCTGATCGTCTTGCTGTCAATCAAATCTTCCGCCGCCAATGCATTGAGCGCGGCCACGGCAATGTGATATCGATCGACCTCGAAGAACTTTCTAAGTTGCGCCCGGCTGTCACTGCGACCAAATCCGTCAGTGCCCAGCACAACGTACCTGCCGGGTATCCAGGGCCGAATCTGATCGGGCACGATCTTCATATAATCGCTGGCCGCAACAAACGGACCCCGTATATCAGCCAGACTTTGTTCCACGAAGCAACGGTGCTTATCTTTTGCAGAATTGAGACGGTTCCAGCGATCGGTTGTCAGCCCCTCCCGTCTCAGCTCGTTGAAACTGGTTACGCTCCAGACGTCCGCCGCGACATCGAATTCATCCTGCAACAAGGCAGCGGCCGCAATGACCTCGCGCAGGATGGTCCCGGAGCCCAGCAACTGCACACGCTTGTCCCCTTTCGGGCCGCTACTTAACTGATACATGCCACGAAGGATGCCCGCCTCGACCCCATCCGGCAGCGGCGGGTGCGGATAGTTTTCATTCATGCAGGTGATGTAATAGAAAATGCTCTCCTGCTCTTCGTACATCCGTCGGAGGCCGTCACGTATGATCACGGCAAGCTCATAGGCGAAGGTTGGATCATAGGCGACACAGTTAGGAATGGTCGATGCAGCGAGGTGACTGTGTCCGTCCTGATGTTGCAGGCCCTCTCCGGCCATCGTGGTGCGCCCCGACGTGCCGCCGATCAAAAAACCACGTGCCTGCATATCGCCGGCAGCCCACGCAAAATCACCAATGCGCTGAAAACCAAACATCGAGTAGAAGATATAGAAAGGCACCATGTTGAGGCCGTAGTTCGCATAGGCCGTCGCCGCGGCGATCCACGAACAAAACGACCCCGCCTCGTTGATACCCTCCTCGAGAATCTGGCCTTCTTTGTCTTCACGATAGTAAGAAAGCTGATCGGCATCCTGCGGCGTATAGAGTTGCCCCACTGATGAATAAATACCAACCTGGCGAAACAGACCCTCCATACCGAAAGTGCGGGCTTCATCGGGAACGATCGGCACCACGTGCCGGCCGAATTCCTTGTCGCGCATCAGTGTTGCAAGGATTCTGACAAACGCCATTGTGGTGGAGATTTCCCGCTCGCCGGTACCTTCGAGCTGTGTCTTGAATGCTTCCAATGGCGGCACTTTCAACGCCGGTACCTGAGTCTGCCGCGACGGCAGGGAGCCGCCCAGCCGGGACCGCCGGTCCTTCAGATAGCGAATTTCTTCGCTGTCGTCAGACGGGAGGTAATAGGGCACAGCCTCTATCTCGCTGTCCGCAACCGGAATATTGAACCGGTCGCGAAACGCTCTTACGGCGTCTACATCGAATTTTTTCTGCTGATGCGTGGTCATTTGACCTTCGCCGGCCGCGCCCATACCGAACCCTTTCACGGTCTTGGCCAGGATTACCGTCGGTTGCCCGTTGTGGGCGATGGCTTCCGCATAGGCAGCATAAACCTTGAAAGCATCGTGCCCGCCACGATTCAATCGCCACACATCGTCATCCGACATATTGGCAACCATCGCCTCAAGCTCGGGATAGCGGCCAAAAAAGTGCTCCCTCGTATACGCACCGCCCTTGGCTTTGAAGTTTTGATACTCGCCGTCGACACATTCCTCCATGCGCTGGCGCAGCAGGCCGTGGGTATCGTTGGCCAGTAACGGATCCCACCTCGAACCCCACAAAACTTTGATTACATTCCAGCCAGCGCCAAGAAACGCGGCTTCGAGTTCCTGAATGATCTTGCCATTGCCGCGTACCGGGCCATCGAGACGTTGTAAATTGCAGTTGATGACAAAGACGAGATTATCGAGTCGTTCCCGCACCGGCATGGTCAGGGCGCCCATCGATTCCGGCTCGTCCATCTCTCCGTCGCCCAGAAACGCCCAGATCTTTCGGTCGCTGGGTTCGACAATGCCGCGGTGCTCAAGGTATCGACAGAAACGCGCCTGAAAAATTGCCATCATCGCTCCCAGGCCCATCGAAACAGTGGGAAACTGCCAGAAATCCGGCATCAGCCAGGGGTGCGGATAGGACGACAGCCCGGGGCCCGCAACTTCCTGCCGGAAATGCATCAGGTTCTCCTCGGTCAGGCGTCCTTCCAGAAAGGCCCGGGCGTAAATACCGGGCGAGGAATGTCCCTGGAAATAGATCATGTCGCCGGGGTGAGTGTCCGATGGCGCCCGCCAGAAATGGTTGAATCCGATCTCGTACAGCGTGGCCGACGATGCATAACTGGCAATGTGCCCGCCATACTCAGCGCTGATCCGATTCGCATGCACAACCATCGCCATTGCATTCCAGCGGATTATCGCCTCGATGCGTTTTTCTATTGCGCGATCGCCGGGATATGGAGCCTGCGCTCCCACGGTAATGGTATTGAGATAGGCCGTGTTGGGCTTGTACGGCAAATACGCGCCCGAACGGCGGGCGTGATCGATCAACTGCTCGATGAGAAAATGAGCCCTGTCGGTACCGTGAACCTGCAGTACCGATTCGATTGATTCCAGCCACTCCCTGGTCTCCGTCGGATCGATGTCTTGGAATCTGGCGATGTCAGGCATTAAACAACCCCGGTTTGCGAGCGACTCGCCCGGGTCGGCGGATGCGGCGGGTCGGCGGTGATGAATTTGAATGATGCTCCTGCTACGATCAGAAGCTGTTTTCAGATCATGATTATGCTATCTGATACGTCGAGCCCCGATATCATCGGGGTTTGTTTTTTTAAGGTCAAGAATTCTTCAAGCCTATGAATCGACTGACAATTACGCGTCCGGACGACTGGCACCTGCACTTGCGCGACGGCCCGGAAATGAGATCCGTTGTCGGGTTTACAGCCCGTCAGTTCGGCCGGGCTATTGTAATGCCAAACCTCGACCCGCCGGTCATTTCTACAGCACAGGCGCAGGCTTATCGCGATCGGATCCTGAGCGTCACTCCGGCCGGTTCGGGTTTCGACCCGCTGATGACGCTGTACATGACCGACAACACGACCCCGGACGATATTGCCGAAGCACACGCAAGCGATCACGTATACGCGATCAAACTCTACCCCGCCGGAGCCACGACCAATTCCGACTGTGGGGTAACAGCGATAGACAAGACCTACCCCGCGCTGGAGAAAATGATCGACGTCGGTCTTCCGTTGCTGGTGCACGGAGAGGTTACCGAACCGGGGGTCGATATTTTCGATCGCGAAGCGGTTTTTATTGATCAGATACTGGAACCGCTGGTTGAAAGGTTTGCCGGTCTGAAGGTTGTTTTCGAGCACGTAACGAGCCGAGCGGCGGTCGATTTCGTACGCGAAACCAGAGATGGCGTCGCGGCGACGATTACTGCGCATCACCTGTTGTTCGACAGGAACGACATGCTGCGTGGAAACATCCGACCGCATCTTTACTGTCTGCCGATTCTGAAACGGGCCGAACATCGGATGGCGTTAATCGACGCGGCTACCAGCGGCAACGATCGATTTTTTCTCGGTACCGACAGCGCGCCACATACGAGAGATGCGAAGCAGTCGGCCAGCGGGTGCGCCGGAGTCTTTTCCGCCTTTGCGGCAGTGGAACTTTATGCTGAGGTTTTTGATCAGACCGGAGCCCTGGAACGACTTGAAGCATTTGCAGGTCATCACGGCCCCACGTTCTACGGCCTGCCGGTGAATGAGGATAAGATAACGCTGGTGCGGGAATCCTGGACAGTACCCGATGCGTACCCGTTTGGAAACGCTGACCTGGTGCCGCCGTTCGCCGGGGAATCCCTGAACTGGCGGATGCTCGAGTGTGAGGACTGACGGAGAATATGGGGTAGTGTCCGAGCAAGCTGCAGCCAGTCAAACTCCCCGCTTACCGGCGATGGCACGCCGGTTTCGTGGCTTCCTGCCTGTTGTCGTCGACGTTGAGACCGGCGGATTCAGCGCCGCGGCTGACGCTCTGCTTGAAATCGCCGCGGTCTTCGTCGATATGACAGACGCAGGCGTCGTCGGCCGCGGTGAAACGTTTCGATTTCATGTCCAGCCGTTTGAAGGTGCCCATATCGACCCAAAAGCCTTGGAGATCAACGGCATTGATCCCGATCACCCGCTGCGCCCGGCGATACCCGAAAAGGACGCCCTGCAGCGCATCTTTCGTGAGATACGCCGGGCCCTGAAAGAATACGGCTGCAGCCGCGCGATCCTGGTCGGACACAATTCATTCTTTGATCTCAGCTTCGTCAATGCAGCGGTCGCTCGCACCGGAATCAAGCGAAATCCGTTTCATCCGTTCAGCAGTTTTGATACGGTCACGCTGAGCGGATTGGCTGTTGGACAAACCGTACTGGCGCGCGCCGTAGAAGCGGCCGGTCTCGAATGGGACAAGTCACAGGCGCATTCTGCAGCCTATGACGCTGAAATGACCGCAGATTTGTTTTGCCTGATCGTAAACAGGTTCAAGACGCTCTATGAAGCTGCGATCGCGTCATAGTGCGCCTCGAACAAGCGGGAAGCGGGAAGCGGGAAGACGCTTCAGCGCGAACAATGAACTGTCAACCGTGAACCGAAATCCGGGCGCCGTAGGCGCCGCATTTTTCATATGATTTTCTCTTCGTACGCCCCGAGTGAAGCTATGGCTGCATGGAGGAAGTACTCTGGGGGTGCGCCCCGAGTGAAGCTATGGCTGAATGGAGGAAGTACTCTGGGGGTGCGCCCCGAGTGAAGCT
>CAZJFQ010000048.1:0-16370 GCA_964545335.1 uncultured Gammaproteobacteria bacterium | reverse complement strand
TGGCTTGCGGTGTTGTGCTTTTCCGGTTTCAGCGCCGAGATTCCGGCACACGGCGGTGTTGTCCTGGAAGAAGACCAGTGTGTCATCAACATCGGCTTTTTGAAGGCCCACTTTACTGTCTATCAGCCCGAGAAAAGGGGTAACGAGGAGTATTGCGAGGACCTGCCCGATGCGGGCGAAACCGTATTCGTGCTCGATTATCTGCACCGCAGTCTGAAAGAAATGCCGGTCGACTTTCGAATTGTCCGGGACACAACCGAGCTCGGCCGGTTCGCCACCTGGGAAGATGTTCAGGGATTCGACGACATCGAAACCCGGACCGTGCTGTATCAGCCGCCTGTAATTCGCCCGGACAACGTATTTATGGTCGAGCATGTATTTGCAGAGCCGGGATTTTACATCGGCATCGTCACTACCCGGCATCCGACCCTGGGCAAGGGCTACAATGCCGTGTTCCCGTTCGAGGTCGGCGCGACTGGTTTTGGCTATCTGCCCTTATTCATCGTGTTAGTGTTGCTCGTCCAGATACAGTACCTGGTCAGTAACGGTACCATTGCCCGTTGGCGCGCTAAGTTTCTTAATAAGTGACCCGGAGCGGAGATCGAATTGCGAACACGTTGGTATTTGCTGGCGGCGATTCTCGTAGCATTAGTCGCTTTCCCACCCCAATGGTATCCACGGGCAGTCCGTGTGCAGTTGTCCGAATGGTTCGGGGCCAGCAGCTATCGTCCCTTGCCGGCTTCCGGAATACCCGGATCTGAAGCGCTGGAGGCAGCCTGTCCGCAGGATGTTTCGGGCTGGCGTCAGTCGCAGACCATCGAAGGCGTCACCATACGCCGGTCACCCACGTGCGTGGCTGACAACCCGCATGCCATTGCAGCTTTCGTCCGCGGAACCAACAACGTGTCCGCTCAGACACTGATGGCAAGCGGTCTGACGCCGGACACCGTGGAAAAAGGCCGTGACCTCGATGGTGACGGCGATCCGGATGAAATCCATATACGTCTGGAGGTCGTGGAGTTCAACGGCAGCTCGCCCGAGTCGGAAGAGCCCACTATGCAATACGCTATCGCGCCCGGAATAACACCCGGTTTCTGGGCCTTTGCACCAAAGCTCGTCGGCATGGCCACGGAAAATTTCGAGTCGTCAAAGGCGCGGTCCATGCTGCGTCTGCCGTCACCTGCGATACGGATCGAACAGGGAGACCGGGTACAGATCACACTCGAAAACAGCCACTACATGCCGCACACCGTGCATCTTCACGGCGTCGATCACACATTTCGTGACAGCGAAGGTGGCGGCAACGACGGCGTCCCGATTACCAGTGAAGTACCCGTGATGCCGGGCAGTGCCCGTACTTACGAAGTGCAGCCACGCCGGGCGGGGACAAGTTTTTATCACTGTCACGTGCAACCTCATGTGCACGTGATGATGGGATTGCAGGGGCTGTTCGTCGTGGAAGAAAACCGCCCCGATAACTGGTTGCAGACGCTCAATATCGGTGCCGGCCTGGTGCGGGTTCCTTCGCGTGCGGTCACCGAGATCTACGATCAGGAATACGATCTGCACTACCAGGACATCGACAGCGACCTCAACAACCGCATCCAGCGTTTTAATGACCCGCGCCTGATTACCGAGTCGATGCACCGTCGGTACGATGCGACCGATGGAACGGCCGATTTCTTTATCCTGAATGGGCGGTCGTTCCCCTATACATTCCGCGACTCACTCGTCGTCGTCCGACCCGACGAGCGGGTCAAGTTGCGTGTTGTCAATGGCGGCAGCAACGGCATCGCACTGCACACGCATGGTCACAAAGTAACGGTTACGCATCGGGATGGCGTGGAAATACCGGAGAATACGCGGCCAATCCGCGACGTCGTCTGGATTGCTACGGCACAACGAGTCGATCTAGCCCTGGTGACTACTGACGACGGCCTGCACTCCTACGGCAGCGGTGTGTGGCTGTTTCACGACCACCGCAACAAAGGTGTCACCAACGATGGCATCGGGCCCGGCGGCAACATCAGCGCGATCGTGTACGAGGACTACCTGGAAGAAAACGGCTGGCCCAGGACGTCCGGCGTCGCCTGGGACCAGTTTTTCACTGAGGCCTACTACCGCAAAACGGTGCCCGTCTGGGAAAGCTATGCACCGGGTCTGTTCTCCGAACCGGGGCGGGATCCGTGGTTGCTGTTACGGATTATCATCTTCGGGATTGCGCTGGGCGCGATCGTTTTCCTCGCGCTGCGCACGTTCAGACGCACAGAGCGCTAGCGATGCCGCGGTTGAATAAAATCCGCGGGCGGACCCTATGGCTTGCTGTCGTCTGTGGCGTCGCGGTATCGAACGCATACCCGCAGGTATCAGAAGATGCAGAACGTGGCGAGATGCCTATGGCGCACCACGGGCATAACGATATGACAATGGATGCCACGGGCATGGTGATGAACAGCAACGCCACCGAGCTGCCGCGCGATTGCCCCGAGCTCGGGCCCGATTATGAGTTTACGATCTCCGCGGGCCGGGAATTTGCGGCCGGGTTCCCGGGAAACATGTATGGAATGAGTCAACGAGAGATCCGGGTCGAGGCCTGCAGTCGAATTACGGTCACATTTATCAATAAGGACCGTGTTCGCCACCAGTGGATGGTTCACGGACTGCCTAAATATCTTTATCCCGCCGGCATGTTTCACATTGAGACTGCGGGCGGTGCATCCAAAACCGGAACGTTCATCGTTCCCAGCGATGACAGGACCTATCTGATCCATTGCGATATGCCGCAGCACACGGAAATGGGTATGAAAGCACAGCTGGTTGTCGGCCGCGGCAGCGGTGACTTGTGGGGTATTCCGGGTGTGAGCAGCAGCTTCGAGCGCGATGACTATTCGCAGTTAAATATTCCGGCCCTGCTGATTCTATCCGTCGCAATAGGCCTCATCGTAACGGCATCTGTATTTATGATCTTCCGAGTCTGAACGCCCCTCATTGCCGTGCTCCATGACTAGCTATCAGGCTTAGGCGCAATTACGCCGATGTAAGGCAGCGTGCGATCCTGCTCGGCGTAGTCGAGCCCGTAGCCGACAACCCAGGCGTCGGGAATGTCAAAGCCAAGGTAATCAATGGTCAAATCGACCTCAACGCGTTCGGCTTTCCTGAGCAGGGCGCAAGTTCTGACCGAGGCCGGTGTACGTGTCCTGAGCATTCCGATCAGGTAATTCAATGTATGTCCTGTATCAACGATATCCTCGACGATGAGCACGTGCTTGTTTTCTATACTCTCGCGCATGTCCATGACGAGACGAACCGCGCCACGCGTTTCATGCGTTCTTTTGTAACTCGACAGGGCGATAAACTCGATCGTCCTCGGTATGGTGAGACGCCGTGACAGATCGGCGAGAAAAATGAAAGCTCCTTTCAGTACACCAACGAGAATTACTGAGCCTTTTCCTGCGTAATCCTCGGAGATCCGGGCAGCGAGTTCATCTACGCGCCGCTGAATGTCTTGTTCACTGATCAGGATGTCGGGGTTGGGATCTGTCACGGTGAAACTCTGGTTACCTAACCCTGAAAAAAGTGCCGGAGTAACAAATTCCGGCGCCTTTAGGAGTAAGAGCGGAAAAGACTCTAGCATAATGGCCGGGCATGTCCATTTACGGAAGATACCGCCTGTGCTTCCGTACAGTGACCTTCATAGTCCCGAAATTGTCGTCAGCAGGCGGTAGTGATCGTCCGACCCGGCAGGGATTCTGACGGATACCTGACAACCAAGATGTCAGCTCTTTCTTAGCTGTGCCGGGAGCTCAGAATTCCCAGACAAAGCCCAGCGACGGAATGACACCGAGATAGGTCGTAACGGAGGTGTCGTAGACCAGTCCAGCGCCCTCATCCTCGATATCATAGTCAACACAGCACTTGTTGTTGCGGCCGAATACGTTGGCGACCGTTGCGAAAACAGAAAGTGAACTGTTGTCCATCGGGAACCGCCTTTCCACCCGGGCATCAATCGTCCGGTAGTCGTCAACGTTCAGGTCATTGCGAGGGCCCGTGGCAACAACCGGGAACGGCGTTAGCGTGGCAAGCATTGTTGCCGTTGTCGGCCAGCCGGTGTGCCGGGTTGCCGCCAGACTCATGGTCCACTTTTCGGTGTCCCAGGTCACGCCCGCGCTGATGTCATTCTTCTGATCCCAGCTCCGGCGTATCTCCATCCCGTTGACCCTGTCTTCTACAGACGACCACGTGTAACCGAACCACCAACCGATGGGGCCGTCGTCTCGTTTCGTCAACAAGACTTCGACGCCGCGGGCCCGGGCGCTCTCCGGATCGATTTCGATGCGATCGGGTTTGAGTTCCGGTAGTACAACAATCGGATTCAAAAAATTCTCGTATCGTGGTCGAACCTTGTCGATCTTCTTCTCATACACCTCCAGACGAAGATCGATGCCCGCATCGAAACTGTGCTCAAAACCCAGTATCGTATGGATTGATCTTTGCGGTGCAAAATATGTCGTAATGCCGTCGTTGATCTGGAGTTCATGGATGCCCTGCGACCGGTAATACTGCCCCCAGCTTGCCCTGAGCCGGCTGCGATCCGATAACCAGTAAAGGAGATTGAGGCGTGGGCTAAGATCGTCCTCGTTATTTGCCGTTAGCGTTTGCTTGTCCCATCGAAGGCCCAGATCTGCAACGAGGCGGCTGGTTGGTTCAATGCGAAAATTTGCATAGGCGCTGTATTGTTCACCGTCCGGGCGGGCGCTCAGGTTTCTGGTTCTCGTTGTGTCGCTGGACGCGCCGGCAATAGCAAAAATCAAATCGAAATCGACCTGGTCCATGTAATCATACCGGCCGTCATAGTTCCGCAGCTCGCCGCCAAAACTCAGCATCGATCTGTCAGACAACTGCCACGACCAGTCGGTTTGTAGCGTATTGATCGTAAAACTTCGCTCGTCGCTCAATACTCCCTGGCTCAGCCCGGGCTGGTTGGATATCCCCGTTCGTTCTGACGTCAGACGTGTGTGCGAGATGAGCCAGCGGCTCCTTACATCAGGTGTGGGGCTGTGTTCCAGCCCGAGCCAGAAGTACTCGTCGTTGTACTCGGTATCGGAAATTTCTTCCCGATCACTGTCGGCCACTTCGAGATCGTCCTGCAACACGAGAACATTGGCAGACATCGACAGGGTATCGGTGAGGTCATATTTGAAGCGTCCGTAGGCGTCGAAATACCGGGGTTTGCCGAGATTCGGATTTGCCTTGTCGATAATCAGATCGAGATTTCCGCGACGCAGAGATGCAAGCCACTCTCCTTTACCGTTGTTAAAAGTCCCTGTGCCGAGAGCCGACGTATTGAAAAAGCTTGCCGATATTTCAAAGCGACGGGTATCCGCAGGCTGCAAAGAAGTAATATCGATAACACCGCTCATTCGATCGCCATATTCGACCGGAAACCCGCCGGTATAGACGTTCATACCGCTGACAAGTCGAGGGTCAATACTGCTGAAGATGCTCTGAAAATCCTTGAGATGAAAAGCGTTGTAAAGACGCAAGCCGTCCAGACGTACTAAAGTCTCGTCGACCTCACCGCCGCGAATGTTTGATTTTGCTGTGTACTCGGATGCTGCCGTACCAGGCAATCGATGCACCGCGCGCATCGGGTCATCACCAATGTCGGGCAGTTTCTCGAGTTCCGTGGCGGGCAGGTACGTGTGTGATGACAAGCTGCTGCGAACAAATCTGTATTGGCTCGCGGTGATAACTACGGAACCGAGATCAACGACTGCGGACGAACCGACATCGATCAGGGCCACCGTCGTCTTCCCGGGCTCCACTTCAGCCATGTGAGTGCTTACCCAGGCGTGTTCTGTTTCATTTATTTTTACAACATACGATCCGGGCGGGAGGTCGGAAAAACTGAAATGGCCGCTATTGGAAGTCGTCGCGAAATCCGGCTTTCCATCCAGCGTAACTTCGGCCCCACTAACCCGTTGTCCGGTTCGCGACTCTTTGACAATCCCGAGGATGCCCCCCGTTTGCAGTGACGGCGACTGGGACCCGCGTACGATTATGATCGTACCCTCCGGTCCCGGGCGGGCACGCAGATCGTACGGTGCAAGTACTTCGTCAAGTACCTGTTCCGCATTGTCGGCCTGATCTGGCTCAGCCCGCACGCGCATCCAGGGTTTGACGAGGTCGGTACTGTAAAGAATCGTTTCGCCGCCCGACTCGAGCAGCGCGATGGTTTCTTCGATTGTCAGGCCGGTAAACGTGGTCTGAGCGGTCGCATTCGCTGCAAATAGCAGCAGCACGACTACCGTCTGGTGTATGACACTTTGTCGGCCGGGCCCCGGCATAAGAGCATCCCCATGGCATCTATAAAATCGGTTTGCCGCCAATCCTGGCATGGTCAAAACCGATGTTCGCCAGCCTCTCTTAACATTATGATACTCAAATCCCGCCTGATGAAAGTGCATCCTCGTCACGTAATCGGATCAGGATTACGCTGCTGTCCAGCAGAATATAATCCATATCCGTCGTCGCCAGCATAACGTCAAGTGCTTCCAGCGGCGGTAGATTCCGCACACTGCCATGCAAAATCGTATTCGACACTTTCAATCGGATCCCGGGCGCTTCGAATTTGACTCGCTTACCGGTCTCACGCGCTACCCAGTTGAGCAGCACGGTCAGCGGTTGTTCGTTTATCTGGGGATAGGGAGCGACGAGCTGGGTCCAGTTCCAGGCGGGATCATCGGGCCTAATCCGCGATACAACGACGCCACCGTCTGCATCGAGCTCCAATTGTTCGCCAGCATTACTCTCGAAATCGGTTTCGTCCTGACGAACGAATACCTGTCCTTCCCGGACACGGATTCGGAGCTGATCATCTCGATAACGGACCTCGAACTGTGTCCCCAGATCTCGGGCCGTACCAATCGGAGTCAGTACTTCTATCTGATGCGAGGCTCCGTCCGCCTTGCCCGTATCGACGTAAACTGACCCGGACGCCAGAGTGATTTGCCTGACCGAGCTTATGGCGACATTCGTGTTCTGATTGATCCGGAGGGACAAGCCGTTTTCCAGCACAAGCCCGGCAAAACTGTTGCCGTTGGTCCTGATCTGGGAGCCGATAGTTATATCGGATCCGTCGCCGGCGACGAGTCGCCAGGCGTTGCTACTGCCGGTTCTTACCGAGACAGTCCCGATCGCTTTCTGGAGTATTACGCCCGGGTCTCCGGACGGGGTCGGTGTCTGCGTCGAAAGGACAGCAACAATGGCGATGGCTGCGGCGAGCGACCCAGCAACAAGGGCTGACAGACGCTTGCGACGACGACGCGATGCCGTCTTCTCGCGCCACGCGATTTCTGCCGCGGTGAACACTTGTTCATAGTCGGCACGCGGCGGCGCTTCACGATGACCGGCCGCCTGAATAATCTGGCCGATCATTCTTGCGTCGTCGGTATCTGTATTGGGATTCTGATGCGATTCGTTGACCATAGTCTGTTTCCGTAATCAGCCTGACGCCGGGCGAACCAGTGGATCGCTGACGTCTGCAAAAGAAATCATGGACATTCGGAAAGCCTGACGAGCTCGTGTCAATAACGATTCTGCCGCTTTCGGACTCATCTCCAGCCGCTGTGCAATATCATTGACGGTCATACCGTCGACATACTTCCACTCCAGCACGTCGCCATAACGAGCCGGCAGGTAATCCAGCGCCGCCTGCACCAACCTCGCGAGATCGCGTCGCCAGGCTTCCATTTCCGGCTCCAACGTCACGGGGCCGGCAAGCGTTTCCAGCATCGCCCGGATCTCGGTCCGTTCTTCGAGCGGCACCATCATCCGCAGGTCGCGATTGCGGGCCCGGCAAAAATCGATGATCGTGTTGCGGCATATCTGACAAAACCAGGTGTAGAGCGCCGCCTCACCCCGATAGGTATCCAGTTTCTCCATTGCCTTGCAAAAGGTGTCCTGTACGACATCACGTGATGCGCTTTGGTCACCGCCAAGTCGCGCCATTGCGAACCGGTAGAGCTTCGGGAAATAGTCGTCGAACAGGCGTCGAAATGCCTGTTCGTCGCCGCGAAGAATCCGTTGGGCTAACGCTTTATCTACGTGTACTGGTGTCGGCACGGGCACCTCCCATCTGATCAATTAGACGCATGAGAGGCCGTAATCCTTCCTCTGCTAGGGCGTTTATTCACCAGGATACCGGTGCCTCCGAAGGATATAGGGTGCCCGGTCGTCTCACTGTGAAGCCGGCCTTGGAACCGGAGAGGGCCGAATCGTGGATCAACTGAACGTACTGTGGATTATCCCTTATCTGGACCGACGACTCGTCGCCGCCGCCGCTGCTCTCCGGGAACGATCCGTCGAGGTGCGTATTGCGGCGCTGCAGCAAACACCATATCAACTCTCCCGGCTGGAGGCCCGTGAAACATTTATTGGACCCGATGGACGAGAATCTGCGAGCTTGCGGGCGCAGCTTCAGACACTGGTCGAGAGTTCCGCGATCCGGATCGTCCACGCGACCGGCCAGGTGGCCGCCAGGATAGCAGCGCGGATCGGGAACCGGCAGCGCGACCTGTGCCTGATTGGCGAATACATTGGTGGGAACGCCTCACCCTGGTACCGGCCACCGGCCATCGGCTTCGGTTATTCCGGTTTTACGCGTGTCCTGGTGCGGGAGGAGCATCACGTCGACCTCCTCAAACGGCAGACGGGGCTTCATTGCGACCGGATCCGGTTGATCCCGTCAGGAATCCGCCCCGAGTGGTATGACAGTCCCGAACTCAAATGCTGGGCGCGGGCAGGTCAGCCTGACACGTTTGTTCTGGGCATATCTTCAGAGGGCAGCAGCAAGAGAAATCTCAATCTTCTTTTTGCTGCGTATAACTGGTTACCGGACGATGCTGACATCAAGTTACTGGTGATTGACCGTAATGATCGATGCCGCGAGATCGCGAATCTGCTTCATCAGTGGCCGGAAAAAGTCGTTGCAGGAACTCACATTGTCACCGACAAAGCGGACCCGAGCATGTTCTGGTCGGTTTGTACTGCATCGATTCATTTTCTCAAGCCTCGCAGCCGGCTTAATCAACTAACCGATTCCATGGCAGCCATGGCGGTACCGGTAGTCGTATGCGGCCGCAACCTGAGTGTAATTGATGACATGTCTACCGGGCTCTCTGTTTCATCGGCCGACCCGGATTCGATCGGCCAGGCCATTCTGTTTCTGCGCCGGAATCTCGAGGTCTGCCGGACTATGGCCGCCAAAGCTCGTGACTCTGCGTTCGTGGAATACCCGTTTGAGAAATCCGTTTCGGCCCTGGCAGCCATGTACAGGCTGGCCGTGAATCATGAGGAAGCGTCTCGAGATGCGAGACCTGATCGCCCGGGGCCCGAGTCCAATCGTTTGCATCGGGTCAGTTGCTGAGTGTACGGACCGCAGTGTGCCGCCAGTCGAAGGATTGATTCCCGGTCTCCTTCCATAACAACAGAATCACATATAACAAAAAATTAAGTGCGACGAGGCCAGGCAGGATCATTCACTTGCCCAGCGCTGCCCGCACCATTTCGTGGAAGTGGTACAGACCGTTTTCATGACGAGGGCTCAGCGGCCCGATATCATAGACGCCGGTATTAAGGTTTTCCTGAATCAGCGCCGTAATTTGCTGATCCTCCTCCGACACCCGCCGGCCGTAATCAATAACTTTTTCGAAATCCTCACGAGCAACATTTTCGGGACGAAACAGGTTGTACACGAGTCGGATTCGATTGGGTTGCAACGGATCCATGCGCATAAACGATACGCCATTGAAATAAAAGTTGAACGTAAAATTCGGAAACTGCCAGCCAAAGACTCCCGGTTGTCCTGATCCCTTTCTGGGTTCAACGTCGTGCAGGCTGCCGTGCCTGGTGTTGATAATGCGATAGTCCTGCCAGGCAAGATCGCGCCGCAGTGTCGGATGAATTTGAGGAATGTGGTAACCCTCCTGGTAGTTATCCACGTAGTTTTCCCAGTTACATGGCACTTCGGTTGTGATCTCACGATCGAACACCATCGCTGGCGGAGCGTATTTTTCTACCTGACTCTTGATGGCACCCAGGCATTGCTCGAGCGGGGGAGAGGCTTCGTCCATGTTGATGAAGAGTAATCCCAGCCAGGTCGCAACCCGAACGGGCCAAAGCGATAACTTTGTTCCCGGAAAATCCGGCGTCTCGCCGAAGTTGGGCGCATTTTTGAGCCGGCCATCGAAGTCATACAGCCACGCGTGATATGGACACCGCAGTGCGTCGCAATGACCCGCGTCATCAAGCAGGATCTTCGCGGCCCTGTGTCGACAGACATTGTGGAAGCCTCGCAAAGAGCCGTCAGCATGACGGATGACGAAGACCGGAAAACCGGCCGGACTGGCCGTGACATAGTCACCTGACTTACGAAGTTGATCTTCACGGCCGATCCAGAGCCACTCGCGGGCGAAGATCTGTTTTCGCTCGCGGTTCCAGATTTCCGGGTCCCGGTACCAGGATGCCGGCAGCGACCAGACAACGTGATCGGGCATCCCCGGCGCACTTTTTTTGATGTCCTTCCCGGATGCGGCCATGCCTTGCGACCTCTGCAGCCAACGGGGGGATCGGCCGATGGTCAACAATGATAGCGCCGACCAGGTCGCAAATCATATTGTGGTCAGGGGAAGGACAGCAACGTTATCGGGCTTTGGCTTCTGCCTCTTTCCGACGCCGCTTGGCTTCGAGTGGAATAGGCGCAGTTTTCTTCACCGGCGTTTCCGACGGTCGCCCAATAAAGTAGCCCTGTGCATAATCAATCCCAAACTTGGCCAGAAGCGTCAGGGCCGTGCCATTCTGAACATACTCGGCGATCGTTTTCATGCCGGCGGCCTTGCCAATTTCACCGATCAGTCTAACCATCGTCTGATTGACCGGGTCGCGATCGAGATCCTCTATAAATGAACCGTCGATTTTTATGTAATCTACGGGCAATCGTTTCAGATGACTGAAGGAGCTGTAGCCGGTTCCGAAGTCGTCGATCGCGAATTCGCAGCCCATTTCCCTGAGTTCGGCGATCTGAAATTCAACATCCGCGAGATGTCGCATCGCGCCCTGTTCGGTGATCTCAAAAATAATGTGTTCGGCGGGCAGATCGTATTTTGCGAGCAATACGCGAACTTCGTTTGCCAGCTCCTTACTCTCGAACGCATGGGCAGAGATATTGATGGCAAATCGCAGGGTTGGATCATCGACCCGGTACTGAGCCAGACTTTCTATAGCGCGGGCTACCAGCCAGCGGTCCAGGTCAGCCATAAGCCCGAATCTCGATGCTGCCGGCAGGAACGCATCGGGACCGACCAGGCGCCCATCTTCCGTTTTGAGCCTCAGCAGTACTTCCTGGTGCGTGGTCTGTCCGGTCTCTATGTGTACGATCGGCTGATATCGCAGGACAAATGAGTCGTTGGTGATCGCCTCGCGAATCAAGCGCATCCAGCCCACGTCCATGGCCATCTGTTCCGATTCCTTAGCGGCAACCCGGTAGAACTCGAGGCGATTGCGGCCACGCGCCTTGGCTTCATGGCAGGCAATATCGGCCTGCGCGACGAGCTCATGTGGACCAAACCGGTTCGAACTGATCATTGCGATACCGATACTGCATTGCAGATGGAATACATTGCCTCTTTCGATATGCGTGAGGCGGCGCATATCCTTGAGAATGATACTGGCTAGCGACTTGGCCTGTCGCCGCGACACATCCCGCGCGAGTATTGCGAATTCGTCACCACCGAATCTCGCCACAACATCTACCTCGCGAGCGGAATTCTCGAGTTGGTTCGCAGCCAGCTTGAGTAACTGATCTCCGGCGGGGTGTCCGCAAGTATCGTTGACGTACTTAAATTGGTCGAGATCAATAAAAAACAGCGCACTGCGACTGCCGGAGTAAGTAACCGCATCGATTTCCTGCGTTAACTCGGTGACAAATCGATGCCGGTTAAACAGGCCAGTCAGCGCATCATGATTCGCCAGTTTTGAAAGCATTTCGTCGCGCTCGCGCAACGCGGCTGTCGTGGTCTCAAGCGTATCGACGATTGCGGCGATTTCGCGATGTGGGGCCGGTTTGAAGTTGACGTGCAGGTTACCCTTGGCCAGTTCGGCGATCGGCTGCTGCAATCCGGATAACGACGCCAGTGCCCGCTTGAGGAGAAAGCGACCGACCAGCCCGGACACGATCAACAGTGCAATCAGGGCCAGACTCGCCAACCAGACGTTACGGACCAGCTGGTCGTGATACCAGCTGAAATCGAGTTCAAGGCTGACAAACCCCACGATATTGATAGCACTGTCTACAGGCGTATCGGGATCGTATCCAAACAGGCCATCATCGGGGATGGATTCGGTCCATATAGGCCCGCGGATCTGAAAAAATTCCCCGGGAAAGTTGTCGTCGAGCCGATAAGGTGAATCGGTGCCGGCGCGCCTGGTTAGCGACCCGAGAACACTGTCCGGCAGCGGTTCACGGTCTGTTGTGTATGATTCATCATTGCCGACGGAAAACAGTGCCGTTCCGTCCAGCTGGTACGCGGTTACCGCGCTGATTTCCGGATATTTCTCAGTGAATCGTTCGATCCGCAGAACAACGTCGTCCTTCTGCGGCAAGTACAGTGGTGCACCGAGTTCGTTCAGCTCGGCGGTCCACTTGGAGGCCCATTTCTGCAAATTGTCATGCAGGACCCATTGAGACGTCCAGAACAGCCCTCCTATGGTCAGCACGCCGATAACAGAAGTCAGAACTAGTTGCAGCCAGAGAATCTCGTTGACAAGGGCGCGGTTCCTTGGCCGTTTTGGCAAACGGTGTGATCGCGCCTGCACCCAGCGGCCGAGGCTCAACAGAACATTACGCCGAAGCTTGCGAAGAGAATGCAGCATCGGTCGGCTACCGGGCGGAAATGCGGCGGTCGTAATCTGCCGGAACCAACAGTCCAAATCGGTTGGCGGCAAGTGTGTTGATTCGTATGTCAACCTCGGTCAGCTGGGTAATCGTCGGAACGTTTTCGATATCTTTCAGTCGCATGCGTTCCAGCACCTTGAGCACCGTGTCGGCTATGTCTGACTGAATACTGCTGGCGCTCATGACGGCCCCGAGTTTGAGCATCGATGGAAGGAATACGGTCAGCTGGATGCTGTGACGCGCGGCATACATGCTGATCTGATCGATGACTGTCGGACTCAGCACGCGGTTGTCCGGAAACAACCAGAAGCCGTCAATTTGCGGTGCAAGCCGTTTAAACAGGTACAGGGTTTCGCGATCTGATCTGGCTGTGCGGTGGTGCAGCTGAATAGACTCGTTGTCCGTCGCCTCCTGCGCCGCGCTGATCAGGTCGTCGTGACCATCGCCGAGAATCGCACCGACACTCTTCAGGGTCGGATCCAGTTCCTTCCAGGCCTGAAGCTGAAGGGCGAGTGGCGGAATCGCTGAAACACCGCGCACGCGATCAGGATGAAAATCGGAGCGCTGGAAATTGAACACCTGGCAGAAAATTACCGGCGAGTCTGACAATTGACTGGCGAGCCTGGCTGCGTTGAACCCTATCGCGACGATATACGGTGTATCGCGGGCGTCGATATCCGAGAACACCGCTTCGGCAGTAGCAAAGCTGCCATCCAGTTGATGCAGACTGTAGTCGGTGTCAATTAGCCGCTTCACCAGCTCGTCAGCAACGCCCTGGTACGCAGGAATGTCATTGCTCAGCACAATAGCGACATGCGGATCGGAAGGTGGTTGCGGTGCCGCCGGCCGGGACGACCGGGTCTTTTTTGCGGGCCGAGTTGCGGCTTTTGTGGAGTCCTCCGCCGCGGCTGATGGTTCAACAGTAACAGCGTCTTCCGAAACCGGTTGTTCGCCAGGTTCCTCCGGCCAGTTCCAGGTAATCGAAGAGCAACCGGCGATTAAGGACACCAACGACACGAAGACCGCTGTTTTCAGCAACCGTCGCGGAGAAGAATAATCACTGGCCGCTTGTTTTTGCATTATGTTTAGTTCCCTGGCCGTTTGCGCGGTACAGCCGACGCGCACACAGGAGCACCAGCAAAACCACGGTGATACCTCAGCATACCGGAGCACGGGTACCGTACCGTGACGCGGCTCTCAAAAGAGTGGGCTGGTAACTCGACCTGAATCACACCGGTAAGCCCTCCCTGACAGGTTCAGACCCCCGGTCGCCGGAGTCAACACGAAGTCAACATAAACAGCATATTATGCGGTTACATAATTCGGCGAATCGGCCGGTAATCGACGCAAATAGTTGATGACAGAAAAAAGAACACCGGGTCTGACCCCAGGGGAGAATGAAATAGGGTGTGGTGTGACGGAATGGTTGTGTCTGATGAATGGGGTCGTGGTGTTTTCCGGTGACTTACTCTTTAAATATAGGTATGTAATCACTCGCCGCGAGGTCGATCGCCTCGATACTGTCGTTGCCACTGGTACGGTGACTGCCCACCTACAGTTGCGGGTAATCACCGGAATCCCAGAACAATCCCGTCGCATCCTCCCAGGCGATTCCTATCCGGAAAGTGGTTTCGTCGTCATAGGGTCGGGCGACGATCTGCATACCGGTTGGCACGCCGTTATCTGCCCTGCCCGTGGGCACATTAAGAACCGGGCACCGGCTTAAGATATTAAAGGGGTAAGTCAGGAACAGATCGAGTCCTTTCGACATACTGAATGACACATCGCTGGTGCCGCCTTCTTTGCGTGTCCGCTTGTAATCCGCCGGAATGTCTGTCGTAGCCATGGTTGGGCAGATCAGCGCGTCACAAACTTCGAATACTCGACTCAATTCCAAATACATTTCGTTTGCATATTCACGCGCGGCAATAATGTCTTCAGCCGTGACGGATTGGCTGATATCGAGAAATTTCCGGATATACGACGTTAGCTGATCGCGCTGGTCTGGTCTGCCAAAATCACGCAACAGGATCGCACCGGACAAGTGACGGTAGTGTGTATCTGCTGTTTGCCGGCATCTTTCGTCCCAGTTCAGTTCAACGGGTTCGATGACAGCCCCGAGTTGCGATAATTTTTCTGCCGCGGCCCGCAGATTGGCGCAGCCTTCGGCATGCACATCAAAGAATCCCAAGTCTGATGTATACCCGATTCGCAGGCCGCGGAGCCCGTCGTAAACCGTCGGCAGCACAAGTTTCGGTCGCAGAGTTGTCATATCAGCCGGATGCGGACCGGCGATGATGTTTTGCATCAGGATACAGTCCCGTACCGTGCGGGCCATCGGCCCTTCGTGACAATACGTGTCAAGATTCCATGGGCTCGTTTGTGGTACTCGGCCATATGGGTTTGAATCCGACGATGCCGTTTAGGGCCGCCGGTACCCGAATCGAGCCGCCGATGTCGCTGCCGGTCGCGAGGATCGACGTACCTGATGCGAGGGATGCGCCCGACCCGCCAGAGGAGCCCCCCGGTGTAATTGCCGGGTTCCATGGATTTCGCGTAACACCCCATTGCCTAGACCAGGTAAAAAACTCCATTGAGAATTCCGGCGTCGTTGTACGTGCATGCATGATGGCGCCGGCGTCCAGCAGCCGTTGCGGGACCGGGTCGGTGGCAGCGGCGATATAGTTTTTAAGAAGGAGTGAACCGTTCGTGGTGACTTTGCCCGCGATACCTGCTGCATCCTTTATGACCAGCGGGATGCCCTCGAGCGGCCGGGCGGTACCGTCGCGATATCTGGATTCCGCTGTCCGTGCTTGGTCAAGCGCGGACTCGAATTCAGTCAGACACAGGGCATTGACCACCGGTTCGACTTGCTCCGCGCGTTCGACAATGGCCTGCATAAGCTCGACCGGCGACAGGGTCCGATCCCGGAATTTCCGGATGGCGTCCAGCGCCGATATGTAAACAATTTCCGCGGTCATGCCAGTCCCTGAAAGCGTCCGCGAATTTTAAGGTCTGAGCGGACCGACGCAACAAAAGACCGGCAATGCCGCCGTGAACACCGCATAATGGGCGTGCCGTCGTGGGCCGCGCTTCATTGTTCGGGCCGGGTCACGTATGGTCGGGCCCCGACAGAATTGTGCCCCGGAGCAATATAGTGTCCCGCGTTGAGGAGCATCCCTTCAAGATCGACTCGATTACCAAGTCCGAGCCACCGCAAGGCTGGGATGGCACCGGCTGGCACCGCTATGTCATCACCCAGGGCACGAACACCATAGTCGGCCATCGGCGGGGCAGCCTTCGCGCTGTCCGGTTGGCCGTCAAGGAAATCGTGGTCCGGCTCAACGAACGTCGCGTCGGTAAAACCGGCCGTGTCAATTTGACCCCGAGCCCGAAGAAGCGGGTCTGACCAAACCGG
>CAZJFQ010000047.1:15402-16601 GCA_964545335.1 uncultured Gammaproteobacteria bacterium | reverse complement strand
GTGAGTCTGGTCAGTTTTCGGCAGGTTTTTCGGTCGGCGACTGTACTTTTTCTTTTGGCTGCCAGCGTTCCAGCGTGCCGGCGAGCAGAACAAAGGCGGAGACCACACCGACTATGACCAGCAGCACCGGTGCGATCATATACAACCAGACCATCAGGATGGTGTAAAGCAGGATAACGGTGCCGACCGTGTATTTTCTGGCACCTGCGGTGAGCAGACTGTCTGTTTTTCTCATCCGAGCCTCCCGGCGCTCCTTGCGCCCGGCTTTGTAGCACAGTCCCCCCGGAGTGCCTGTCAGGCCAATCCTGATATTGTACCAGAATTCAAACGCTTAGATTATGATCTGGATCGCGATCCCTGGTGAAAGTTGCCCAGGACGATATTCGGCTCCGGATGCCTTGCCGAGTCATCGAGGGTCCGCCGTACTGATTGTTCACAAAGGACCTGGTTGCGGCCGTTTTGCTTGGACAGGTACAACGCATTGTCGGCACGCCGCAGCGTGTCCTCGATACCCTCCTCGATCCTGTATTGGGCAACTCCCGCTGAGAGCGTAATGCGGAACACGTCATCGAACGGCTCCTCAGCGGTTGCGATGCGGACACGCTCGGCACATTGCATCGCTCCATCGAGCGTCGTACCGGGCAGGATGACTATGAATTCCTCTCCGCCGTACCTGCCGAAAGAACGGGTGCCGTCGGCTGCGCCGACCAGATTCATGCCACGTATCGTGCTTCGCGCTCTTTCGGCAAATGCTGTCAGCACGCGATCACCGGCCAGATGACCAAAGCGATCGTTTATCGTCTTGAAGTGATCGAGATCAAAGATCGCGATTGCGAACGGCAGGCCGTTACGTCGTGAGCGCGCCTGCTCGGTTTTGAGGGCATCCATGATAAAGCGGCGGTTGTACGCCTTCGTCAAGTCGTCGCGCTCTGCCAGCCGTGTCACTTCTTCCACGACCCGCTCCAGTTCCAGGTTCTTTCCCCTGAGCTTTGACTTCAGCCGTCCGACATAGAGCCCGAACATGGACGTCCAGAGCAAGACACCGGCCAGCACTGAGATACGAATTGCCTCGACGACACCATCAAATCGTTCCGGGTAGACGAGATAGTCGATCGCGACAATTCCTACATAGCCTGCGAAAGCGAATACAGACAGGGCAAGAAACTCTTTCTTTTCGAGTTGGAACATACCGAACAGGA
>CAZJFQ010000047.1:0-15302 GCA_964545335.1 uncultured Gammaproteobacteria bacterium | reverse complement strand
GTAAGCTGCCAGACCCAGCACAATC
Source organism: uncultured Gammaproteobacteria bacterium (assembly GCA_964545335.1). Lineage (GTDB taxonomy): Bacteria > Pseudomonadota > Gammaproteobacteria > Steroidobacterales > CAZJFQ01 > CAZJFQ01. Next base: position 15,277 of record CAZJFQ010000047.1, on the reverse strand, counting down.
CACATGGCATAGGAGGCCATGGCCATGAGCAACCGCTTGATCCGAAGTACCTGCCTCGGCTGGTTTCGTGGAAACAATGTCATCGGCACCCGTTCCTGCCAGCGGTGGCCTGCTGCGCCGCTGTCGTACAAAAAGCAAGATGACGGACCGGTGTGGCGAAAAGCGTGACTGGATTCGCAATTAAACCGCTATTCGTATGAACCAGAACTGATGCGGGTTGGGGATGTCGGGATGAGGCGACACTTTATCTTATGTAAAGGAACCCGGAGCCGGACAAACGTGAAACGCGCTGCGCGTCAGCCGAGTATCGCCTCACGATTATAAAGTCGCGTTGCGATCCAACCGAGGCCAATTCCGAGAGCGGCGGTGGCGCCTGCAGACGTCAACGCGAACACGGGATCCAGGAGCTCACCCTTCATCAGCTCGGTCATCAGAAGATGTTGGCTCAACGACGGTACCGTCATCAGTACGAGCGATGGCTTCACGGTATAGATGATGGCCAGGAGGATCGGCAATGTCGGCACCGCGATAACTATGGACAAGTAGGTCTGTGCTTCCTTGTAGCTCCTTGTGAACGATGCGACGACTGTAAGCAGCGAGGTTCCGAGCACGGCGAACGGGAGCATGATGGCGAACACCTGCAACGCAACCAACAGCGTGAAATGGGTACGCATGCCGAGCTCCTCGAGTGGCACAAAGTTCAGACTGATCGCGATGCCGACCAGCGCAACGGCCAGCGACAGCAGCATAAAAAGCAGCGTCGCCAGCATTTTGCCGATGATCAATGTTGTCCGTGGTGCGGGAAGAGTCAGCAGCGGTTCGAGAGAGCCGCGGTCGCGTTCGCCGGCCGTCGTATCAATGGCGAGATACATGCCGCCGAAAAGAATCACCGCGAGAATCAGGTACGTCATCATCCCCAGCAGCAATACTGAACGACCGGCCGGAGTGGAAACGTCTTCCTCGTCAATGCTCAGCGGCGCCAGTACCGTGTGGCTGATACCGCGGGCGCGTAACCTGAGACTGACGAGAGTTGCGTTGTAGGTACCAAGTAAAACGGAAACCCGGTGCATCGTCTTTACGGCGCCTTTGTTGGAACGATCGATTACCAGGCGGACGGTGGCTGGTGTGCCCGCTGCAAAGTTCTCCGGGTACGCGGGGTCAATAACCAACACGACATCATATTCACCCTGCCGCACCAGCTCACGTGCGGCCGCTTCATCGCTAACGCCGGACATGATGTTGACCTCCCGCGATTCGAGGTAGGACATCAGTCCGGGTGCAAGATCCTCTCCGACTACGGCGAGTTGGACTTCTTCGTCCGCCTCGACAAAGGCTTGTTCGATCGCGATGCTGATCAGGATCGCAAACATGATCGGGCCGAAGATGGGCGCGAAGACCAGTGACGATAAAAGAGCTCGTCGGTCCCGGAAGTTGTCCAGAACTTCTTTTTGAAAGACGGTTCGAATCTGGCCTTTCACTCGAGACCTTCCGCGCTACCGATGGCCTTGACGAAAGCGTCTTCGAGATTTGTTTTGCCGGTGCGGTGCTTGAGGTCGTCCGGCGACCCCTGGGCAGCCACGCGGCCGTGACTCAATATCACGATGTGATCGCAAAGGGCGGCAACTTCCTGCATGACGTGACTCGAGAACAAAACACAGCGCCCTTCGCTCTTGAGTTGCCGGATAAAGTCACGCAACGAACGTGTTGCCATGACGTCCAGACCGTTGGTCGGCTCGTCCAGGATGATATTCTGTGGCCGGTGGACCAGCGCACGGGCTATCGCAGCGCGGATTCGCTGACCCTGCGAGTACCCTTTCGCACGTCGGCTCGAAAAATCCCGCATACCGAGAATGGCTTCCAGCTCGTCGATGCGCCGGTCGAGATCGGCATCGTCGAGGCCGTGCATGCGGCCGTAGTAACGGATATTTTCCTGTGCATCGAGATTCGGATAGAGGCCAGGGGAGTGTGGCAGCACACCGATCCGCCGCCGGGCTGCAACAGGATGCCTGGATATGTTGATTCCATCGATACTGGCCGTCCCGCTGTCGGGCCGCAATACGGTATACAGTATCCGCAGGGTGGTTGACTTGCCGGCTCCGTTTGGCCCCAGAAGAGCTGTGATGCGTCCGTCAGGGGCGGCAAAGGATACGTCGCGAACGGCCTTGATATCACCAAATGATTTGGTTAGACCGCGAACTTCAATCACGTCGGAACCTCATGGCCTGGGACCTGAGAAAGTGAGGAAGAAAGGCATCACGTCGGCATTATCTACGCAGGATGTTTCGGCATCGCTGATTCGGGCGTCGTCTATGAACCGGGCCATCAACCGGGGTACGCAACTTACGCGCAGCATGCCGTGACCCTGGTCCGGTCCGATGACATGCCAGGCATTAGTGAGAGTGCGGGCGACCTGATCACCGTACTCAGGCGGGGTGATCGGATCGGCAGCGCCGGAAAGAATCAGCACCGGGATGTCGCTGGACAAAGGTCGTTTGAAATCGTCGTCGACCGGTCCGTCCGGCCAGAGCTTGCAGACCTCGACCAGGGCATCGAGCTGCAGGGTGCCAAGAAATGTCCCGGCAATGGCGGTACGGTCAGTGGTCGACTCGTCGAGAAAAGGAATGTCTTCTGAACAGACGATAGTGTTGTGCATGCCGAGGCTCAAGGCTTCGGCCATGCTCTCCGTCTCCATCAGCGCCTGAGCCGCAATCGGCGCGAGGTTCGACGACTGATATGCCTGATCGATCAGGAGCGGCAACAGTGCGGCTGTTTCGGGCGCATAACTGAGCAAACGGACAGCAAGCGCCAGTTCGACCGCGCCGAAGTCAAACTTCATTCGTTCGCCTGTCACGGGGTGTTGCATATCGATCGAGCGCGATTCTGCTTTGAGCAACGTTATCAGTGAGGCGAACGAGCCGGCCACGTCGGGAAAGGCGTGCCGGCAATCGGCATCTTTCTCACAACGCTCAAACAAGATGTCGAGGGCGCGTTGCGCATTCAGCGCGATATCGGGCCCCAGAGAATGTTCCGGCGGGACAACACCGTCGAGGATGACAGCTCTCGTATGCCCGGGATAACGGCGCATATAGTGCAATGCGACCCGCGTGCCATATGACGCGCCGTAGAGATTTATCCGCTTATATCCTAAGGCCGCGCGTACCCTGTCCAGGTCTGCCACCGCTACGGAGGTCGTAAACGGCGTCGGGTCTGTATCCAGAGAGTCGAGACAATCGCGTGTCGTCCTGCGCACGGCTTCGAGTGTGAACTCCTCGCCGAGTTCCTCAGGTGCATCGCAATCCAGTGGATGAGATTCGCCGGTACCACGCTGGTCGACCAGGAAAATGTCGTGGTGCCGCTGTATACGTGCGAAAGCACCGGCAAACGCGGCATAGAAATCTGTCGCTGCCTGACCTGGTCCACCTGCCAGCAGGGTCAGTGGTGTCGTATCCGCGGCTGGATTGACCGCTTCGGCAAGCGCGACCTTAAGCCCGATCATCGGGCCATCCGGAGCATCCGGATTGAGCGGCACTTCCAGTACGCCGCAGCGGGCGGTAACGGTTCCGAGACCGCCGGGCCGCAGCAAACGACAGGGTTCGAGCTGCAGGTGCTCCGTAGCTGATCCTTGCGCGGCAAACATCATCATTCCGCTGAGGACAAGCGGGGCAAATACTGTCAGGCGCACGATTGATGTTGCATGGGGGAAGCCGCAAGTGGGCCCGGAGTATAGTCTGCCGCAGACAGATCGTGTAGCGGCTGGCGATAGCGCACGGAGGACCGTAAAATCGCGCGTCTTGTTGATAATTGAATACACCATCTGCAGTAAGCCCGGGATCATGGTCAGGTGAGCAGCGACCGAAAATTTGACGTAATTGTGGTCGGCGGTGGCCACGCAGGAACCGAAGCTGCATTGGCATCGGCGCGCATGGGTGCACGAACGCTGCTGATTAGTCAAAACATAGAGACGATCGGTCAGATGAGTTGCAACCCGGCCATCGGCGGCATCGGCAAAAGCCACCTGGCGCGAGAGGTCGATGCGCTGGGCGGCGCCATGGCCCTCGCAGCGGATAAGGCCGGGATTCAGTTTCGGGTTCTCAATGCGCGGCGGGGACCGGCGGTACGTGCAACCAGGGCACAAGCTGACCGGGTTCTGTATCGACAGGCGATTCGGAGTGTGGTCGAGAACCAGCCGCAGCTCACGCTATTTCAGCAAAGCGTTGACGATCTGATCGTTGACGGCGACCGAGTCGCCGGCGTCGTTACCGGGATGAATCTCGAGTTCCGGGCACCCGCTGTGGTGTTGACCGTCGGCACCTTCCTGGGAGGTGTCATACATGTAGGCGATCGTACAGTTCAGGGCGGCCGGGCCGGCGACCCGCCGTCAAATCGACTGGCTGACCGGCTGCGGCAACTGCCGTTTCATGTCGGACGTCTGAAAACCGGAACACCGCCAAGAATAGACGGTCGCAGTATTGATTTTTCCAGGCTGCAGATTCAGCCGGGGGATGTACCGGTCCCGGTATTTTCATTCATGGGCAGACGGGAAGATCACCCTCGGCAGGTACCTTGTTACATCACTTACACCAACGAAGAGACCCATGACATCATCCGTGGCGCGCTGCACCGCTCCGCTATGTTCTCGGGCGCAATCAAGGGTACTGGTCCGCGCTACTGTCCTTCAGTCGAGGACAAGATCGTACGCTTTGCCGACAAGTCTTCGCACCAGATTTTTGTCGAGCCGGAGGGACTCGGTACTACGGAGGTCTATCCGAACGGTATTTCGACCAGCCTGCCTTATGACGTGCAGGTCGAGTTTGTCCGTTCGATCAAAGGATTCGAGCGCGCACATTTGACCCGGCCCGGCTATGCGATCGAGTACGATTTCTTCGATCCCAGGGATCTCAAGTCGAGCCTGGAAACAAGATTCATCGAGGGTCTTTTTTTCGCCGGTCAGATCAACGGCACGACCGGCTACGAAGAGGCGGCCGGACAGGGCATCCTCGCCGGGATCAACGCGGTGCTACGTGTCCGCGGAGAGGCATCATGGCTACCCCGTCGCGATGAAGCGTACATCGGCGTGCTCATCGACGACCTGATAACACGTGGAACAAATGAGCCCTATCGCATGTTTACCAGCCGTGCGGAATATCGGTTGTTGCTGCGGGAAGACAATGCCGATACACGGCTGACGCCGAAGGGGCAGGAACTCGGGCTGATCGATGATCAGCGCTGGGCGCGGTTTGCCGCTAAACAGGACGCGATCGAGAAAGAAACCGCGCGCCTTGAAAGTTTTTGTCTGCGACCGGTCGATGTGGCCGATCATCCTGTGATTTCGCTGAGCCGGGAGCAGAAAGCCCTCGACGTACTGCGCCGGCCCGAGGTGACCTATTCGGTACTTACCGGCCTGCCTATGATCGGGCCGGGTGCCGGAAGCTGGCTCGAAGATGAATTACTGGCCACGGAAGTCGGTGCTCAGGTTGAGATTCGCAGCAAGTACTCTGGCTATATCCGCCGTCAGCGACGGGAAATCGCGCGCAATCGTCGCCACGAGGAAATGCCGTTGCCGAAGGAACTCGACTACGATCAGGTGCGCGGCCTGTCGAACGAGATCCGGCAGAAACTCAAGGACCTGCGCCCCTTGAGCCTCGGTCAGGCAGGACGAATTTCCGGCATGACACCCGCAGCGATATCATTGTTGCTGGTGCACCTGAAAAAACGGCAGGCATCGGCAACAGAACTGACCGACGACGTCGAGAACGCTCAATCGATCGCATAACGGTTGAATAGCAACCTATATAATGCGCGCGTGTTTGCCATGTGCCTGATTCCCTGACATGCGTCGGTTTGGTTTTATCGTTTCTCTTGCGGTCGCTGCTCTCGCGCTCTGGTGGCTCTATTCGACGGATGTTTCCCGTGATACGGGTATGTCCGGCACCGGACACGCGCCACAGAAAATCCTGCGGCGCGGCAACGGACAAGAGCCTGAATCGCTCGATCCTCATAAAGCGCAGACCGACTCGTCGCAGAAAATCGTCCGCGATTTGTTCGAGGGATTGACCATACTTGCGCCCGACGGCAGCATCGCGCCGGGTACGGCAGAGTCCTGGTCCATCAGTGACGATGGCACTGTTTACACCTTTGTCCTAAGAGAAAATGCTCGCTGGTCCGACGGGAGCAGCGTTAAGGCGCAAGACTTTGTATTTGCGTTTCGCCGCCTGGTGACGCCGGCAACTGCTTCGCCCTATGCGCAAATGCTGGCTCAGGTTGAGAATGCGCGAGATATCATCGGGGGTGACAAGCTACCGGAAACCCTGGGCGTCTCGGCCCCGGATGACCGGACACTGGTCATTCGCTTGCACACTGCAACGCCATATTTCCTGGGATTGCTGGCTAACGCGAGCACATCGCCGATTCATCATGAATCTCTTCTGAAACATGGCAAGCAGTTTGTTCAGCCTGGCAACATGATTTCAAATGGCGCATTCGTTTTAGACGAACGGGTTGTTGGCTCGCATGTAGCCGTTACGCGCAACCCATATTACTGGAACAACAACAATACTTCCCTAGACAAGGTGTATTTTCAAAACATCACGGACGCGACCAGCGAGTTTCAGCGCTATCGTGCCGGCGACCTTGCGATAACCTACACGATTCCACAGGCACGCACCGCCTGGCTGATGGAAAATATGCGGGACGAGTTGAAAATCGCACCGTATCTGGGCATTTATTACTACGCGCTCAATATCACGAAACCGCCGTTTCGCGATAACGCGGTGCTTCGGGAAGCATTATCGCTGGCTATCGACCGCGACTTTATAACCGAAAAGATTACCGCGGCCGGACAGTTGCCGGCCTATGGATGGATTCCTCCGGGCGTTGAGAATTATACGTCTCAATACCTGGCTTACGGCGACCAGACTCAGGCGGAGCGCGTTGCCCGTGCGCAGGAGCTGTTCGAACAGGCGGGTTACAGCAAGGACCAACCACTTGAAATCGAAATCCGTTACAACACCGGAACCGCTCACCAGCAAATCGCCGTTGCGATCGCGTCGATGTGGAAGGAACACCTGGGTGTCGAAAGCACGCTCGTCAACGAAGAATTTCGTGTTTTGATCGAGAATGCGAAACAGCGTGTCGATACACAGGTTGTCCGGTCCAGCTGGCTGGGTGACTACAACGACGCGTATAGCTTTGCTGAAATCCTGCGTAGTGACCACAGTATAAATTATGCCGGGTATGCCAGCGATGACTACGACAGGTTACTCGACCTGGCCGCATCGGAAAGTGATGCCGCGCGTCGGCGCGACTTGCTGCAGCAAGCGGAACGTCACATGCTGGCCGAGCATCCGATCATACCGATCTATTTTTACGTGAGCCGCCATCTGGTAAAACCGCGTGTGACGGGGTGGCACGGCAATATCATGGACTATCATTACAGCAAGGACCTCGGTCTCAGAGAGTAACGGAATCGTCGTCCTGACTTAGAGTGCAGACCATCCGGATCGGGGACTAATTGTTCCGCTTTTTTATAAAACGTTTGTTGAGTGCTTTGCCAACGCTGTTTGTGCTCATAGCACTGGCGTTCTTCCTGATTCGATTTGTGCCCGGCGGTCCGTTTGACGTCGAACGAAACGTCCCTCCGCAAGTACTGGAAAACCTGCGGGCTCAATATCATCTTGATGACCCGTTACCGAAACAGTTCATTGATTATTTGAAGAATGTTGTCCGCGGCGATTTCGGACCATCTTTCCGCTATCAGGATGACACAGTAACCGACCTCATCTCGAAGGGGTTTCCGGTGTCGCTGAAAATCGGACTCCTGGCCATGGTGTTGGCGGTTACGCTCGGTACACTGACCGGTACCGCTGCCGCACTCAGAAAAGGTTCGCCGGCAGACTTTTCACTCATGGCGATGGCCATGATCGGCTTGTCGATCCCCGGTTTTGTCGTGGCGCCGATGTTAATTCTCGTTTTCGCGGTGCATCTGAGCTGGCTGCCGGCGGGAGATATCGGAGATGGGTCGCTGCGTTATCTTGTGCTGCCGGTTATCACGCTGGCGCTGCCACAGATTGCGTACATTGCAAGGCTGACCCGGGCCAGCCTGATTGAGGTGCTCGCAAGCTCATTTATCCGCACGGCACGCGCGAAGGGAATGTCACAGGTCGATATCATCCTGCACCACGCACTCAAACCGGCAATGATCCCCCTGGTGTCCTATCTGGGTCCGGCTACAGCCGCAGTGATAACGGGGTCGCTGGTGGTCGAGCAGATATTCGGCTTGCCGGGGATCGGACGCCACTTCATCGAGGGTGCGCTGAACCGTGACTACACATTGGTTATGGGCGTGGTTATTTTTTACGGCACGATGATCATCGCATTCAACCTGGTGGTCGACGTGATCTACGCGTGGCTGGATCCGAAAGTTCGCTATCGCTGACAAAAATGAGCATACAGACGCGAATATCGCTGTCGCCCGGGGCGACCATCTGGCTCCGTTTTACGAGAAACCGTGTCGCAGTCTTTTGCCTTGGCGTGCTCGTTGCTATGTTTATCGTTACGATCGTTGCGCCCTGGTTCAGTCCGTATACCTACGATCAGATTGATGCAAACTACATGCATGCCGGCCCGGACCTGGAAACGGGTCACCTGTTCGGCACCGATCTTCTCGGTCGCGATCTGTTCGTGCGTACGATGCACGGGGGCCGTATATCGCTCATGGTAGGTCTCGTGGCCACATTCGTGAGTCTGTTTATCGGCGTTTTGTGGGGATCAATCGCAGGTTACATTGGCGGTAACCTCGATCATTTTATGATGCGCGTCGTTGACGTACTTTATGCTCTGCCGTTCGTATTTTTTGCCATTCTGCTGATGGTATTTTTCGGACGTAACATTATCCTCATCTTTGTTGCGATCGGTGCCGTCAACTGGCTCGACATGGCCCGCATTGTGCGTGGCCAGACGCTGAGCCTCAAAGAACGTCCCTTCATCGAAGCGGCGAGAGCGCTGGGCCTGAGCAATCGACGCATTATCTTCGGCCACATCGTTCCCAATCTTTTCGGTGTCGTGGTGGTGTATTCGACGCTGATCGTACCGCAAGCCATATTGCTGGAGTCATTTCTGAGTTTTCTGGGGTTAGGTGTATCAGAACCGATGGCGTCGTGGGGTACGTTGGTAAATGACGGCCGAAATGAAATGGAAATCGCACCGTGGCTTCTTTTTTATCCGTCGATGTTTCTTGCCGCAACTCTGTTCTGTTTCTTGTATGTTGGTGACGGGTTGCGTGACGCGCTGGATCCGCGATCGCGTTAAAACTAATTCTACCTGCTATGCCACTACTGGAAGTAACTGACCTGAACGTTCGCTTTGAAACGACACAAGGCGAAGTGCACGCGGCGACAGACGTTTGCCTGACAGTCGAACGCGGGCAGACACTCGGTATCGTCGGGGAATCCGGCTCGGGCAAGACGCAGACCATGATGTCTGTGCTGGGGCTGCTGGCCGCCAACGGGCGGGCTTGGGGCAGCGTTCGTTTTGATGACAAGGAATTGCTCGGCCTTGACGAGGACGAGCTGAATGAAATTCGGGGGCGCCGCATATCGGTGGTTTTTCAGGATCCGATGGCGTCCCTCAATCCTTATCGCACAATCGGTTCGCAGTTATCCGAGGCACTGACCGTTCACGAGGAACTTCCCGGCGGCACCGTGAGGCGACGTTGCGTCGATATTCTGAAAGCCGTGCGTTTGTCAGAACCGTCAGCGCGTCTCGGCATGTATCCCCACGAATTGTCGGGCGGCATGTGTCAACGCGTGATGATTGCCATGGCACTGATCTGCCGGCCCGATCTTCTGATCGCTGACGAGCCGACATCGGCACTCGATGTGACCATACAGGCAGAAATACTCGCGTTGCTTGCGGAACTAAAAGACATTTTTGATCTGTCCATCGTGCTGGTTTCACATGATCTCGGTGTCGTGGCTGAACTCAGCGATCACGTGCTGGTCATGTACGGTGGCCAGGTCATGGAATACGGTACATTGACCGACATCTACAAACGTGCCCAGCATCCTTACACACTCGGCTTGCTGGATTCCCTGCCCCGTACGACGGCTGCGGCCGGCGAGGCATTAAGAGCAATCCCGGGCGACCCGCCGGACCTGATACACCTGCCGGTCGGCTGCCCCTTCCTGAGCCGTTGCCCTCATCGCATCGGCGAGTGTGAAAAGACGAGGCCGGGGCTCAAATGGGTCGAGCAGGAGCATCTCAAAGCTTGCCACCTGGACGGTCGGCCGTGACGGACAGTCTTCTCAAGGTCGAGAACATTGTGGTCCGTTATCGGGGCGCCGGGAGCAGTCCATTTGCGTCGAAACGATCCGTGACGGCTGTAGATAACGTCAGTTTTGAGCTTGACGAAGGTGAGACGCTTGGGATTGTCGGCGAATCGGGTTGCGGAAAATCAACGCTGGCCCGGGCATTGCTCGGACTGGTACCTCTGGCGTCGGGCCGGATTACCTTTGCCGGGGCAACATTGGAGCGCCGAAGCCAACGGGCGCTTCGCCCCTGGCGGCGGGCGATGCAGATTATCTTTCAGGACCCGGTCGGATCGCTGGATCCGCGTATGACGGTCGGCGATATCGTCGGCGAGCCTCTCGTGCTCTTCGAACCCGGTCTGGCTGCCGCAGCTCGCGAGGATCGTGTTCTCGCGATGATGGAAAAAGTCGGTCTGGGTCCTGAGTGCCATGGTCGCTACTCTCACGAGTTTTCGGGCGGACAATGTCAGCGTATCGGTATCGCACGTGCACTGATTTCGGGTCCGAAGGTAGTTATCTGCGACGAGCCCGTCAGTGCACTCGATGTTTCCATACGCGCCCAGATCATCAACCTGCTCAGATCACTGCAGAAGGAGCTGAAGCTGTCACTGTTGTTTATTGCTCACGACCTGAGTGTAGTGCGACACATCAGTCATCGCGTTCTCGTTATGTACTTGGGAAGGGTTGCGGAATACGCTGATACGCGAAGCCTGTTTGCATCCGCGGCGCATCCGTATACGCGTGCCCTTATCCAATCAATGCCGACACTGGAGCCGGGCCGGCATGTAGCCGCCCCGGATCTTTCCGCCACGGCCGATCTGCCGTCACCGGCAAAGCCACCCTCCGGTTGCCGCTTTCGTACCCGTTGCCCTTACGCACAGGAAATATGTCGCACTGATGTGCCGTCTTTGAGAACTTGGCGGGACAGTGAAGTTGCATGCCATCGGGTCGAGCAGTTACCAGCGTTTGATCCGGCGACGGCCACGTCTTGATGTCATCGCTGCCGCCTGCGACCATGAAATTGAGGACACAAGGATAGTAAAGAATCATGCGCAGTTTTTTTGATTTCAAACTGACAGGCATAGATGGTGCGGATGACCTGCTTGGGCTTCTGCGCGGACAGGTTGTACTGGTCGTAAACGTGGCCAGCGAATGCGGTTTCACACCGCAGTATGATGGTCTTGAAAAGCTGCACCGCGAACTCTCCGGACAGAGTTTTTCGGTAGTCGGTTTTCCATGCAATCAATTTGGCGCCCAGGAACCAGGCAGCGAAACGGAAATCTTGAGCTTTTGCCAGACCCGGTACAGAGTCACTTTTCCACTCAGCAAAAAAGTCGAGGTCAATGGATCAGGACAGCATCCGCTATATGCCTGGCTCACTACGTCAGACAATATTGCAACGGGTGACATCGAATGGAATTTCGAAAAATTTCTGATCGGACGGGATGGCCAGGTCCTGGGCCGCTACCCGTCGGCGACTGAGCCCAATGACGGTGGCCTGTTACAGGAAATTGCTGCCGCTCTTTAGCTGCCCTGTTCCTTTAAGATAATGATTTTTCGTCCGCAGAGGACCAATTACTGCGCGCCGGCATTGATCGGACGCGTACTTCTGATGGTCGGTTTCTTGCCGCCCGTGCTGCAGGCAGCAGAGCCTCTTTTTACAGATGAGGCTGAGCGTTCCGGGATTCGATTCACGCATTTCAACGGCATGACCGGCGACCTGCATCTTCCCGAAGTCATGGGTGCGGGTGGTGCACTGGTCGATTACGACAACGACGGTGATCTCGACATATTTCTCGTACAGGGCAACATGCTGGATGACAGTATGGAATTTACCGACGCTTTGTTACCGCCGCTGGAAGGCGATCTGAATGATCGCCTTTATCGTAACGACAGCTTTGCAGGGCAGGGCGGCGAGGTGGTACTGAAATTTACCGACGTAACCCGTGAAGCAAAAATCGACGCGCGTCGATATGGTATGGGCGTAGCGATCGGCGATGTTAACAATGATGGTTGGGCCGACATCTATGTTCTGAACTTCGGTGCCAATGAACTGTGGGTGAACCAGCGTGATGGCACCTTTTTGGAAGTAACTGAGTCATCCGGTGTTTCAGAAGGGCGCTGGAGTGTGAGCGCATCGTTTGCCGACTTTAACCGCGACGGCCACATCGATCTCTACGTAGGCAACTACGTAGAGTACGATCTCGCCGATCCGCGCTCATGCAGGAACAGCACAAGTGCCCGCGACTACTGCGGGCCACAGGTCTTCGACCCCGAAACCGATCGATTGTTTTTCGGACGCGTTGATACGGTATTCGAGGATGTATCGCAAAGCTCCGGCATTACAAAGGTCTACGGCGGAGCGCTGGGGGTAATCAGCGCCGATTTCGACGGTGATGAGTGGATGGATATCTATGTTGCCAATGATGGCGTTGCGAACCAGTTGTGGATCAACCAGCAGGACGGAAAATTCAGAGATGAAGCGCCGCTCGCTGGTGTGTCTGTAAACCGGTACGGGATGCCGGAGGCGAGCATGGGTGTAGACGCGGCAGATTTTGACGGCGATGGCGATATCGATCTGTTCATGACACATCTCATTCGTGAAACCAACACGCTTTACGTCAACGATGGCACCGGCTGGTTTGATGACCGGACAGCCGAAACGGGGCTTGGCCTGGCAAGTGTACCCTTTACTGGCTTCGGCGCCGGATGGCTGGACTATGACAACGACGGCTGGCTCGATCTCATCAGCGTAAATGGCGGGGTAACGCTTTTTGAATCGCCGGCAAGGGCTGATGATCCGTACCCACTGGATCGGGTCAATCAACTATTCAGAAACGTCGGCGGTCGCTTTGAAGATGTCAGCGAGGAAGCCGGTCCGGTTTTTGAATTATCGGAAGTAAGCCGTGGTGTCGCCATCGGGGACATTGACAATGACGGCGACACCGACGTCCTGATAACCAACAACAGCGGGCCGGCTCGTCTCCTTGTCAACCAAACGGGCAACCGGAACCATTGGCTTGGCCTGATCATCACTGATGAACAGGGTCGGCAACCGGTGATTGGATCGCGCGCAGCTCTGCTCCGTACCGACGCGGGCCCGGTCTACCGTCACGTGAAAACCGATGGCAGTTACGGGTCGGCCAATGATCCACGCATTCTGTTCGGCCTCGGCAACGATGCTGCGCCGCAAAGTGTTCGGGTCTACTGGCCCGATGGCACGGCGGAAGGATGGAACGAGCTGGAAACGGACAGGTATTACACGCTCAAGCGAGGCAGCGGACTGCAAGTGAAACAGGTAGCAAATAACAGGTAACAGATTACACGTGATGAGCTACCTGAAAACAGTTGCGGGCTGCAGGCCACAGCCCACAGGAACAGACAGGTCGTGCACAATGGCGCAGCGGTTTCCCGCCGCCCAATGCCTGTACCTGATTACTTGGTTGTCGTTGCTTGTTGCTGTTCCGGCGTTCCCGGACGACATGCCGCAACTTCTTCCGGTGCCTCATCCGGACACGGCCCGGCTTGAGCCGGCGGCCGCGGATATCGTGAGTCGGGCAATCCAGGTGTACGAACGCGAGAGTCGATCGACAACCGGCCAGGCGTCTGGCGTCATAAACGGCCGCCTCGGCATGGTTTACCAGGCGTGGCAGTTCCAGGAGGCGGCTTATGCGGCCTATCACAATGCGGTCTTACTGGCACCCGAAGAGATGCGGTGGCCATATTACCTGGCCGTTTACTACGAAGAAGCCGGTGATTTCGATAATGCCATTGCCGGGTACAGGCGAAGCCTAGAAATCGAGGCGGATTATTTGAATGCCTGGCTCCGGCTCGGTGAAGTTCTTGTCGAGGCGGGCCGGCTCGAACAAGCAGACGAGGCTTTTGTCCGGGCACTTGCAATCGAGCCGGAGCAGGTTGTTGCAATCGCCGGTCGCGGAACCGTGGCAATGCGGTTTGAAGATTATGAACGGTCGATCGAGTTCTTCCTTGCGGCTTTGGAACTGCAATCGGAGGCAAGCCAGCTTCACTACCGCCTGGGGCAGGCCTATCGCCATGCCGGCGACATCGAGACCGCTCAGGTTCATCTGGCACAGGCCGGAAAGCGGATACCATCTGCGCCCGATCCACTGCTCGAGCTGATGAAAGCACGGACACGACCAGCCTCGTATTACGTTGTGTCGGGGCGAGGTGAAGCTGGCAAGGGCAACTACCAGCGGGCGGTCACCGCGTATCGGATCGCACTGGACATTGACCCGCACTACGTTGATGCCTATGTCGGTGCGGCGAAAATTTACGTCGAGCTGGAACGGCCGGCGCAAGCCCGGCAGCTGATCCTCAAAGCGCTGGCGATTGCGCCGGATGATGCGGGCGTATTGTCGCTTCAGGAGCAGCTGGGAAGAACCGAATGATCTGTTTATCCTGGCTGGTGCCACTATGATCCGCGACGACCGATATCCGCCATTACTGACAGAACTTGGCTACGGTATATCGGCAGTCGACACGGACTACATACGGCCGTTGATGGATGCAAGCCATTTGGTTGTCCAAGGTGACCGGGCCGCGTTTATCGACACCGGAACCGCTCTCTATGTTCCGAATCTGCTCCGGGCACTTGAGCTGAAGGACGTCGCTCCGGCGGCCGTCGAATATGTTTTTCTCACCCACGTGCACCTGGATCATGCTGGCGGCGCCGGCGCGCTGCTAAAGAAACTCCCAAATGCGAAAGCAGTTATTCATCCACGCGGTGCCCGACACATGGTTGATCCCCGGAAACTCGTTGCCGGGACGATCGCTGTTTATGGCAACGACAGTTTCCTGGAGTTGTACGGGGAAGTTGTGCCCATCGATGAAGACCGGGTATTGATCGCCGATGACGGTCAGCGGTTTGATTTCAATGGCCGCGAGTTCGAGTTCGTCTATACGCGCGGGCATGCGAATCATCACTACTGCATCGTGGATGCTTTTTCAGATGG
>CAZJFQ010000046.1:0-17583 GCA_964545335.1 uncultured Gammaproteobacteria bacterium | reverse complement strand
ATACGCGCGGGCATGCGAATCATCACTACTGCATCGTGGATGCTTTTTCAGATGGCATATTTTCCGGCGACAGTTTCGGGCTTTCCTACCGCGAACTGGATACGGCGGCTGGCGAGTTTACTCTCCCGACCACGACGCCCATTCATTTCGATCCGGAGGCCGCGCATCTGTCCATCGAGCGGATCCTCAGCTACAAGCCGGCCGCGGTGTATCTGACACATTACAGCCGTGTAACGGATATACGTCGACTTGCCGCGGATCTGCATGTCGCGCTGGATGCCTTCGTCAGTCTGGCGCTGGATAATGCTGATAAACACGAGCGAACCCGGCGCATGCAGGACGCCATGCGTGACTATCTCTGGGGTCGCCTGGATGAACACGGCTACGAAAAAGACGATGACCGTCGCGCCGCCATTCTCCATAAGGATATCGAACTGAACGTCATGGGGCTTGAGGTGTGGCTGGACCGACAGGCAGAATCAACAACGGGCTGGAAATCGCATGAATCGACTTAAAGCATTCAGAATTCATGAAGCTGACGGCGGCGTGGCAGCCGGTTTCGAAGACCTTGCACTTAACGATCTGTCACCCGGAGAGGTCGTCATAAAAACGGCGTATTCGAGCATCAACTATAAGGATGCACTTGCTGCCACCGGCGCCGGCAAAATCCTGCGGCAATTCCCGCTCAACGGGGGCATCGATGTATCAGGCACGGTCGTGAGTTCTGAAGATGACCGGTTCAGTCCGGGGGACGCGGTCCTGGTAACAGGGTGCGGTCTTGGTGAAACCTGTGACGGTGGGTATGCGGAATACATTCGGGTTGTGGCCGAGTCAGTAATCCCGATTCCGGATGGTCTCGACACGAAATCAGTCATGTGTCTGGGTACGGCCGGATTTGCTGCCGCATTGGCTATCCACCGCATGGAACACAATGGTCAGGCTCCGGGAAACGGGCCTGTTGTGGTTACCGGTGCCACCGGCGGTGTCGGTAGTGTCGCGGTGGATCTGCTAAGCACTCGCGGCTACGAAGTTGTTGCTGTTACTGGCAAGAAGGACGGACATGAATATTTAAGGCAATTGGGCGCGGCCACGATTCTGAACCGGGACGACATCGACACCGGCAGCAGACCACTTGAGAAGACTCAATGGGCGGGCGCGATCGATAACGTTGGTGGGGACCTTCTTACCTGGCTGACGAGGACGGTCGGCTGGTGGGGAAACATCGCTTCCATAGGTCTTGCAGCCAGCCACGAGTTAAACACGACCGTAATGCCGTTTATCCTGCGGGGTATCAGTCTGCTTGGCGTCAACTCGGTGGCGACGCCCAGGGACCTTCGCCTGGAAGTGTGGCACCGGCTCGCGACCAATTTGAAACCCACACACCTGGATATCATTTGTACCCGCACGGTTGAATTCGACCGGCTGCCAGAAGTTTTTGACGAGTATATTGCGGGCGGGGTGATCGGCCGCACGGTCGTAAAGATCGGCGGCTGACGCCGGACGCCTGTCTCCCGGCGGCGCCTGCGGTAGAATACCCGCCCCCCGCATTACCCGGACCTATACACGAGGAGTTGATCAGGCTCATGCCGGATATCTCGAGTGCAGGAGCGCGCCTCTGGCACGCGCTGGATCAGGAAAAACCGCTGCAGGTGGTTGGTACCGTCAATGCCTATTCGGCCCTGTTGGCGGAAGAAGCCGGCTTTCGGGCGGTTTATCTGTCGGGTGCCGGTGTCGCAAATGCTTCCTACGGTGTTCCGGATCTCGGTATCACGAACCTGAATGACGTCAGTGAAGACGTGCGCCGCATTACATCCGCAACACGGCTGCCGTTGCTCGTGGATGCTGATACCGGGTTCGGTTCGGCACTCATGATCGGTCGTACGGTCAGTGAGTTGACCCGCTCCGGGGCTGCGGGCATGCACATCGAGGACCAGGTGCAGGCCAAACGCTGCGGTCATCGCCCGGGCAAGGCACTGGTGTCCGCGGACGAAATGGCCGATCGCATAAAAGCAGCGGTCGATGCCCGCACCGACGACCGGTTCGTTATCATGGCGCGCACCGATGCACACGCGGTAGAGGGTCAGCAGGCGGCGCTGGACCGTGCGCAGACGTACACATCTGCAGGTGCGGATATGATTTTCGCGGAAGCGCTGACGACCCTCGACGAGTACCGGGAGTTCACGTCTGCGGTCGACGTGCCTGTGCTCGCCAATATCACCGAGTTCGGGAAAACACCCCTGTTTGCGCTGAAGGATCTTTCCGCCGCCGGAGTGGCGCTGGCGCTCTATCCTTTGTCAGTTTTTCGCGCAATGAGTGCTGCTGCAGAGAAAGTATTCCGCGCACTGCGTGCGGAAGGTACGCAGCAAAATGTCGTCGAGCTGATGCAGACGCGGGATGAATTATACGAAACGTTGGGCTATCACGACTACGAACGAAAACTCGATGAATTATTCGGTTCGGAGAGCGGGAAGCGGGAAGCGGGAAGCGGCAAGAAGCGCTGACGCGGAAAATGACCACGAAGGCGCCCTGCGGGCACTGCTTCATTCAGCAGTAGCTTCACTCGGGGCGCACAAAGGACACAAAGAATTAGCAATAACTGCCGGTGCGGTTGCGTCGGCTACTACAGACTGCAGACTAGGGAAGATATGAGCGACGAAAAGAAGAGTGGCGGTCTTGCCGGCGTCGTCGCCGGGACAACAGCCATTGCAACTGTCGGTAAAGAAGGGGCGGGTCTGACTTATCGTGGTTACGATATCGACGATCTCGCCAAGCACGCAACCTTCGAAGAAGTGGCGTATCTGCTGCTTTATGACCAGCTGCCAACGTTGCCTCAACTCGATGCTTATCGTGACCGTCTCAGGAGCATGCGGGGGTTACCGGATGCACTCAGAAGCGCGCTCGAGTCTGTTTCCGCATCGAGTCATCCGATGGACGTTTTGCGCACCGGCTGTTCAGTGCTTGGTAACCTGGAGCCCGAAACCGACTTCTCACAGCAGCGGGCAAAAGCGGATCGATTGTTATCGGCTTTCCCTTCGATGCTGCTGTACTGGTATCACTATTCGCATAACGGCGAACGCATAGACGTGGAAACGGATGACGACAGCATCGCCGGTCATTTCCTGCGGTTGCTGCATGGCAGGTCGCCCGAGAGTGATCATCGGCACGCGCTGGACGTTTCACTCATCCTCTATGCGGAACACGAGTTCAACGCGTCGACGTTTACCGCGCGTGTCATTGCTGCGACCTTGTCGGATTTTCACTCGGCCGTTGTTGGTGCTATTGGCGCTCTGAGGGGCCCGCTACACGGCGGCGCCAACGAGGCGGCCATGGAATTGATTCAGCGTTTTTCGGATCCGGATGATGCGGAACACGGCATTCGAGAAGCGCTTGAACGAAAAGAGAAAATCATGGGTTTTGGCCACCGTGTCTATACGACATCCGATCCGCGCAACAAGGTTGTCAAGGAATGGTCTCATCGTCTCGGCGACGCTGCCGGAGACCTAAGGCTCTGGCATATCTCCGAGCGCATCGAGCAGGTGCTGTGGGACGAGAAGAAGTTGTTTCCCAACGCGGATTTTTACTCGGCCAGTGTGTACCACTTCATGGGTATCCCAACGCCGTTGTTCACGCCGATATTTGTTTGTTCCCGTATTACCGGGTGGTCCGCGCACATAATGGAGCAACGTGCAGACAACAAGCTGATACGCCCGGGCGCGGACTACACAGGCCCGGGTCTCACTGCCTGGGTGCCGCTGGAAGCGCGTGGGGGCTGATGCCGAAATGTCCGACGAAATTCAACGGTCGGCGAAACGACCGGAGCCGGACCGGTTGCTAAAAGATATTGCTGAATACGTCGGCAAGTACGAGATCCACAGTGACGAGGCATACAAGACCGCACGCTATGGTCTGATGGACACACTGGCGTGCGTCTTTCAGGCGCTCGACTATGCCGCCTGCACCAAATTGCTCGGCCCTGTCGTTCCTGGCGCTACATTGCCGGGGGGTGCCCGGGTACCCGGAATGTCCTATGAGCTCGATCCCGTTCAGGGCGCTTTCAATATCGGTACCCTGATCCGCTGGCTCGACTTCAACGACACCTGGCTCGCCGCGGAATGGGGTCATCCTTCGGACAACCTGGGTGGAATTCTCGCCGTGGCCGATTACCTGAGTCGCAAGCGACGGCGCGACGGCGAGGACCCGCTTCGCCTGCATGACGTTCTGACTGCGATGATCAAGGCTTACGAGATACAGGGCGTTATCGCACTGGAAAACAGTTTTAACCGGGTGGGTCTCGACCACGTCCTGCTGGTTCGGGTTGCGACGACCGCCGTCGTCACTGACATGCTGGGTGGCGACAACGGGCAGGTCATCAATGCTGTTTCGAATGCCTGGATCGACGGCGGTGCGCTCAGGACCTATCGGCATGCACCGAACACCGGGTCACGCAAGGGCTGGGCTGCCGGTGATGCGACGAGCCGCGGTGTGAGGATAGCGTTGATCAGCATGACCGGCGAGATGGGTTGTCCGTCGGCACTGACCGCAAAGAACTGGGGTTTTTATGACGTATTGTTCAAAGGCGAGGAATTCAGTTTTCCGGCGGCCTTTGGCAGCTACGTGATAGAAAACGTCCTCTTCAAGATTTCCTATCCGGCCGAGTTCCATGCGCAGACCGCCGTCGAAGCGGCGATGGCGCTGCATCCGGAGGTCAAGGCACGGGTCGACGACGTCGAACGGATCGTGATCGAAACTCAGGAACCGGGCGTACGCATAATCGACAAGAGCGGGCCGCTGGATAATCCCGCCGACCGGGATCACTGTATCCAGTACATGACGGCGGTACCGCTGATCTTCGGACGTCTCACGACAGCCGACTACGAGGACGACGTTGCTGCCGATCCGCGCATCGAATACTTGAGAAGCAAGATGACAGTCAGCGAAAATCCGACATTTACAAAAGCCTATTACGATCCGGATAAGCGCTATATTCCAAATGCGGTGCAGGTTTTTTTCAAAGATGGCACCTGTACGGATCGGCTGCAAATTGATTTCCCGATCGGGCACCGAAAACGGCGTGCAGAAGGCATACCGCTGTTGATCGGAAAGTTTGAATCGAGCCTGAGGCCGAGACTGACCGGGCGTCAATGGGAGATACTCTCGGTGATTTGTTCCGATCAGAAGCTTCTCGAGCAGATGCCGGCAGATGATTTTATGGCACTGTTAGTATCCAACAGTGTCTAGGCCGCAGACCGCAGGCTGCAGGAGACAGCCAAAACGCCGCAACGCGGCGCAAATATTGCTAAGGCCGCACAACGTGCGGCTGGGCTTGCTGCGGCATGCAGCCTTTAATGAGTGGGACGTATCGGGGTGATGTCCAACGAACACCGCATCCTGCTAAAGGCCGGTGCCAACGAGTTGGGTCTGTCCCCCGACAGCGACCAGTGTGATTGTCTGCTGGCGTTTCTCGATCTGCTCGATCACTGGAATGAGACCTACAACCTGAGTGCGATAAGAGGTCGGAATGAGCAGATTATCCGGCACCTGCTCGACAGCCTGTCCGTATGCCCGTTTCTCAGGGAATCCCTGGTCGTGGATGTTGGCAGCGGCGCAGGATTTCCCGGAATTCCGTTGGCGGTGCTCGATCCGGCACGTATATTCGTGCTTGTCGATGCAAACGGTAAAAAGATAAGGTTCCTGAAGCAGGCCATAATGTCGCTGAAGCTCAAAAACGTACAGGCTGTAAGAGCACGGGTCGAAACCTATGAGTCGTCGCAACCCGATGTGTGTGTTGTTACCCGCGCGTTTGCATCGCTGACAGACACGATTCGTCTTGCGAGCCACCTGATCAGAGACGGTGGTCGGGTACTGGCAATGAAAGCGGAGATCGGCCGCGCCGAACTGGAGGATTTGCCTCGTGGGTGGACGGTCCACATTCACCGTCTCAAGGTACCCGGTCTTGATGAGGCCAGGACCCTGGCCGAGATGATGCCAACCGGCGCGGAGATCAGACAGCAATGACGCGGATTCTCACGGTTGCAAACCAGAAAGGGGGCGTCGGCAAAACCACGACCTGCGTCAACCTTGCTGCCTCGTTGGGAGCCTGCAAGCGACAGGTGCTCCTGGTGGACGCCGACCCGCAGGGCAATGCCACGATGGGGGCTGGCATTGACAAGAATGAGGTCGAGCCAACGCTCTGTGAAGTTCTGCTCGGAGAAATGCCGGCTGCCAACGCCATCGTTCCGGCCGGCCGTGGCGAATTCCACGTTATGCCGGGCAATGAAAATCTGACTGCCGCGGAACTCGAACTCGTAAACGAAATCGGCCGGGAGCTGCGAATGAAAAAAGCGCTGGCCCCGGTGACCGAAGACTACGATTACGTCCTGATCGACTGCCCGCCGGCGATCAATTTGCTGACGATCAACGCGCTAACCGCGGGAAACGGCGTCCTGATTCCGATGCAGTGCGAGTACTATGCGTTGGAAGGCCTGTCGGCGCTGGTGCGTACGATCGAGAAGATCCGCGATACCGTAAACCCCACGCTCCGTATTGAGGGGATGTTGAGGACTATGTTCGATCCCCGGAACAACCTTGCCAACGAGGTATCGGCACAGTTGATCATGCATTTCGGTGACCTGGTTTATCGAACGGTGATACCTCGCAATATCCGTCTTGCCGAAGCGCCAAGTTTTGGCGTACCCGTTCTTTTTCACGACAAGAGTTCGCGTGGTGCACTGGCCTATCTTGCACTTGCCGGCGAGATCATTCGTCGCGAGGAGGCAGCGCAACGCGAGAGCGCTATTGGTTGAATATCGCTCTGTTACACTACCCATTTTTCTGACACGCCAAAGCATTACCATGCAGACCGAAAAGAAAGCCGCCAAGCGGCGCGGCCTGGGCCGCGGGCTGGACGCTTTGCTGGGACCGGCTGCCGACCACCAGGAAGCCGCCGATAAACGTGGCGAACTGCGGCATCTGCCACTGGACACTTTGCAGCGGGGCAAGCATCAGCCGCGCCACGATTTCAATTCGGAGTCCCTGAAGGAACTGGCCGATTCGATCAGAGCGCAGGGCGTAGTCCAGCCGATACTTGTTCGCCCACTCTCGGGTGGTGGCAAGTCGGGCTACGAAATCGTTGTCGGCGAAAGGCGCTGGCGCGCCGCGCAGATGGCCGGGCTCGAGAGCATTCCGGCGGTAATTAGGGATGTGGCGGACGACACAGCCGTCGCTGTCGCGTTGATCGAAAACATCCAGCGGGAAGACCTCAATTCCATCGATCAGGCCCGGGGCTTAAAGCGTCTGATCGAAGAATTCGGCATGACACACACGCAGGCTGCGGAAGCTGTCGGGCGCTCACGTGCTTCCGTCACGAATATCCTGCGCCTGCTGGAATTACCGGAAGCTGTCCGGGCCATGTTGGAAAAGCGCGAGCTGGAGATGGGCCATGCACGGGCCCTCCTGGGCCTGGCTACACCGGCCACGATCACCGAAGCGGCCCGAAAGGTAGCCAGCCGGGGTCTCTCGGTCCGGGAAACGGAAAGGCTGGTAAAGAGATTATCCGCAACAGGTGAGCGCAAGCCCGTCCCTATCGCGGTCCGCGATCCGGACATCGAGCGGCTGGAGAACGAGCTGACCGATAAGCTGGCGGCCCGTGTCAGCCTGCAGCATACGACCTCCGGCAGCGGCAGGTTGGTGATCGCTTACGGCAGCCTGGATGAACTCGAGGGCATACTGAGCCATATCAAGTAGTGCCCTTTCCACCCGCCGCTGGCTGTTGAAGGGCATTTTTTCTGCATCTATAATGGCCGCCGCTTCGGTGGGCGCGGACTCGATCCGTGACCGCTAAGGATGGCCACAGGCTGGCGCTAAAGCGGCAACAGCAGTGGCTTTTTTGTTGCCCGCACGGCAAATCAGGTGACGCAGACAGACTTTCGGGCAGCCCGCAGGCTGGCGCTCAAGATCGTTCTGGGCCAGCTCGGCATCAGCCTGCTGGCAGCCGGACTGTTTCAGGTCGTGAGCGGCTATTCAGCGGCCCTGTCTGCACTGATCGGTGGGGGGATCGGCGCGGTTGGTAGCCTGACGATGGCGCTGAGTGCGTTCCGGGGTGGAGGAAGTGCAACCCCGGAAGATCTCATGCGCGGCGTGTATCTGGGTGAGTTTGTGAAGCTCATTTTGACCGTCGCCTTGTTTATCGCCGCTATCGTTTGGCTCGGCGTGGATATCCTGCCTCTCCTGATCGGGTTTGCTGCTACGTTTGTCGTGTATTGGGCGGCGCTTCTGAGAGCGATGCCCTCAATTACGGGTCACAGTGGTTGAAATCGGTTGCTCCGGCCCGATCAAGGTACATAGGAAACACGTATATATAAATGAGTGCGGAAGGTCCCAGCTCGTCAGAATACATCAAGCACCACCTGACTAACTGGCAGGTGGGTGAGGGTTTCTGGACCATCAACCTCGACAGCATGTTGTTCGCGGTCGTACTCGGTGTGGTCTTTTTGACATTGTTCCGCCGGGTAGCGGTTACGGCCACCGCCGGGTCACCCGGCAAGCTACAAAATTTTGTTGAAGTCGTGGTCGAATTTGTTGACCAGCAGGTCAAAGACGCATTTCACGTTCAGGAAAAATTGATCGCCCCCCTGGCGCTTACGATATTCGTCTGGGTTTTTCTGATGAACCTGATGGATCTTATTCCGGTCGATTTACTACCGTTTGTGGCACACTTCGGCGGTATCGAGTACCTCAAAGTAGTACCGACAACAGATCCACACATCACGTTCGGGTTGTCACTTTCAGTGTTTGGACTGATCCTTTATTTCAACATCAAGAAAAAAGGTCTCGGCGGCTTCGGTAAGGAATTTCTGACGCATCCTTTCGGCATCTGGCTGGCACCGGTCAACATCGTCCTTAAAGTTGTCGAAGAGCTTGCCAAGCCCGTCTCGCTGGCACTGCGACTGTTTGGCAACCTGTTTGCCGCTGAACTGATTTTCTTACTCATTGCACTGCTGCCCTGGTGGGGACAATCGTTTTTGTCTGTGCCCTGGGCTATCTATCACATTCTGGTTATTCCCTTGCAGGCATTTATCTTCATGGTGCTGACCATCGTGTACCTGTCGCTGGCCTGCGAAGAACATTAATCGTTAGTTAGGAGAGCAAAGTGGAACTCGCAAGTCTGATCAGTAATGTCCAGAGCATGACGGTCCTGGCCGTTGGCCTGATGATCGGCCTCGGCGCCGCCGGCACAGCTGTCGGTTTCGGCCTCTTGGGCGGTAAATTTCTGGAAGGCGCTGCGCGCCAGCCGGAAATGGTACCCATGCTGCAGATCAAGCTGTTTATCGTTGCCGGTCTGCTGGATGCGGTGACCTTCGTAGGTATCGGTCTCGGCATGTACTTCACGTTCGCCAATCCGTTTGCCGCGGCCGTACAGGCTGTTGCCGCCGGAGGCTGAAACTGAGCCTATCGGTTTTTGAGAGGTATCGCAGGTGAACATAAACGCCACGCTTCTCGGGCAGATGATCGCGTTCGGTCTGTTCGCGTGGTTTTGCATGAAATTTGTCTGGCCGCCGATCATGCAGGCGATGGAAGAACGGACGAAACGCATCGCGGACGGTTTAGCTGCAGCCGATGAAGGCAGGAAAGAGCTTGCCGACGCGGAAGTAAAATCCCAGGGCATCGTCGGTGAAGCACGACAAAAGGCTGTTGAAATCGTTGATCAGGCTCAGACAAGGGCCCATGAGATGATCGACGAAGCCAAATCCATTGGCACGCAGGAAGGCAAGAGCATGATCACGGCAGCCCGGAGCGAGATCGAGCAGGAAACTACCCGTGCACGGGACGATCTCCGTAGGGAAGTCGCGGCAATCGCACTGGCGGGCGCGGAAAAACTGCTGGAGCGGGAGATCGACGCGAAGACTCACGTAGCGCTGCTGGACGGGCTGGCGAAAGAGATCTGACCGGGTACTTATGGCAGAGAAAACCACAATCGCCCGGCCCTACGCGCGCGCTGCATTCGAGATTGCGTCGGCCGAGGGAGAGCTGAGAGCCTGGTCGGAGATGCTCGTCGCAGCCGGGTTGATAGTGAATGATCCGGGGGTCAAGCCTTTGCTGACGAATCCGCACGTCACGCCGGAACAGGTTGCCGGTCTTGTTGCGGATATTTGCGGCAAGCTGGTCAACAAGGACCGGCGAAACTTTCTGCTGTTATTGGCGGAAAGTTACCGGCTCAACGTGCTGGCGCAGATCGCGGAAATCTTCAACAGGCTCCGGGCCGAGGCGGAAAACGTAATCGATGTCGATATCACGTCGGTAGTGCCACTGGACGACAAGCGGAAAAAAGCGTTTGTGAGTGCGCTGAAAAAACGACTGGGACGTGAGGTTAATCTTCGTTGCGCTACAGACAGGTCGCTAATCGGCGGCGCAATTATTCGAGCGGAAGACCTGGTGATAGACGGATCGGTGCGCGGCCGTCTCGAAAAACTGGTCGTCGACATAGTGAGTAGTTAGAGGGATAACTAATGGCCATCAAGGCATCTGAAATCAGTGAACTGATCAAGAACCGGATCAAGGACTTCCAGGCCGCGGCTGAAGCGCGTGACGTCGGTACCGTTGTTACCGTCACCGACGGCATTGTACGTGTACATGGATTGCAAGACGCCTGCTACGGCGAGATGCTTGAGTTCCCGGGAAATACGTTTGGTATGGCGCTCAACCTGGAGCAGGACTCGGTCGGCGCCGTGGTGTTAGGCGATTACAAACATATTTCCGAAGGCGATACGGTGAAAACAACCGGGCGCATTCTCGAGGTACCGGTGGGTGACGGATTGCTCGGACGGGTTGTTGATGCGTTGGGCAACTCGATTGACGGCAAGGGTCCGATTGAATCAGACCACTCCGAGGCAATTGAAAAAGTAGCGCCGGGCGTGATTACGAGGCAGTCGGTCAGCCAGCCCGTGCAGACCGGTCTTAAGTCCATCGACTCAATGGTCCCGATCGGTCGCGGTCAGCGTGAACTCATCATCGGCGATCGCCAGACCGGCAAGACGGCGGTCGCAATCGATACGATCATCAATCAGAAGGGCAAGGGCATCAAGTGTATCTACGTGGCTATCGGACAGAAGAACTCGTCGATAGCCAACGTCGTTCGCAAGCTCGAGGCGGAGGGCGCGATGGAGCATACAATCGTAGTGGCCGCCGCCGCCGCGGATTCCGCGACCATGCAATTCATAGCACCGTACTCCGGTTGCTCGATGGGCGAATATTTCCGTGATATCGGACAGGACGCGCTCATCATTTACGATGACCTGACCAAACATGCCTGGGCATATCGACAGGTGTCATTGCTGCTCAGACGACCGCCGGGCCGTGAAGCTTATCCCGGTGACGTTTTCTATCTGCATTCCCGGCTTCTGGAACGGTCGGCTCGTGTCAATGTCGCGTACGTCGAAAAACTCACCGACGGAAAGGTGAAGGGGCAGACCGGTTCTTTGACCGGGATGCCGATCATTGAAACACAGGCGGGTGACGTCTCTGCGTTTATTCCCACCAACGTCATTTCAATTACAGACGGCCAGATTTATCTGGAAACAGATCTGTTCAATGCGGGTTTTCGCCCGGCGATCAACGCCGGTCTGTCGGTCTCACGCGTCGGTGGCGCGGCGCAAACCACCATAGTCAAGAAACTGGGCGGCGGCATACGTCTGGCCCTCGCGCAGTATCGCGAGTTGGCGGCATTTGCACAGTTCGCGTCGGATCTGGATGAAGCCACCCGCAAGCAGCTTGAGCGCGGTCAGCGGGTCATGGAAGTGATGAAGCAAAAACAATATTCGCCAATGTCCGTCGGAGAAATGGGGTTAACCCTGTTTGCAGTCAACGAAGGGTTCATGGATGACGTGGATATCAAGAAGGTGCAGGATTTCGAGAATGCGCTCCAGGCGCACGCAAAGGCCAATCATGGCGAGACGCTGGAAAAGATCTCAGCGAACGGCGACTACGATGACAAAGTAGCCGACACACTCAAAAGTATTGTCGACGAGTTCAAATCGACCGGCGCATATTAAAGGAAACAGTAAAGTGCCCCAAGCCAAAGAAATCCGGAGCAAGATCTCGAGTATCAAAAATACTCAAAAGATCACCAAGGCGATGGAGATGGTCGCGGCGAGCAAAATGCGCAAGGCGCAGGATCGGATGGAGCTGTCGCGACCCTATGCCGAGAAGATCCGGACTGTGATCGGCCATCTCCGGCAAGCCAATCCGGATTACCAACATCCTTTTATGGTCGAAAGGGAAGAAAAGAACGTCGGTATCATCGTCGTCAGCACGGACCGCGGTCTGTGTGGCTCCCTGAACGTCAACATGTTTCGGCGGCTGATTGGCCAACTGAAGGAGTGGCAGGATGCCGGTGTCGGGGTCGAACTCTGTCTGATTGGCGCCAAGGCCCTGCAGTTTTTCCGGCGTCTCGAAACAAAAATCGTCGGTCAGATCACTCATCTTGGTGACACACCCCACGTTGCTGATTTTATTGGCACTGTAAAGATAATGCTGGATGCCTACACGGAGGGCCAGATTGACCGTCTGTATCTGGCGCACAATATCTTTGTCAACACCATGACTCAGAGGCCGGAAATTCGAACGCTGTTGCCGGTTGAAACGGTCGACAAGACCGAACTGCAGGAACACTGGGATTACATTTATGAGCCGAGCGCGGCCGATCTGCTCGACGGCGTTCTCATGCGTTACATAGAGTCACAGGTTTATCGGGCGGCGATGGAAAACGTAGCCTGCGAAATGGCAGCGCGCATGGTCGCGATGAAGAGTGCCAGCGACAATGCCGGCACGCTGATCGATGAGCTGCAGCTGATTTACAACAAGGCCCGTCAGGCTGCGATTACGCAGGAAATTACCGAAATAGTCGGTGGTGCTGCGGCTGTTTAGCGATTTCACGAGAGATAGATCACAGGATAGACAAAAATGAGTAGTGGGAAGATTGCGCAAATCATCGGTGCGGTTGTGGATGTCGAATTTCCACGTGAATCAATACCAAAGATTTATCATGCACTGACACTGGACGACCAGGATTTGACGCTCGAAGTCCAGCAGCAGCTGGGTGATGGCATCGTGCGGACGATCGCCATGGGCTCGTCCGAGGGAATCCGGCGCGGGATGTCGGTGAGCAATACCGGGGGGCCGATCAGCGTGCCCGTTGGTGAGGCCACGCTTGGTCGAATCATGGACGTGCTGGGACGGCCTATCGATGAACAGGGTGAGGTGGCCACCAACGAGCGGCTGCCGATCCACCGCAAGGCGCCGACGTTTGAAGAGCAGGCGGGCGCTCAGGAACTTCTGGAGACGGGCATCAAAGTCATCGATTTGCTGGCGCCTTTTGCCAAGGGCGGCAAGATTGGTTTGTTTGGCGGTGCGGGCGTCGGCAAGACCGTCAACATGATGGAACTCATCCGCAATATTGCGCTCGAGCACTCGGGTTACTCAGTTTTCGCAGGCGTCGGCGAACGAACCCGTGAAGGCAACGACTTCTATCACGAGATGAAGGACTCGAACGTCCTGGACAAAGTGGCCCTGGTTTACGGACAAATGAATGAACCGCCTGGCAACCGCCTGCGGGTCGGTCTGTCGGGGCTAACCATCGCGGAGCATTTCCGGGATGAAGGCCGTGACGTTTTGCTGTTTATCGATAACATTTATCGTTACACGCTCGCGGGCACAGAAGTTTCGGCACTGCTCGGCCGCATGCCGTCCGCTGTCGGCTATCAGCCGACGCTAGCCGAGGAAATGGGTGTGCTGCAGGAACGTATCACATCAACGAAGACCGGTTCGATAACGTCGGTCCAGGCAATCTACGTTCCCGCGGACGACCTGACCGACCCGTCACCGGCAACGACATTTGCGCACCTCGACGCAACCGTCGTTCTGTCGCGGCAGATAGCAGAGCTCGGTATTTATCCGGCGGTGGATCCACTGGATTCGACCAGCCGTCAACTCGACCCCAATGTCGTCGGACAAGAGCACTACGACACTGCGAGGGCCGTGCAGAACACGCTGCAGCGATACAAGGAACTACAGGACATAATCGCAATCCTCGGCATGGATGAGTTGAGCGAAGAAGATAAGCAAGCTGTTACACGTGCGCGAAAGATTCAGCGTTTCCTGTCACAGCCTTTCTTCGTTGCCGAAGTGTTTACCGGTACATCCGGCAAATACGTGTCGCTCAAGGACACCATCAAGGGATTCAAGGCGATCGTCAACGGCGAGTACGATCACCTACCGGAGCAGGCGTTTTATATGGTCGGCACAATCGAAGAGGCAGCCGAAAGAGGCAAGGCGCTGCAATAGTCATGAGCACGATTCACCTCGACATTGTCAGCGCCGAAGGCGAAATCTTTTCCGGCGATGCCACCATGGTCTTTGCACCGGCCGAGATGGGAGAAATCGGCATTGCGCCGCGTCATGCGCCGTTGTTGACGGGCCTGAATCCCGGAGAGGTACGGGTCCAGACGGACGATGGCGAGGAACAGTTCTTTTTTGTGTCCGGCGGCACGATAGAAGTGCAGCCCCATCTGATAACGATCCTCGCCGATACGGCTTTGCGGGCGCATGATATTGACGAAGCGGCCGCCCTTGAAGCAAAACGTCGCGCGGAGGAGGCCCTCGCAGACCGCGAGGACCTGATGGATCTTGCCCGGGCGCAGGCCGATCTTGCCGAAGCGGCGGCGCGACTCAGGACGCTCGAGAAACTACGCAAGGGCCGAAGATAGGCGCTAGGCCCTGGGCCCTAGGCGCTAGGGATTACGTCTTGCGCTTTGCTCCAGACTAAATTGGCTGGCGCGACTGCGCCTTTATGAATCCCTTTACATAAGACTCACACCGTAGTGGTTGTCCCCCTGTGGGCTATCATTGACAGCCAGAAATCAGGTAATAGCGCTAACGCGAAAAACTCCGATCCTTATCTTAGTACCTAACGCCTAACGCCTAGCACCTAGCGCCTCAAGAATTGGAACTAATTCTGTGCCACTAAGCGTCATCATTCTCGCCGCGGGCCACGGCACGCGCATGCGGTCCGATCGGCCCAAGGTGCTGCAACCGCTGGCAGGCCGGCCGATGCTGGCGCATCTTCTCGATACGGTCGCGTGTGTTGAAGCTGACGCGGTTTATGTCGTATACGGATACGGAGGTGATGCGGTGCCGTCAACGCTCGCCGCCTATGACGTCGATTGGGTACTGCAGATCGAACGTCTCGGTACCGGGCATGCTGTAATGCAGGCCTTGCCATCGGTTCCCGATGAGAACACCGTCCTTATACTCTGCGGCGATGTACCGTTGCTGCGTCGGACCACATTGAAAAAACTTGCCGCAGCGGGCCATGAAGCCATGGCAGTTCTGACGGTCGTTCTGGATGACCCGACTGGGTATGGCCGCATTGTCAGAGCGGATGATGGCGGTGTAACCCGCATCGTAGAAGAAAAAGAGGCCAACGAAGCCACCCGCGCCATACCGGAAGTCAACACCGGCCTTATTGCGTGCCCTGCAGTGTGCCTGAGACAATGGCTGGCCCGGGTTTCGAATGATAATGCCCAGGGTGAATACTATCTGACGGACACGATCGCACTGGCTGCGGATTCCGGTGTAACTGTCCTGGGGATCGAGGTTGACGACCCGGTAGAGGTCATGGGAATCAACGACAACGCACAGCTGGCCGCGGCTGAGGCCGCGACACGCGAGCGCAATGCGCAGGATTTGATGGAGCAGGGGGTGACTATTGCCGACCCGGCACGCATTGACATACGCGGCACTTTGGAATGTGGCCGGGATGTCTACCTTGACGTCGATACGGTATTCGAAGGTAAAGTAAGACTCGGGGACGGCGTCCGCATCGGGCCGTTTACGCTGATCCGCGACACCGAGATTGCTGAAAATACACAAGTGCTGTCGCATACGTCCATAGACACAGCAGTTATCGGCCCCGGATGTCGCATTGGGCCGTTCGCGCGGATCCGGCCCGAGACATGCCTTGAAAAAGATGTGCAGGTCGGAAACTTTGTCGAGATGAAAAAGAGTCATATTGCCGACGGCAGCAAAGTGAATCACCTGAGTTATGTCGGTGACACAACGGTTGGCAAAAACGTCAATATCGGAGCGGGTACGATTACCTGCAACTACGATGGCGTCAACAAGCATGCAACGTCGATCGGCGACGGTGCATTTATCGGTTCCGGAACCCAACTCGTGGCCCCGGTGGAAATCGGTGCCAACTCAACCATCGGTGCCGGTTCGACGATCACGCAAGCGGCGCCGGACGACCAGCTGACTATCGCCCGCGCCAGGCAGACAGTGGTAAAAGACTGGAAAAGGCCGCAGAAGAAGGGGAAGTGAGAATTAGTCGAGCGCCCGCAGGAAGTGGCGCAGGCACACTGTTGACTAGTGAAGAGTGAAGTGAAATGCGGCGCAGTAGCGCCGCCTGCTACAGACTGCAGACTATAGACTACAGACTCAAGTTATGTGCGGAATAGTCGGAGCAATTGCGGAACGTAACGTCGTCCCCGTCCTGATGGAGGGGTTGAGACGTCTCGAATACCGCGGTTACGATTCGGCAGGGCTTGCTGTGTTCAACGGCGCCGGCACGATCGAGCGGATTCGTGCGCTGGGCAAGGTCAGCAAACTGCAGGGTTGCCTCGATGCTGAACCACTGCACGGTACTACCGGAATCGCCCATACCCGCTGGGCGACGCATGGCGCACCGAGCGAGTTGAACGCTCACCCGCAGATGTCACAAAACGACATCGCCCTGGTTCACAACGGCATTATTGAGAACCATGAGGCGCTCAGAAACGAGCTGATTGACCTGGGTTACCGGTTTGATTCGGACACGGATACCGAGGTCGCAGCCCACCGTATTCACCATCATCTTCAGAACTCCGACGGTCTGCTCGAGGCGGTCAGCAAGACCGTTGCCGAACTTGAAGGCGCGTTCGCTCTGGCCGTGGTCTCAAGGAGCCACCCGGATTGCCTAGTCGTAGCACGCTGCGGATGCCCGGCCGTAATCGGACTGGGAATCGACGAAAATTTCGTCGCCTCGGATGTGTCTGCTCTGTTGCCTGTAACGCGAAAGTTTATTTTTCTCGATGAGGGGGACATTGCCGCGATCTGGCGGCGCAAGGTCATCGTGCTCGACAGAAGCGGCAAGGAAGTCTACCGCGACGTTCATGAAAGCGAGCTGTCTGCGGACTCGGCGGAGCGCGGCGCGTATCGCCACTTCATGCTGAAGGAAATTAATGAACAGCCTCGCGCGGTGGGAGAGACCCTGGAGGAACGTATCGGATCCGGGCGAATTCTCCCGCAGGTTTTTGGACCCGATGCGCCGGGGATTTTTGCACAAACCAAAGCAGTGCATATCGTTGCCTGCGGTACAAGTTTTCATGCGGGGCTGGTTGCCCGTTACCTCATCGAGAATCTGTGCGGACTTCCCTGTACCGTCGAGATTGCGAGTGAGTACCGGTACAGGTCGCCTGTCGTGCCGGCCGATTCGCTTTTTGTCACCATTTCGCAGTCCGGCGAGACGGCGGACACGCTGGCCGCCCTCAG
>CAZJFQ010000045.1:0-18013 GCA_964545335.1 uncultured Gammaproteobacteria bacterium | reverse complement strand
ACCCCCGACCCTCTGCTCCCAAAGCAGATGCGCTACCAGACTGCGCCATGCCCCGGCCGTATAGTGGCGGGGGATGATACGACCGCCGGCCTGACGCCGTCAATTTGCCTGTTGGCCGCGGTGAGTACGAATTTGCACTTGCAACGGTCCGTGAGAGAATCCCGTCCCGCGTATTACGGGAGCACCGGTAAATCAAATGACAGCTCAACTCATCGACGGCAAGGCCGTAGCAGCGAAAACGATGGAAGACGTCCGGATTCGCGTTGAGGAACGCGTCAAAAATGGTCTGCGCCGGCCAGGATTGGCCGCCATTCTGGTTGGCGACAATGCAGCCTCTGAGATATATGTCCGCAACAAACGCCGTGCTTGTGACGCCGCAGGAATAGTTTCGACTGCACATAAGCTGCCGGGCGACACGTCCGAACCGGAACTGCTGGAGTTGATTGATCAACTCAATGACGACCCCGACGTAGACGGCATCCTGATGCAACTGCCTCTGCCGTCACAGATCTCCGAACGGAAGATGGTAAAGCATATCGTGCCGGAAAAAGACGTGGACGGATTTCACCCGTTCAACATGGGTCGCCTGGCGCAAGGAACACCATTGCTGAGACCGTGCACCCCGTACGGAATCATGACAGCACTGGCATCATATGATATCGACGTCGCCGGTAGGGACGCCGTGGTCATCGGCCGCTCCAACATCGTGGGTAAGCCTATGGCGCTGGAACTCATCCTGGCCAGTGCCACGACCACGGTCTGCCACAGCAAAACCGCTGACCTCAGGGGTCATGTCGGGCGAGCCGATATTCTCGTGGTTGCGATTGGCAAAGCCGAGGCAATCCCAGGTGACTGGATCAAGCCGGGGGCTGTCGTAGTCGACGTTGGAATGAATCGGGGTCAGAACGGCCAGCTGGTCGGTGACGTCGAGTTCGAAGGTGCCCGTGACCGTGCCGGCTGGATCACGCCGGTTCCGGGTGGGGTCGGACCCCTGACTGTCGCCATGCTTATTGCCAATACCCTTACGGCCGCCGAGCGTCGGGAAAAATCTACACCAGCCGACTCACAGGTTGCCGCCAACGGCACCTGACTATTCCCTGCGCCACGTGGAGCCCGCTGTACCATCCTCGATCACAACACCGTAGCGCGCCAGTTCATCACGGATCCGATCCGACTCTTCCCAGTTCCGGTTTGCCCTGGCCTGATCCCGCTCGGCTACAAGCGAGTTGATCGCTTCGTCCCCGAGGGTGTCCGACGATTCACTGAGTCCTTGCCGCTTCAGATAACTGTCCGGTGCCGACTGGAAAAGGCCCAGGATCCCGCCCAGTTCTCGCAAATTCTGGCCGAGACCGCTGCGGTAAGCCGGGTCATCTGAGCAATTGATATCGCGTGCCAGGTTTTGCAGCACCGCCAGCGCTTCCGGCGTATTGAAATCGTCGTCCATTGCCGCGTTGAATCGCGCTCGCCAGGTCGCTTGCGCGTCAGGCTCCGCGGACGACAGATCACGAATGGTCAGATAGAGCCCGTCGAGCGCAGATCGGGCCTGGTCGAGATTCTTCTCACTGTAGTTAAGCGGGCTGCGATAATGGCTGGCCAGCATAAAATACCGGATAACCTCCGGCTGATAATGCTTGAGCACCTCGCGAACCGTGAAAAAATTGCCGAGACTCTTCGACATCTTCTCTGCGTCAACTCGCACGAACCCGTTGTGTATCCAGATCTTCACAAACGGCTCGCCGGTTGCGCCACAGGACTGGGCAATCTCGTTTTCGTGATGCGGGAACTTGAGATCCATGCCGCCGCCGTGAATATCGAAGTAGTTGCCCAGCAGATTTGTCGACATGGCCGAGCACTCAATATGCCAACCCGGACGGCCCTTGCCCCACGGTGAATCCCACGTGGGTTCACCCTCCTTTGCGGCCTTCCACAGGACAAAATCCACCGGGTCACGCTTGTGGTCGTTGACATCGACTCGGGCACCCGCCCGGAGCTCGCCAGGCTTTTTCCCCGACAACTGCCCATAGCCGGAAAAGCTGCTGACGTCGTAATAAACATCATTATTTTCAGCCAGATACGCGTGATTACGGCTGATCAGGGACGCGATCATGTCGATAATGGCGGACATCGTCGCCGTCGCGCGCGGCTCATGATCCGGCTCAATCAACCCGAGTGCTTCGAAATCCTCCCTGTTGGCTTCAATAAATCGGCCGGTGAGATCACTTATGGATTCACTATTCTCGCCAGCACGCTTGATTATCTTGTCGTCGATATCGGTTATGTTGCGGACGTAGGTCAGTTCATATCCTGATGCACGCAAGTAGCGTGCTATCACATCGAACACGATCAGCATACGCGCGTGGCCGAGATGACTGTAGTCGTAAACAGTCAGTCCGCAGACGTACATTCGAATACGGCCTGGCTCGATGGGTTCGAGAGGTTCCTTTCTTTTTGTCAGCGAGTTATAGACTTCGATTGCCATTCCGGGGAGTCTAACCGGTGTGAGCCGCGAGTCTTTCGCGTACCGATTCCGGCGTCATCAGCAGTATCAGTGGCTTCAATTCGGGACCATCACGCCTGCCTGTCAGCGCAAGTCGCAGCGGCATGAAAATGGACTTGCCCGTGCGCCCGGTCTGGTTACCTATGTCGCGTGCGATAGACCTTATGTCCGGTCCGTGCCCCTCAAGAGCCTTGAGTGCGGCCTGAAAGAATTCAGGTCCGGCTTCCTTTAACAGACTCTCGTCAGCCGAATTCAGTTTCGCAGGACGGCCGAAAATTATCTCGGCCCAGGTGGCTGCGTCCTCCGGGTACATGAGATTCGGCTGCACAATATCGAGAAATCTGCCTCTGACCGGCTCCGGTACGTTCTCAAGCATTGCTCCCCCAAGCCACGCTGTAAGCTCGTCATGTGCCGCCGTATGCACGACGGAACGCTGCCAGTAGTCCAGTTGACCGGTGTCATAGCGCGCCGGTGATCGAGATATATGTTCGACGGAAAACTGCCGTATGAGCTCACCCGCAGTCAGCCGGCTGTCGCTCTCATAGTGGTGACCAAGACGACCGAGGTAGTTCCAGACGGCCTCCCGGCAGTATCCCTTGTCCGCCAGATTTGCCACAGCGGTCGCGCCCTCACGTTTTGACAGCGGGCGACCATCCGCCCCGACCAGAAGCGGAATATGGCCATAGGCCGGCGCTCCTAGTCCGAGCGCGTCAAGGATCAGCAGCTGGCGCGGCGTATTGCTGACGTGATCCTCGCCGCGTACGACCAGCGTTATGCCCATCAGTGCATCGTCTACCGCGTTGCCAAACAGAAAGTTAGGTGTGCCGTCGGCGCGACGCACGATGAAGTCACCGATTTCCGACAATCTGAACTTCGTTTCACCCCGCACCACATCGTCAAAGCTGATGCTGTCGGCTTCGTCGACTCGAAACCTCAGGCTAGGCAGCAATCCGGACTGTCTTCGTTGACGACGATCGGATTCGGTCAACTCGCGACAGGTCCCGGCGTACCGGGGTGCTTCGCCACGACGGATCTGGTCCTTCCGGACCGCGACCAGCTGCTCCGGGGTGCAATAACATTCATAGGTCGGGCCGGACGCCTCGAGCCGGCGAAACAAATCATCATAGACGTCCCCGCGTTCTGACTGGCAATACGGACCGTGATCGCCACCGTCATCTGGTCCCTCGTCCCATTCGAGGCCCAACCACGAGAGATCTGCGACTGCCGCATCATAAAACTCGGCGCGACTACGTTCCCTGTCCGTGTCCTCGATCCGCAATACGAACCTGCCGCCGGCCTGGCGTGCCAGGAAATAATTGAACAACGCCGTGCGGGCGTTACCCACATGAATCCGGCCCGTCGGGCTCGGCGCGAATCGGGTTCTTACTTCCGGCACGGCCATTTCCGGCATGTTAATGGAAACACTGTATCGTCACAAAAGCGGTCGCATGCAGCCCGTGAGTTTTACGTGGCGGAGCTTTTCATTATCATGCGCCTTTCATACTGGAACAGGGACGCGAACCGATGAAGAAATGCTGGCTGATTTTGATGGCGCTGTTACCCGCGCTGCTCAATGCTGAGGAAACCACCGACGGCATGCCGGTGGTCGATGTACGGACCAATCTCGGCACTTTTACTCTGATCCTGGACCGAAAGCGTGCCCCGGTCACGGTCGATAACTTTCTGCAATACGTGTCCGACGGCTTCTATGATGGCACGATTTTTCATCGTGTCATCGACGGCTTCATGGCTCAGGGAGGTGGCTACGATGTTGATTATGATAAGAAGGATACGCGCCCACCGGTCATCAATGAATCGAACAACGGTCTGAGCAACCTGCGCGGAACCATCGCGATGGCGCGGCTCGACAACCCGGACTCGGCCACAGCGCAATTCTTTATAAATCTCACAGACAATACCAATCTCGACTCGCCGCCGCGTCCTGCCGGCTACACAGTCTTCGGAAAGGTCTCAGAGGGCATGAATGTGATCGACAACATGGCTGAAATTTCCACCGGACCCGGCGGGCCATTCAGACGAGACGTGCCGGCGTCGATGATCATTATTGAACACGTGACCGTCCGGTCTGCCCCATGATCGCATGACTGTGCTGTTCATATCGGATCTTCACCTCGATCCATCGCGGCCTGAGGTCACGGATCAGTTTCTCGAGTTCCTGATCAGCGACGCCGCCGAGGCCGAGTCGCTGTATATTCTCGGCGACCTGTTTGAAGCGTGGATCGGCGACGACGATCCGGAGCCGGAGAAGAGACGAGTGCTTGAGGCCATCCGGACGACGGCCGATACCGGCAAGCCGTGCTATTTCATGCGGGGCAATCGCGATTTTCTCGCCGGTGACGCCTTCGCTGAGGCAACCGGGTGCAAGATGCTTGGCGATACTGAGGTCGTCGATCTTCACGGTTCGAGAGTGCTGCTGATGCACGGTGACACGTTGTGCACCGACGATGTGGCCTATCAGGAGTTTCGTGCCATGGTGCGAAAACCAGCATGGCAGCAGCAGTTCCTGTCCTTGTCGATTCCCGAGCGCCTTGCTATAGCCGAGGACGCGCGCGCCAGGAGCCATGAACATATCAAGGCAACCGCTGACACAATTATGGATGTCAATGCGACAGAAGTGACCGCAACCATGCGTCGATACGAAGTAACTACGCTGCTCCACGGTCATACGCACCGACCGGCTGTGCATGAATTCGACCTCGACGGCCAGTCAGCACGCCGAATCGTTCTGGGTGACTGGTACGAGCAGGGCAGTGTCGTGCGATGGAACAGAGACGGACCGCGACTGGAGTTCCTGCCAAGAGACGGCTAGGGAAAAAATCTCGGGGGAACAGGGAAAATTCAGAAGAAAATCAAGATCGGCGCCATCGTGCCGCTTGCCGGGACTGAAGACTCAAGGCTCAGGACTTTCTGAATCTAATACCTGATTCCTGTTTACTGTCGTCTGTCGTGGCGGTCCGCTGTGAAACCGGAACTGCACGTCCGGCTCCGTAATAAGCCGGTTTTCTATGATCCGGAATCGGGCCACGCAATCTTCTAATTCTTTTTGGCACGCGTGGTCTTCTGCCAATTCGAGATACTCCCGAAAGTGCCGCGATTCCGAGGCCAACAACCCCCGATATAATTCACTCAATTCGTCATCGACAATGCGCAGCAATCCGGCGAAACGCTCACATGACCTGGCCTCAATAAATGCGCCACAAACGAGCAGGTCAACCAGGCGGCCCGGATCATTACGGCGTACGATGCGACGAAGACCCTCGGCATACCGCGACGGTCCCAGCCGCCGCAGTTCAATTCCGCGCCGGGTGAGTATCGTCTGGACTTGCTCGAAATGTCTCAATTCCTCCCGCGCCAGTCTGGACATCCGGTACAGCAGCTTCTGGTCGTCCGCATAACGGAACATCAGGCTGATTGCCGTGGCAGCCGCCTTTTTTTCGCAATTGGCATGGTCGAGTAGCAATATGTCCATGTGCCGCCTGGCGTCATCGAGCCAGTTATCCGGCGTTACGCAACCAAGAAACAGCGAGATTTCTTCGGCATTGTTACCGACTGCTGGTTCAGACACGCTCCGGCACTCCCGTGGACAAGGTCTTTAGTAAATCATCGGCCGTCTGAAACCGGTTCACCGGGTCCTTGGCCAGCAGGATGTCCACAAGATCCTGGAACGCGGACAGTGATTTCGGCAGCCTCGGGATCTCAGCGTGACTGTGTTTATAAATCACAGCCATCGGTGAGGTGGCGACGAACGGTTTTCTACCGGTAAGCATTTCGTAAAAAATCACACCGAGGCTGTAAAGGTCACCGCGTTCGTCAACCGCATCCGCGTGACCCTGTTCCGGACTCATATAATAAGGGGTCCCGAAAATTTCGCCGGCCCCGGTCAGCTCGGCATTTAGTCGCAGTTGCTTTGCCAGCCCAAAATCGATCAGTGCGAGACTGTCGTCCGCTCTGAGCATCACATTTCCCGGCTTCAGATCACGATGCAATACGCCGACAGAGTGAATTGCGTTCAGCGCCTCGGCGATCTGACGAATATAATTGACGGCCTTGTCCGCCGATATCGGGCGACGCAATCGACTCTTCAGATCGCCCTTGGGAAAGTGCTCCATCGCGATGTAGACATGATCATCCGCAATGCCGATATCGTATATGCGCACTACGTTGGGGTGATCGATACGTGAGATGACCTCGTATTCCTGCAGGAATCGGTCAAAGGTGCTCGCATCCTCGGCCGTATCCGGAACCTGGCGCAGTACCTTGAGAACGACCTCGGTTCCGGCTGACTCACTGTCAGCCAGATAGACGGACGACAGGCTCCCTTCCGCCAGTTGTCGAATAAAGCGATGACCTTTGATGTGTACCGGTCCGATCCTGGAATCGTTCTGGCTATCCGGCAACCGGCGAAAAAGCGCGGTAGTCCGCTTGCGTTTTCGGACAGCCGACCGAATCGCGTTGATAAAAAAAGTGTGTTCGAGTCGTCGCTTCGGTATGTACTCTTCTGCACCGGCTTTGATTGCCCGCACCGCGAGTTGTTCGTCACCGGACGGGCCGAAAAAAATCACCGGCGAGAAGCCGGGTCGACGTTTGAAATCTCGCAACCAGTCGAGCCCGTTCTCGTCACCCAGATCATGGTCGAGCAACACCACGTCATGGTCCTGAGCCGCAAGATAATCGGTCGTCCTGCCGCCTGCTGTCGGATCGTATTCAGCAATCACCGCATCAGGCCATTCGCTTGTAATGTGATGGCCCAGCAACTCGCGAAATTTCGCGTGATTGTCAATTATCAGGATCCTGATTGGCATCCGTTCAAATTCCCGTCACGCGCCGATTCAGCCCGAGTATCAAATCACCGACATTTGTGTTGGTAGTCATTGAGTCAAGCAACGCGTCTGCCGCGGCCAGAAAGGTCCCGGCATCGGCCCGATCCAGACAGACGGCAGCATCGAGACCGGTGTCTCCACCCCGCGCCAACGTCTGCCCATCGACAATGGCCCCGCAGTGGTCAGTCGGGCCATCCCGACCATCGGTGCCGGCCGCAAGAACAGCCACGTCAGGGTAACCCTCGATTACGGTTGCCGCCGCGAGGGCCAGTTGCTGGCAGCGACCGCCCCTGCCGGGCTCGGCCGGCAACCGCACCGTGGCCTCACCGCCCATAATGCAGATCCCCGGGTCATCCGCCAGCAGCCGATGTGAGAAGTTCCGGCCAGCGGCGGCTGCATCGCCTGTAACATAGCGAGAATCTAGGATTGCCATCATGCCTCTCGATTGAGCCCACTGGCCGGCGGCTGTGCGCGCATCGTCAATATTAGCAACCACTCGATGCTGTATGCCGCATGCGGTCTCCGATTCGGCTTCAGGCACGCCGGATAACATCGCCGACAGCCATTCCGGCAACGCGGCGGACGATGTTCGATCGCCCGGGACGAGCAAACCAGAACCGATAACGGCCGGATCGTCGCCAGGCACATCGGAAATATAAAATGCCAAGACCTTAGGTGACGATATCAGCCGTAACAAGCCGCCACCCTTGATGCGCGACAAGCGACAACGCACCGCATTCATCCCATGGATATCCAGCCCGCTGCCAAGTAACCATCGATGCGCCCGCACCAGATCCGGCAGAGCAACCCCCGGGGCCGGCATCTCGATCAGGCTCGAGCTGCCGCCGCTGATCAGGCAGATCAAACCGCTGTCCGGCCCGGTAGTCCTCACGAATTCACACACGGCCTGACCCGCCGCCAGGCTGCGCCTACCGGGCAACGGATGTTCGCCGGCCACTATCGTCGCCCGGGCCAGCCCGGGAAACTCACCGAGCGTTGTGCCGGGCGGCACCACGACCAGACTGCGGCGGATTCCGTCACCTAGCGCTTTCTCAGCGCCTGCGGCCATCGCTGCTGCAGCCTTGCCTACCGCCAGAACGTCCCATGACGGCTCGACGTCGACTTCGTCCAACGCACTTGCCATCAGCTGTTCACCATCGACAGCGGTAATAGCGGCGCGAAAACACCTCAGCAGAAACGATTGGGCCGTGTCAGAAGTCAGATGAGGAGAATTCGAAACAGACATCGGCTATGGCCCGGTAGCGTCGCCGACGCTGCGACGGGTTACCTGAATTCAGGCGATCGTAAAATTCGCCGCCAGTCACGATGATGTCACACGACATCGACAACCGACAAATAAGGTTCCTGCTGCAAGGTACGATCGATTTTAGCGTTGTCCGATCGTTCCTTCTCAAGTTGTTGCAGAT
Organism: uncultured Gammaproteobacteria bacterium; assembly: GCA_964545335.1. Taxonomy (GTDB): domain Bacteria; phylum Pseudomonadota; class Gammaproteobacteria; order Steroidobacterales; family CAZJFQ01; genus CAZJFQ01. The sequence continues at coordinate 9,248 of CAZJFQ010000045.1, read as the reverse complement.
AGTCCTCGGTGATATCACCCGTTACGTACCGCCCGGAGAAACAGGAGGTGTCAAATTCGTCGATTACCGCGTTGTCGTGTTTTACAGCCGCTTCAAGATCTTCGAGATCCTGGTAAATAAGCCAGTCCGCACCGATTATGTCCGATACCTCCTGCTCTGTCCGATTGTGTGCGACGAGTTCACTGGCGGCGGGCATGTCGATTCCATAAACATTGGGAAATCGAACGGGCGGGGCTGCGGAGGCGAAAAATACCTTTCTTGCCCCGGCCTCACGTGCCATCTCGATAATCTGTTTCGACGTCGTGCCACGCACGATTGAATCGTCCACCAACAGAACATTTTTGCCCTTAAATTCGAGGTCGATGGCGTTTAGTTTTCTCCGCACCGAGCGTCGGCGCATCTCCTGACCTGGCATGATGAAAGTACGTCCAATGTACCGGTTTTTGATAAAGCCTTCCCGGTACTTTACACCGAGTCGATGGGCAACCTGGACCGCACTTACACGACTGGTTGAAGGAACCGGGATGACGACATCAATGTCGTGCTCCGGGCGCAATCGCAAAATCTTGTCGACAAGGCGCTCGCCCATTCTCAGCCGCGATTTGTAGACGGAAATATTGTCGATAATGGAATCCGGCCGCGCAAAATAAACATACTCGAAAATACACGGCGCGTGTCGCACGAACTCAGCAACCTGCCGACTGTGTAGACGCCCGCGGGCATCGATAAAAACGGCCTCGCCGGCTGATACATCTCGCACAAGCTCGAATCCAAGTGCATCGACGGCGACACTTTCTGATGCGACCATGTGTTCAATACCACTGCGTGTTTCACGCCTGCCGATTACCAGTGGCCGTATGCCGTTGGGATCCCTGAATCCGACCACGCCATGACCAATTATCATGGCGACGACGGCATATCCACCGCGACACCGCCGATGCACTGCCCGCACGGCTTCGAAAATGTCATCAGGCTGAAATGTATCGCCGGCGACCCGCTGCAACTCGTGTGCGTAAACATTGAGCAGCACTTCTGAGTCGGACTCGGTATTCAGATGACGGCAATCCTGGTCGACAAGGAGTTGCCGCAACTCGCCGGAATTTGTCAGGTTGCCGTTGTGACCCAGGCAGATCCCGTAGGGTGAATTAACGTAAAACGGTTGGGCTTCCGAAGCACTGGCTGATCCGGCAGTCGGATATCGCACGTGCCCGATACCCATATTGCCTTGCAGACGCAGCATGTGCCGATCATGAAACACATCGCGGACCAGTCCGTTGGCTTTTCGCGAAAACAGCTGACCCTGGTGGGCCGTAACGATACCCGCGGAATCCTGCCCACGATGCTGCAAAACCGTCAAGGCATCATAGAGCGACAGGTTGACGGGTTCCTGTCCGACAATTCCAACTACGCCACACATTTCAGTCCGGTACCTTTTTCCAATTCATTCGGATACTTATGTATCGGTTGACAAAATTTCCGTATCGACCTGATCGAGATACTCGACACCGACATCGAACGCGTCATACAGCCAATCAGCGATTTGGGAACCAAAAGGCAATAGCGCAGAATCATCCCACCAGGATTCATGCTCGAGTTGTAACAGGTGGCCAACGATTACAAGCAATCCCAACGCCAGTATCCCGCGGCCGAACCCGAATATCATTCCGAGCGACCGATCGACACCGGTCAGACCGGTCTTGTCCACGATCATGGTTATCAGCGTCGTAACCAGACCGCCCAGCACAAGTACGGCAGTAAACAAGGCGATGCGGCCGACCCAAAGTCTTGCGCCAGGTGATGAAAGCAAGTCGCCGAGGACCGGCTCAAGGAGATCCCCGAATTGAAATCCGATCCAAATGGCCGCGATCCACGTGACCAGGGACAAGGCTTCCCTGAAGAAGCCCCGAATAAAACCAAACATCATGGATGTAAGGACAACGGCTATGATGATGTAGTCAGCGACTATCATTCGGGACGAACGGCTGGCGGTCGACGGGCTCGCATTTTAGCAGAGTAACGGGGCAGGCGAAGACGCCCGACGGGTCACGGGTGTTCGACGATACGGGCGCTGTGACCATCCCGGCGCAACCGGGACGCAAGTGCTTCGGCCCTCGATCGATCGGCCTCGGGCCCGACGCGAACACGATGCATGTTGCGACCATCGATCCGGCCGCGGGCCACGAACGCCGGGTAACCCTGCTCCGAGAGTTGGCTGGCCAATAGCTCAGCATTCGCTTCGCTGCCAAAACTGCCGACCTGCACAGCCCATCCGCTCTGCAAGGATGCTGTTCCTTCAGCCTGCACGCCGGTCTTTCTCTGCGGTTCCGCGGCTGGTGCAGGAAGAATTACCGACTGGGCAGTCGGTGATGACATCGCCGCCGCTATCTCATCGATCTCAACCTCTTTCGGCTCAGCACGCGGAATCGAAAGGACCTGAATCGAGGCCGAAGCTGTTTGACGAACGCCGGGATCGTCTGATCCTGCTGCGACCGGATCCGGTCCGTCAAGATACATGGGGACAAACACCACCGCGAACGACACGAGGACAATCGCGCCGATAATTCGCTCCTTAAACTGTTGATTCATCATGACATTGGGCGACACGCCCGACTCACCGACTGCCTATGAAGCGGAGTATACCGCATGCCATTCCAGCGCCGGACCGACCGCAAAAAAGGAGCCGACAACCACGATGCGTGCGTCCGGCCCGGCACATTTTGCCGCGTGTTCTGCACCCGGTACCGGATCCGGGAACTCAGCCACCTCCGCGCCCGTAACCTGTCGGATTGTCTCGGCCAGCTCACTTGCCGTAAGACTGCGCGGCGACGGCAGCGAGACCGCAATCCAGGCGTCGACTTCCGGTGCCAGCGCCGCAACGATTGCATGCGCATCTTTGTCTTTCAGCAAGCCGGCGACCATCACTGTTCGCCGCGGGGCCAGCGACGCCAGCTGGCTGGCCAGGTCGGCCGCCGCCGCTTGATTGTGTGCGACATCGAATATCCATTCGGGATCCCCGGGAATAATTTGGAACCGACCATTGAGCTGTGCCCTTCGGATCCCGTCACGGATGTTGTTTTCACTGACACGATGACGTTCTTGCAGTAAGACAACCGCCATTACGGCTGCCGCTGCATTACCCAATTGTGCATCGGTGCCGAAGCCGGGCAACGGCAGAGCTGGCAGGGTCATGTCCGGACCTCGCCAACACCACAGATCATCCTCGCGATCACACGAAAACTCCTGACCTAATCGATACAGATCACTCGACAGGCGCTGACAAGCCTCTGTTATCGCAACGGGTATGTCGCTATCTGCGCATACAGTGGGTTTGCCCGATCTGACGATGCCGGCTTTCTCCGCCGCAATCGCCTCGCGGTCACCGCCCAGCCAGTCCTGATGGTCGAGTGAAATCGGGGTAATCAGGGCCAGGTCGGTGTCAAACACATTGACCGCATCGAGTCGGCCACCCAACCCGACCTCCAGCAGTGCAACCGTCACGAACGACTCCCTGAATATTTCCATTGCAGCCAGAGTACCGAATTCAAAATAGGTCAGTGAAGTGGTGCCGCGCGTACGTTCGACAAACTCGAACGCCCGCATAAGAGCTTTATCGGTGGCTTCGAGGCCATCGACATGAATCCTTTCGTTGTACCGGTGCAGGTGCGGTGATGTGTAGGCTCCAACTTTCAACCCGGCGGCAAGGTATATCTGCTCCAGGTATGCGATACATGATCCTTTGCCGTTGGTTCCGGCGACCGTCACGACGGTAAACGGCAGGCCGTTGAAACCTGCGGCGCGAGCGACTCGGCCAATGCGTTCAAGACCGAGCTCGACTCCCGATGGATGCAGGCCTTCCTGCCACGTCAGCCAGCCGTCAAGATCAGAAAACTTCATGAGTCAAGCCGCGACCGAATTCGCGGCGTTCGCCGCGTCGCCTGCAGTGGGATCAACTCCCCGGGCGTGAATTGTTCGTAAGCATGCGCAGCAGATCGCCGAGGCGAGATCGTAATTCACGGCGATCGACTATCATATCCAGTGCGCCATGCTCCAGGAGAAACTCGCTGCGCTGGAAGCCATCAGGCAGGGTTTCTCCCACGGTCTGTTGGATCACCCGTGGACCGGCAAAGCCGATCAGCGCCTTGGGTTCCGCAACATTTATGTCACCAAGCATCGCCAGGCTTGCCGACACTCCGCCAGTGGTCGGGTCGGTTAGCACGGAAATATAGAGGATGCCGGCATCCGACAGTTTCGCGAGAATGGCACTGGTCTTTGACATCTGCATCAGAGAAAACAGCGCCTCCTGCATTCGTGCGCCACCGCTTGCTGAAAAACAAATCAAGGGAATTCTTTCCTTGAGACAGATTTCTGCACCGCGCACGAACTTCTCGCCAACCACCGAGCCCATGGATCCGCCCATGAACCTGAACTCGAATGCACACACCACGACTGGCTGATCATCGAGAGCGCCCTTCATGACGATCAGTGCATCATTCTCCCCGGTAGTCTTTTGCGATTGCTGCAATCGATCCCGGTATTTTTTTGTGTCCTTGAATTTCAACGGATCATTCGCGCGCAGGCCGGCAGCGATTTCATGTCGGCCCTGGGGGTCAAGAAACGAGTCCAGGCGCTCGCGGGCACCGATACGCATGTGATGTGAGCACTTGGGGCAAACGTTGATGTTGCGTTCGACTTCCGCCCGGTACAGTACAGCGTCGCACTCAGGGCACTTTTTCCAGAGTCCTTCCGGGACTGACCGCGTGCGCTTTTCAGTCTTTATCCGGCTCGGCATTATTTTCTGCAGCCAACTCATACGACGTCCAATCTGACTCATGTATCTCGTTGAAAAATGCCGGACTCATCATACACCCGGTTTCAAAGGTATGGTGAACGGTCACAATGGCAGGTGTATCCGGCTCACTGACGGCTCCGGTAAACCGAACTCCTCCGGGTAAGTTACCTGTTGCAGATACAAACCATTTGCCGGCGCAGTTTCTGCTGCACAGGTTCGATCCGCGGCGGCCAGAACCTCGCGTGCCCAATCAATCCTGCGGTCCCCGGCGCCGATTTGAATCAAGAGGCCGGCGATATTTCGCACCATGTGATGCAGGAAAGCGTCTGCAGTTATTTCGATCCGAATACAGTCGCCGTCTCGTATGACGCAAACAGACTGTACTGTTCTTTCTGCTGTTTTCGCCTGGCAGGCAGCCGAACGAAATGACGTGAAATCATGTCGACCGATGAGCAACTCGGCCGCCTTAGCCATATTTCTGTCATTCAGTGGGCGAACAACGCGGTGAACCCGCGTCCTGTGAATACTGTCGCGTACCCGGCGATTGAGTATAAGGTAGCAGTACGTCCGGGCCTGTGCCTTAAAACGCGCGTGGAAATCATGCGTGGTCGTCCTGGCCCAGACAATACTGACATCGTCCGGAAGATGGCTGTTGCCACCGAGCATCCATGAATGATCGTTGCGTGTTGCACTCGTATCAAAGTGAATTACCTGTCCGGTCGCATGCACACCTGTATCAGTACGGCCGGCACATGCAACGGACACCGGCTGATCTGCAACACGACTCAATGCCGATTCCACGCAACTTTGTACTGTCCTGAGATCCGGCTGCTTTTGCCAGCCAAAGAAATCAGTGCCGTCATACTGTAGGCCAATCGCAACTCGTATCATATCGGTGTCCGATTGACAGCTATACCGTCAGCGGCGGCAATGACAACTGTACTGTTTCAGACCCGGCAACAGGTCAGGGAAGGTTTTCGAGCAGCTGTTGCGCTTCCTGTTTCTGGTTGTCCGTGCCCTCTTCCAGAACTTCCTGCAGGATGCTGCGTGCGCCGTGGGGATCGCCCATATCCATGTAGGCGCGTGCCAGATCGAGCTTGGTCCCGATCTCGCTCATGGTTTCGGCTTCCGATTCGTCCGGCAATCCGAGGTCAGCCGGTGAGATGCGCGCAGTATCGGTCGGCGAGTCGTCTTCGAGCTCTCCCCGCAACTCGCCGATGTCGAGATCTATGCTGTCCTCAACGTCTGCACCCCTACTTACTGTCAAGGCCGATGAAGCGAGTTCTTGCTCAACGGTGTCGTCGGCCAGAATGGTCTCCATCGTATCGTCACTGACGCCGAGTGCCCGCTGACGCCGCGTATCGCCTTCGTCCAGCTCGGCGGCCAAATCTTCCAGATCGAGGTCGATTTCGTCGTCAACCATTGCTGGCAGCTCCGCCGTCACGTCTTCGCTATCCGCCGATTCTGCCAGGATTTCGGCCGTCGACTCCAGATCAATGTCCTCGCCCAGCTGACGAATGTCCGTCTCGCCGAGCAAATCGGTGGCGAGTCGCGTTGCCTCACCTTTTACCTCAGCCGCGGGGAGAATTCCTGTCTCGTCCAGCCCGAGATCGATCCGTGCACTCATCGTCTCATCGATACCCGGTGGCGCCTCGTCCCCGGTCAGCGCTTCGGGAATTTGCGTCAAACCAGTTTGAATGCTGGTATCGGTATTATCGTCCGGTCCTATGACTGCGGTGTCCACGAACGCCTCTTCGGCTTCACGTTGTTCCGCTAACGCATGCAGCTCAGCCGTAAGGTCGCCACCGATCGGGGCATCCGCTTCGTCAAGCGCCGGTGTATCCGCCGTTTCGCCGAGATCGAGATCCAGCCCGAGATCGTCGAGCTCCAACTCAGCAGTCATGTCAGCGACATCCGGCTCGCTGCCACCGGTCAGGGACTCCACTCTCTCGCGAATGGTCGCCTCCGGACTCGGCGATTTTTCGAGTTCACCGAGATCAAATATATCCGCGGCGGCCGACTGATCTTTGTCACCGAGATCGAAGTCGATGACATCTTCCTCGTCTGCGGCGCCGAATTGCTCTAGGTCGGAACCTTCTGAAATCCTCGTACTGCCGGTTATCTCGCCCAGATCCAGGTCGACACTGGCATCGGCTTTGTCGATATCGTCATCGGCGATGGTCGCAAAATCGACCTCGGCACGGGCCATAATGGTCGGTTCAAGTTCCAGATCGACTTCACCGCCGGGCGATGCAGCCGCAGCGCCCGCAAATAATGCATCATCCGGACAAATTTGCTTGCCCATGATGACGACTTTGTCCCAGTCGGAATCAGAACCATCCCCGATTGTTGACTTCAGCGCCTTCGCTTCCTGCACGAAAGAATCCCTGTTACCCCAGACAAAGAATATCTCCAGCAGCTTCATTTTCAGATCGCGGCGGTCGGGCTCGACGACTGAAGCTTTCTGGACAATCTCGGCCGCCTGGTCATACAGGCCATAGGCCATGTGAAAATCCGCCTCGGCCAGTGGATCGCCGTGTTGTAGCGCCATAGTCGAATCGAGCCCGGCGGTGTCCGGAGATGCGATCTGGCTGGTCGCACGGGTATCTTCTGCCGCGGGAATCGGCGCTTCCTCGTCTTCCTCCTGGTCAGCAAAGGAGTCCGGCTTGATCGTCAGCGTCTCTTCCATGAGATCGGTTTCGGCAACTGTGCTTTCTTCAACCACGATAGAATCGGTATGACTGGGTTCAACACGGCGCGTTACCGCAGTATCAGACGTTGCGAGTAATGCCTCGTCTATCGCCTCATCGTCGAATCCGTCAAACGTCTGCGCGAGATCCCCTTCCGCCATGCGGCGTCTCACGAAAACAACGCCCATCAGAAGGATCAGGGACAGACCGCCGGCAATCCAGACCCAGGTATTGCCAAGCATATTGAACAGGCTGTCCATCAGTGACGACTCGTCGACCGGAGCAGGTGCAACTACAGAAGGAACGGAACCTTGTGCTCGCGGAGTCTGTACCTCGGTGTCTCCGGCATCAGCGACAGTGATATCGTCGCTGCCCGAAACGGCACCTTCGGTGTCGTCGCCGGTATCGGCCAGGGACTCGAAATCGTCCGTGGCCGGCTCCGATTCCGATCCTTCCAGGTCGACACCGGGCGTAGTCGTCTCGAGATCGCCAAAGCTGATTTCCGTATCTTCCGGCAATGTATCCAGATCGGATGTCTGGTCCTGCAATGCGGCCAGGTCCGGATCCTCGATGTTGATAAGCCGGTCGGTGTCACCGGCAAACGCATCATCACCCGTAGTTCCGGCGACGGTTGAGTCGGTGCTGAAATCGGTGTCGGACGCGTCGGTGTCGAAGCTGAAGGTATCCTCAGTGCCGCGGTCGAATGCGAGACCCATTACGTCGGTATCTTCGGGAGCTACGAGACGCAATTGTCCTTTTGCGACGCGCCAATCGTCGATCTGCTGGCGCGCATCGGCCAACGCTTCGGCCTGGCTGATACCCCTGATCGCCGCGATGTCGGGAATTCTCAGGATCGCGCCTTCCTTGAGGATATTGATGTTGCCGGCAAAAGCTTCCGGGTTTTCCCTGAACAGCGCGATCATCATCTGGTGGATGTCCACCGATGCGTCGGGTCGCAGGCGGCTCGCAATACTCCAAAGAGTTTGATTGCGGACCACCGGTCCGTAGTCGTCACCGGTTGGATAGGACGCTGTCGGATAGCTGGGCGCGGGTGCTGGTGTCGTTACCGTGGCCTCGGGCTGAGTAAACGGTGCCGGTTCCTGAGCCGCCGGCAGTGCTGCCGGGGGCGGTTGTTCGAATCGCAGTTCGGGTGCGGGTTCCGGCTGTATGCTGACCGGTGGTGGCGCCGGCTGTACGTATCTTGGTGCGTCCTCAGCGGGTGCGAACAGCGGCGGGTCGAGCAGAACCGTATATTCCCGCAGCAGTTGTCCACGCGACCAGTTGGCCTCGATCAGAAGGGTGACGACAGGTTCGGTAACCGGCGTCCGAGAGCTGACCTTCAGGATCGAGCGGCCGCTGGCATCCTGGGTCACACTGAATATGAGGGTGTCGAGGAAGTCCGGTCTTTCGAGATCGTATTCCGCAAAGGTTTCCATCGAGGCGACCGTTGCCTTTAGAGACTCAAGCTCCCCGTCGGTGGCAGAGATCAGCTCGATTTCGGCATCTAGTGGCTGATTCAGTGCTGAATGCAGCCGGATATCACCAAGCCCCAGCGCCTGCACGGAAAACGGCACTGCCAGTATTGGCACGAGACAAAGAAATGCCAGTTTGCGCATCATTGAGGCACCCCAGTGTTGTCGCTTCTTATATCTGCCGGAAGGAGAGATTGGCATCGGCCGGAAAAGCTCACACGCCGCGTTATGTAACGCGGTCAACTATAGCTTAGAAATAGTTTTTGACCAAGATTTCAGCAATTTGGACGCTATTTA
>CAZJFQ010000044.1:16322-19158 GCA_964545335.1 uncultured Gammaproteobacteria bacterium | reverse complement strand
CACCTTCACCAACATCTTCTATGTGAATCACTTCAGCAGTCTTGAGGAATTCTTCCAGGTCGTCATCAGTCAAGGCGCCGGGCCGCGGACCGACCCGCCTGGGATGCGGTAAAGGAGGTCCCGACTCCCCTTCACCTGGATACGTTGCGAGTAACTCGCCGCCGGCAATTGAAACGGAAGACAAACGAGCACCCTCATCGCCTGATCCCATGCCGGTATTGGCGACGATGGCAAGACCGTTTATCCGCGATATCACGCGATAGTCAGGGTAGGCATTGTGCGAGACTACGACACGAGCGGCCCCGAGTTTTTCCAGGGCCCGCTTGAGCTTGGCTTCAACGATCAATTGATAACACTCGCAGGTTCCGCGATAGCTCATCGGGCTGTTCGGTCCCAGCCCCTCGAAATCCTCGAGACGATCGGCAAGATCCTCCCTGCTCATCCCTACCCACGAGTCGGCGTTTGCCGCCAGCTCTGTGGCAGCGCGGCCATTTATTTCACCGCCGCCAAGTTCTGTCACCAGCTTTGACAATCCGCTGTGAGCATACGCAGTTTCATTGACGGTAATGACCACCGGCAGTGACATCAGGTAACCCCGGAATGGGGCTTCCGCATTGACGGCCGCGTGAACTTCATTCAATCCCATGACGACATGAACCCCGCCGCCGGCTGCGGTCGCCGCTTCGCTCAGCAGCATCATCAAGTCCAGCACCCGGTCGGATCCAACACCGGAACCGACGAGATTGCCGAGGCTGACCACGTGAGCCGTACCGCCGGACCAGGTGAGATCGTCGTTGATGATATCGGCTGCCCTCAGGATCGAGACCAGCGCATCGTAATCGCCGTTGATTTCACCGAAGGAGACCACTCTGTCAATTCCAGACCATTGCCACTGGTCGGAATACTGCGCGTACGATGGCGCCGAGAGCAGCAGACCGGCAAGAAATAAATGGAAAACGAGAGCTATTCTTATGCGCATTATTGAACCTCCCTTCGCATAACCGGTACCTTCGTCTTGTGATTATTTGATCGCAGCACGTTTCCGCGCGGACCGGCAACCGGCACCGTCTAGCATAGGACAAGGAAGGAGCCGGCGCCATCGGGAGTGGTCCGGATCGTGACATTTCAGACTCTAAACCATATGTAGCGGGCCGGTCCGGTTGATCGATGCCCGGCTGTGCCGCAATATCCCGCGAACGATGAACCGGGGTCCGATGATGAAACAAAGCTTACTGATCGCTCTGCTGACTCTGGTCATCACGTTGGGCGCATGTGCCCAGTTCCAGAGCACGATGGAGTATGACCGCCACCGAATGAGCCAGCTTCGGGTAGACGAGGGCGATGACAGTCTCTACATTTTCGAGGCGCAGACCGACGCCAATTACCCGGCCAACACCCCGGAAGGGGAGGCAGCGCGTATGGAGTGGATTACCGTCTGGCTCCGAAACAAGAAGGCCTGTCCATATGGGTTCGAAATCGTCGAACGTCGGCCAATCCCGAAATCAGAGATGAATGTGTATCGATACGAACTGCGATACTGGCTGAAGTGCAAACCACAGCCACCTGAAGAGTAAGTTCCGAGAACCTGGAAGTATTGCTGGGCGACGACAGACTTACTCAGCAATTTCGCTGGCCAGTTGAACAACCTCATCGTGGACATACCAGCCGAACTCGATGTCCAGGTCTTCGAGCATCCGCCGCGCCTTTTTGATCTTGCCGTTGCTTATAGCAGCCTGGACTTTTGTCGTATCGGCGACATATTTCTCACGTAGCTCGGCCAGGCACTGTTGCCGCCGCGACTCGATTTCTGTCATCTTACTCTCAGTCTCCGGTGGCACAGACAGTGGCTGATCGAGAAGCACCAGCCCCTTTCTAAGCCAGTCTTTATCAACATTCGCATGTTCAACGCCGGGATCGACCAGGGAATGTGCGAATCGAATACAAAACAACTCGTAAGACTGGTGAGCCTGGCGTGTATGTATCATGTTAATCGTGTCCTGCCGCCCGGTATACGACACCAGGCGATTGCGGATTTGAACGAGGTCCATCACCGGTACCGGCGGCACCGACAAGTACCGACTTCCAATCGACTCGCTGCCAGAGACGAAATAACCGCCGGTAAACAGGTCACCAAAAGACACGGCTAGACGTGCCGACAAGCGACCGCCGCCTGACATGCCCGACACATAAACACGGCGGTCATCGATCGGGTACAAAAGCTGCATATTGTGTACGGCATGCAGCGCAAGGGGTATGCGTCGGTCGATCGTATCCTGTGTATTGCCGGAGTTGTTTGCTCCGACAAATATGAAGCCCAGTTCGTCAAAGACCGCGAGCCAGTCTTTCCTGGGCGCCCCGTCGTCGATGGCATGGATCCAGACGAACAAGCCGTACTTCCGGTTCGGATCAAACGATTTAGGAACGTACACTTCCCAGGTTTCTTCGGTCACGTCCACGGCCTGACCTTCGAGAATCACCCCGGTCTCCACCATTGCCTCATCGACGGCGATTACACGAAGACCGTGAAACATCCTGTGTACGATAAAACCAACATCCGCATACGGAGCGGATTCCTCGAATGACGTAGTAAACCGGCCGGTTCGGTATTCCCTTTCATCGGCGAGTGACACGGTCGGTCCTGTCAGCCCGGGGCCTAGAACTATGATGAGCAGACCGATTGGATACTGGTTTCGAATTCGCATTTTGTGATACTGATACCGCTTTGATCCGGTAAAGCAACATATGGGACCGCAAGATGCCGTGGTGGTTGCAGCGCGTTTCAAAAAAACCCGGCGGCAGCCGGGTTTTTCTGAAACCTGAGTCAAAAATCTGCCTT
>CAZJFQ010000044.1:7338-16222 GCA_964545335.1 uncultured Gammaproteobacteria bacterium | reverse complement strand
AAAAAAACCCGGCGGCAGCCGGGTTTTTCTGAAACCTGAGTCAAAAATCTGCCTTCTAGTTTTCGTACTTCTTTACGATCTTTTCGTAGCTGCCGTCCTGCGCCATCGCGGCCAGCGCTTCGTTGAATCTTCGAACCACGTCTTCTGAAACCGATGCTTTGCTGAACATCAGACGCACGTTGCCGGTTTCTATCACGATCGGATGCGGTTCGACGTCGTCCTGCAGACCCTTGCGGCGTATTACAGCCGCTGCAACGAAAGGATCCTCGAGAAACCCGTCGATTTCGAAGTTCATCAGTTTTGCAAAGTTCGCTTCGCCGACCCTGACCGGCTCAAACTGGTCAGCGAATCTCGGATCATCCTGCAGTGCCGTTACTTCATCTCCGTACAAGTATTGATCGGTGATGCCGATCTTGAACATGCTTTCCAGCAGAGCCTGCAACGAGTCCTGATTGTAATTGCTTGCCTCGCCGCTGCGGGTAAATAACCCGAATGACTCGGCGCGGTAAGGCTCAGAGAAATGCGCATAAGTCTGCCGATTTTCGGTTAGCGTAGCACCCAGGACGATATCCACCACACCGTCCCGCACCCGGCCCAGCAGCGCTGCCCAGTCGTTCTCTTCGTAGGAAAGCGTACACCCGGCGCGATCGGCCATGACCTTAACGAGTTCGATATCGAGGCCAACAACAGCGCCGTCGACATCCTGATACTGATAGGGCTCCCAGGGATCCCAGCCAAGGGTGATTTCACAGGGCGGTGTTTGCGGGCCACACCCGGCCAGCACAGCAAGCGCTCCCATGGCGAGAGTGCATGCGCTGTTACGCATAGACTGTCTTCCCCCAACAAATGTAGACGGCCGCCCCCTTTGGGCGCCGACATTACAAGCTTAGGAAGAAACGACCGCTTTCTCAAGATGCAGAGTCCCGGATACCCGCTGTAACATATTGATATTCTGCGGAACCCGACCGCTGGATCTACTCACCCATGGCCCCATACCGGACCAGGGCGTAGCGAAACAGGACAGACTCGCGCACTCCTGCGGCAAGCACGTCGTGCAGATCCTCACGCCACGCGCCGTATTGCTCGACGAAATCGGCCACCGCGGCCCGATTGCCGGCAAATTGCAGCTCCAGAACCCTTGTCAGAAGGTCTCGAACGACCTCGTGATACCGATCGTAGCGGATCATAAGCTCGCCGGCCCCGGGGTCAAATTGCAGGAGTCCGTTGTCAAGGAAAAAATTCATTTGCATCAGTTGCATGGTCTGATACGGCTGTGTTCGCCGGGGGCGAACATGCTGTACTACGCGCCGTATTCCGTCAGCGTATATCGATTTCAACTCTTCCGGACCGTGGTAACCGGTGTCGGCCAGCATTTGCGCAGAATAAAGGGAGATGAGGTCCGACTTCATCTCCTCCAGCAGATCGGAGTACTCGGCCAGCGCAACGTCGAGATCACGACCATCAGCAGTCACTCCGGGTCCGAGATAGTGCCCGATTTCATGCCACACGGTACGTTCGAAGGCGCCGTATCGTGTGAGGTCGTTCTCGTACTTGTCCGCTACTGCAGCACGGTAACGGGCCAGCTGGTTAGCGAACAGATCCGGATGGCTCATGATGTTGAATCGCACCAACACCGTTCGTCCGTACTTGCGCGTGTGTTCCGGGTCATTGGGAAGAATGCTTGCGGTATTCGTTCCCCGGGCCTGACCGAAATCGGCCACGACATTGTAGATTCCTATCGGGATATCACTTGTTACGCGTTTGTGACTAGTAATCGGCAGCGAATCCTCCAGTTCCTGTAAATCGATATTGGCTCGCAACAGCTGTTCGGTCTTTTCCTTATCGCGAATCAGCACGCTCAGGGCGAAAAAACTTTTCACGCCAAAAAGTTTGTCGTCGTATGTCTCGTAACTACCGATCTCCGCATTGATGTTTTTGAAACTGCCCCGAGTCCAGGCCGCGTCACCACTCTCATAGTCATCAACGAGCAGGTCGCGGGCACGAAGGCGGAGGTAAGCCGCGAAATCCGGATCGTCCGCTGTCATCAGCTCGGACGCGGCCAGCAACAGATCAAATACCGCAAAAAGCTCTTCTGACCAGGCTATCGAATACGGAACGGAGTAAAAGGTGTTCCTGTTGTCGGATGCCGCTAGCATCTGTGTGTGATCTCGAAACAGGGGATGCAATGTCGCAAGTGTGGGGTGCCGGGCAAGCACCGAGAGATCCCGGTCCAGATTTTCCGGCGTCGCGCGGCGGACCAGGCTTCTCAGTCCGAGCAGAGAATTTTTGGCTTCGGGGTGCGCAGCAACAAACTGTTCAATCTCCTCACGGGTCGCATCGACCGGAAAAACGTTGCGACCCGGCAGTTCGTCCATAACCGGCAGGAAAGTAAGCCGCTCGTTTTCTAAGGTCGTCGCAACCGGACCGTTAAACAAGCGGTAGAGGCGGATCAGTTTTTCTGTCTGGTCGGGCTGACCCAGCTGCGCGTGAAGGATTTGCAGGTCTTCATAAGAAGACAATGCCTGGTTGTGCAGGGAATCTTCGTACAGGCGCTGCAGTATGACGCCCGCAGCGATCAGTTTTTTTACTGCTGCGCGTTCCGATTCACTGAGCCCGGACAGATCGACGTCCAACCTTAGTTCGATAGTCTGATCCAGAATCTCGTCGGCCTCTGACTCCGTCCAGTACCCATCGGGTAGCGGCGTTTCCAGCATCTCCGAGCAACCGGCGATGACTGCAACGGCAAACATAGTCAGCACGGCTGTGAAATGTCCGCAACGGGACGGTGACATCGAGTTCGGATCCTTATTCTGATTCGCGGTCTGTATGGTGGTATTTGTCGACAAAACTTTTGAGTCCGTCGCGATAACGGGAACCCGAAAGAAGAAAACCGGCGTTGTGGTCACCAAAAATTTCCAGAAACTCTTTTGGTTGAGCGGCGGATTCAAAGACCTTTTGGCCAAATCGTACGGGGATGATTTCGTCGTCACTGCTGTGTATCACCAGCACCGGAGCCTCGACCGCGGATATCTTTGTTCCCGTATCGTAATGCAACCGGGCGATCCATCGAACCGGCAGCCACGGGTAATAATGACCGGCCATATCCTTCACCGAGCTGAATGCCGACTCGAGCACGAGCACCGCCGGCCTGTTCGCGGCGGCGGTATGTGTGGCAATGGCGGCACCTAACGATCGGCCGAAAACGACGATTGCGCGGGGATCGATTCCCCGTTCCTGCACCAGCAGGTCCCATGCAGCCTGGCCATCGAGATAGGTACCCTGCTCCGAGGGTTTTCCGTCACTGAGGCCATAGCCGCGATAGTCAAATATGAAAACGTCATATCCGAGTTCGCGCCACACTGCAATGGAATCAAAGCGGTGCGAAATGTTTCCGGCGTTGCCATGAAAGAACAGGACAACACCCCGGGGTGACTCCGCGTGGATATACCAACCGTGCAACTCGACACCATCGGGCGTAACGAAGCGTTGCTCCTCGAATGGTAAGCCGAATTCGTCAGGCTGGGCCATCAGATCGCGTGACGGGATGTTCGGGAAATAGACGAAGCGGTTTTGAAATGCATAAAGATAGACCCCGATCGCAGTGTATATTGCCAGGATCCAGAGAATCAGATAGACAGCGCCACGCACTGGATAAGTTTCCGCTCAGTCTTCGGTGACAAACTGCAAACAGGGTCGCGGATTGTCAAAGACGTGATGATGAACCAGGTTACCGGGCTGAATTCCGAGTTGCTCGGACAGCCCACCGTTGATTTCGAAAACAGCCCGGACTGCTTCATTTGCATACACGCTCGTTTCGGAGTGCGGAACCGTTCGCATAGCAATATTTGCGATCGTGCCGTCCGACCGGATAAACAGTATGTCCAGAGCAATGTACGTATTGCGCATCCACATCGATGCCACTTTGCCCTCCGGATAATCAAACAGCATACCCTGATTTGCCGGTAGCTCCTGAATGTACATCAGACCCTGACGCTTCTGCTCGGTCGTTTCGGCAATCTCGACGTGGAAGCAGTGGTACGTACCGTCGGAAGATTTGATTGACAGCACCTCCCGGCCATAGCAACCGCCGAGAAGACCTATGCTGATCAGCAGCGGTAAAGGCAATGATGCGAAAGCCGGTCGATGCCCGGCGCTTCTTCTCTGAACTGTACTCATCGGCGAAGAGTATCGCTCAGTCGGCTTTTCGCTGAAAGCAGTGTCAGGCCGGCCGTCCGGATTGGACCAGCAGACTCTTGGCTACATGACCGTGCACAATGCCGATTCCCTTGAACAGCCACAGCGCTGCCGGTATCAGGGCGACGCCTAGCAATCCAAATAACGGCACCAGCCAAATTGGCATGTCATGGGTAATAAAGGTGATATTGGAATCGAATTGCAACGCGCCGGCCGCTCTGAGTAAATCGATGATTGAACCGGCTACAAGGCCCAGTGGCACTGCGACAGCTGTAACCGCGGCAGTAAAGTAAGCAATACCCAGGGGCAGAAGTAACAACATATAAAGCATTGTCGTCCATGTCCTCACGTCTTTGAGCATGTTCATGATGCGCTCGAGCAGTGGCAACTGTTTTTCCGTGTAGACCGGACGGCGCGGCATCCGAACCCCCAATAATGTCTCGACAATGCGTCCCTCAACGAGCGACAAGACGCGAACGGTGCCGACAAACAAGAGAAAGAAAGGAATACCGATGATCAGAATCGCGAACCCTGCGGACAGGCTTGATCCGGTTACTACCACCGTGAAATAGAAGATGCCCGTAGCGAGTGACAGGATCATATAGAACAGCGAACTGTAGGAGCGGGGGTTGCGCATGATATTGAAATAGCGTCCGATCGCCGTTTCAGCTATTGGTATCCTGGGCGGTGCAAGTGCTTTTCTGACTTGTACCTCGGTGTTCCGGTAAGCATCGGCGACCTCGTCCGGCGCTCCGTAGGACGAAGCGATATATTCAAGAACATCCGCTTCCGATTTGTCGGGGTGAGCTGCGACTTCGGCTCGCAGGTATTCCTCGGCATCATAGAGGGCGTCCTGAACGACAGCAGGATCTTCACCTTCGAGGGCGTTTCTCAGTTGCTCCAGGTACAGATCGATGGAGCGGGCAGCATTGTCTGACATGGTTGATTCCTCTAATCGCCGAGTACGGCATCAACAAATGAACGCGTCTTGCGCCATTCACTCTCCCAATAATCCAGAGTGGTGCGGCCGTCCGCCGTAATCTCGTAGTACCGCCGCGGCGGTCCTGATGAAGAGGGTTCGACGCGACTGGCCAACAAACCCAGTGCACTCATCGAACGCAACACCGGGTACAAAGCGCCCTGTTTGACCAGCGGCTGGCCGTTTTCGGACTGTTCCATTTCCTTGGCGATTTGATAGCCGTACATCGCTTCATCGGATTTCGCGAGTATCGACAACAGCACCAGTGACACGGTGCCGGCATTGAGTTCCTTGCGAAACTTCTTGACGTGAGCGTCCTCGGTCGGTGTGGTCGGGGAGTCTGGATCGGTCATTCTGTTAGCTTAGTAGCATTACGAAGTAAATAATACTACTAACTTAATAATAGTCAAGACTTAACCGCTGCCTACTGGCTGCAATGTGGCGGATAATCCAGAATCAGGTTGGGTCGCCCCCGCGCGTACTATCAGATGCGCCCGGCATGTTTGGCGTCACCGTGAGCCTCGATGAGACGATTGAGCGCACTTTTGGCAACTGTATTCCTGGTGGTAACAGCGTCAGCTGCTGACCAGCCCCCAAGCGCAGCGCTCCAGATCGCCCAGGCCGATGCAGAATGTCCCGATGTAAATCAGCCGGTTTGCGGGACTGACGGACACAGTTATTCTAATGCGTGCCAGGCCCGCAGACACGCCACTGACATCGCCTACGCTGGTCTTTGCCGTATCGCAGAATGCCCCGACATTAAAGAACTGGTTTGCGGTGAAAACGGCCGCACCTATCGCAATGCTTGTAAGGCGCAGCAGGCCGGAGTCCGGGTCGTCGACGCGGGGTCGTGTCCGGGAGCGACACCCTGCCCGATGAATTATCTTCCGGTTTGCGGCGACGACGGCACAACATACGGCAACCACTGTCAGGCAAAGGCCGCGAGCGTGAAAGTCGCCCATGAAGGTGAATGCAGCGATAGCGGGAAGGAGTCAGAAGAAGATTAGCAACACTTGGTCTTGAGGATTTCCGGCAAACGGGCCCTCAAAGTTAACGCTTGAGGAAGATTGCCCGTGTGGGGGGATCTTCCCTTACTCTTTCGGTCTCTGCGGCCGCGGCCCAGCTGACCAGCACATATCTCTGGCCGCCAGTTGTTTCCCGGGCTGCATGCAGAAACCGGTGATCGGAGGGGAAGCAGACGAGCATGCCTCGCTCGGGCGTAAGCCGAAATCTGAAATTCGGAAACTCAATTTCCCCACCCTCGTACTCTTCATTTAGATAAAACAAGATACTGAGATCACGATCGAGGCTTCGCGACCACGCCTGGTCATCTTGAATCCAGTTATCCGCGTCCGAGTGTGGCCAGTAGTACCCGCCAACGTTATAGCGGAGAATTTCGGGATACTCGAACCACTCGATCGTCTTCTTGTAGAAAGGTTCTATCCAGTCAAGAAAAAACTTGCTGACCAGAGCAAGTATCTCGTCTCGCATGCCATCGATGCCGGTGTGTTCAGCGGGTCACGGAAGTAACCGCGCTCGTCATAAAGAGGATCGTTGTTCGACAAGTCGGCGAATCGTTCGTCTGTGGCCGGGGTACACACTATAGTCTATAGACCCGCGTCGCAGCACCAGTCATGTCGTACACCTATCTCGATGGCGGTTGCTTTGTTGTCCGCCCTGAAACACTCGAATCCCGGGCCACCGGCAACTGGCTGGAGACACCCGTTATTACGCGAGCTAACGGTGCCGAAGCCGTTTCACAATTCCTGGTCGAAGTGGGCCCCGGTACCACGGTGCCACGCCATTATCCGGGCGGCGACTGTGTGCTGTTTGTTCTGGCTGGCGAGGGTGCGCTCTTGATAGGCAACCGGGATTTCCGTCTCGGGCCCGATCTGGGAGGCTATGTACGACCGGGGGAGGCATTTGCGGTTACGAATTCCGGCCCCGACCCGATCCGAATGATCGTTAATGTTTGTCCTGAAAGTCAGGGTGCCGAATGGCTGTCCGAGATGCCCGGATTGTTTGATGCCGATTTCCCTGAACGAACCGTGACGGTAGATGAGGCGAAACGTCAGCAAACATCGGATCGCTACTATCAACTTCTGATCGGCCCGGCACAGGGTTCCGGCCAGGTTACGCAGTTTATCGGTGCAATTCCGCAGTCGCGCGCCGCGGATCATTTCCATCAGTACGAAGAGGTAATCACTGTATTGAGGGGCAACGGCATCATGTGGACGGGTGACGCGCATACAGATATATCCACCGGCAGCATGATCTACCTGCCAAGACAGCAGCCACATTGCGTCGAGTGTACGGTGGCATCGGGTATCGAGCTTCTCGGACTGTTTTACCCGGCAGGCAGCCCGGCGGTTCGATACTGACCGGAACTGATTTTTTTATGCCCCGTCAAATCTTCTCCTCCCGGGTAGTCACACTGCTGGCGATGATCGGCGTTACCGTTGGTCTGGGTAACGTGTGGCGCTTTCCGTACATGATGGGTAAGTATGGTGGCGTTGCATTTCTGCTGCTTTATCTTTTTTTTACGCTGGCATTTGGCATTCCGGCCATGATGGCCGAGTGGGCGCTCGGCCGGTCGACCCGACAGGGGCCATTAGGAGCCATGCGTGCGGGTCTGGGACCGAAAGCCGGAACGGTGGTCGGTGCAATGTTGTTGTTGACAGTTCTGATTGCCGGCTCCTACTACGTCGTTGTTGTTGCCAATGTCGTTTACACAACTGTTTTTTCCGTCGGACGAGGTTTTGATGCTGACACGATGCCGGCATTTGAAGCCGGCCTGACCAACGGCTGGCTGCAATACGTTTTGGCCTTGCTGGTGTTGCTGGCGGCGTTGCTGGTGGTCTGGCTGGGTCTCAAAAAAGGTATCGAAGCCGTCAGCCGCGTCTTCGTACCCGTCTTTGGTCTGGTGATTCTGTACCTGGTCTTTTATGCAATGAGCCTGGAAGGTGCAGTGGGCCGGCTGGCTGAATTTCTCCGACCTGATTTTTCAAGTCTCGGTGCGGAAGAAATCTTTGCTGCACTGGGACAATCATTTTTTTCACTTGGGCTCGGCGGCACGTTCCTGCTGATCTACGGCAGTTATCTGCCGGACGGAATGCGTATCCCCGGGGCGGCTCTCGTTACCGGTCTTGGTGATGCAGGATCAGCATTGCTTGCCTCGTTGTTTATTGTGCCAACCGTTCTCGTATTTGGGGTGCCCATGGACCAGGGGCCTGGTCTAATTTTCGACACGCTGCCAACACTTTTCAGCCGCATGCCGGGGGGTCAGGTACTGGGCAGTGCATTTCTGATTGCATTGAGCATGATGGCGTTTCTGTCCATGGTTGCTGCGCTTGAGGTCATTGCCGGCAGTTTTGATGAGTCCGCGCCGGGTCTTCTGACCCGCAAGCGAGTCATCGTCATAACGGGTGTCCTGCAGTCGATCCTGATTCTTCCCAGCGCGCTGGATCCCTCATTGATCGGGACACTGGATCTGATATTTGGCTCAGGCATGCAGGTATTTGGCAGCGTGCTGGCGCTGATCGCCCTGACCTGGGGACTGGGCCGTTTGACGACACTGGCTCAGATTCTGGGTAAATCGTCGGGGTTCCGGGCTGAATTCATGTACCGCTGGCTGAAGTGGGTGGTACCCGCCGTACTGCTGGTCATACTTGTCAATTACGTGGTCAGCGCGGTTTAGGTCGGAGATATAAT
>CAZJFQ010000044.1:6159-7238 GCA_964545335.1 uncultured Gammaproteobacteria bacterium | reverse complement strand
GTGGTACCTGAAGTCCGAAGCCCGGAGCCTGAAGTCTTGAGCAACGATCGAAAACAAAAAGGCATTACCGCTGTCAACCAGGAGTTCCGGCGCTACGATCAGGTACGCAAGGAGCAAACCTATCGCCTGTCCGAAGCAAGTACCGAAGACGAGTTCGATGACGATTTCATAATCGAAACCTGCGACCTGTCGCAGTTTTTTGATGGTGGCCCGGCGGGACAGGCAAAGTTCGCTGAGGAGTTGGGACGCGCCATGGAGAGTATCGGCTTTGCGATTCTGGTCAATCACGATGTTGATACCCGGTTGTATGCGGAAGCAATCGACGCGACCAAAAGACTGTTCGAATCGACAACCCGGGAGCAGCGGAATAAATATCTTGCACAACGAACCGGTTCAGTAAACCAGGGCTACTTCCCGGTCGAGGAGACGACCATCATTCACCCCGATCTCGTGGAGGGATGGGTATTCTGTCGCCGGGCCTTCGATATCAACGACGACGAAAATTACTGCGAGCGAGACTTCTGGCCGCTACCAGGTCTGGAACCTGTATTTCGGCGCATCTGCCTGAGCCAGGAAAAACTGATACATCCGATCATGCAGAGCATCCTTAGGTTTCTTGACTGCGACTCGCATCTCTACGATGAACGCCTGTCCGGAACAAATTTTGGTTTTCGCCTTAATTACTATCCGCCGGTTTCCGAATCGGATCGCGAACGCGGAGGCGGCCGCATGCTGGGGCACGAAGACGTCGATTTGTTCACGTTTTTGCCGGCGCCAGAAGTGTCAGGCTTGCAGGTTCTGAACCGGAAGAATATGAAATGGGTTCGGCTCGAAGCGCCGCCGGGAAGCATCATCATGAACACCGGCGATTATATGCAACGTATCACCAACGATCGGCTGCCCTCAACTACGCACCGCGTCAGTCAGCCGGATGATCCGGAGCTCAATCGTGTCTGCAGGATTTCGTTTCCGATGGCGATCTACGTCTGGGAGGACGAAATCCTCGAGGTTCTGCCCGGTATTGACGAACCACGCTATCCGCCGGTAAAGGCCATAACCTTTCATACCCGCACGACAAG
>CAZJFQ010000044.1:1791-6059 GCA_964545335.1 uncultured Gammaproteobacteria bacterium | reverse complement strand
TTCAATCGCCTGTTCAAGCGTTGTGCCGGCATCACGCCCAAGCAGTTTGTCCAGCATCTCACGCTCGATTTTGCAAAGCAGCATCTCGACCGGGATGCCAGCGTCCTCGATGCGGCGCACGATGCCGGTCTGTCAGGTCCGGGACGGCTGCATGATTTGTTTGTCACAGTGGATGCAGTAACACCCGGCGAATACAAATCAGGCGGTGCTGGCACCGATATTCGTTATGGTATCCACCACAGCCCGTTTGGAAAATGCGTTGTAGGGGTTACCGAGCGGGGTATCTGTCATCTTGGTTTTCCGCAAGACACCGGCCAATCGCTGGCCGATCTGGCGCGGCAGTGGCCACGTGCAAATCTTGAGCATGACCAGGCTCGCACGCTGGATGTCATAGATCGGATTTTTGAACCGGCTTCAGACAAAGCTGTTCGAGTCGTGTTGCGGGGAACAAATTTTCAGCTCAAAGTATGGCAGGCCCTGTTGAATGTACCTTCCGGACATACGGTGTCATATGGTGATATCGCGCGCGATATCGGCAAACCCACCAGCAGCCGCGCTGTCGGCAACGCTGTCGGAAGCAATCCTGTCGCGTTCATTATTCCCTGCCATCGTGTGTTGCGTGCATCGGGAGCACTCGGCGGGTATCGCTGGGGCCCACGCAGGAAGCAAGCCATTCTCGCCTGGGAGACGGCCCGCAGCGCAGCAAGGCACGAGGCTTCGGACTACAGGCTCGCCTTGAGTCCTGGGGCCTGAGTTATCAGTCCAAAGCGCTAGGCCCTAGGCCCTAGGCGCTAGGTGCAAAATAGCGGTATCGCATAAGCGGACGTCCGAATTGGGTCGGCGCAATCCTCCGGTCCACACTTTTTTTATTACTCCCTTTCCACCCTTCACTTTTGTCTTTAACCTTTTCTTAATGATATTTCGGGTGATACCGGAATACCTTGCGTAGGGAGAGTGAAAAGTAAAGCGCGAAAACCAAGACTGGCGTCGGTAGCGCCAGCATTTAGTGCCTAGAGCCTAGGGCCTAGAGCCATTTTTTCAGTATTCAGGACTCAAGACACACGTTTGATGATTCGCAAAGGAAAAACACGAACTCTTGTTCCCTACATCATTGTCGTCGGTGTACTGCTGCCGGTGCTGGCTGTCCTGCAATTTATATGGCTCAACCAGATGAGCGAAGCAGAAAAACAACGCATGATGTTCAACCTGGGTTACGCGTCATTTTTCACTGCGGATCAGGTAGACCGAATTGCCGCACAGGCCTATGAGGCGTTTGATATTGGTGCAAGCGACCGGGAAGACGCCTTTGTGATGATGGACAGCCGCTTCAGGCAATGGCGTGCCGAACACGAAGATCCCCGGTTGATCGGTTCCCTCTACTGGGTGGAACGGTCAGACTCGGGTGCTTGGAGCGTATTCCGCCTGTCGCCGGATGACGGGTTCGAGACTTTGACCGCGGGTCTTGAAGCGGTTGAGATTATCCCTGCGCCCGATCTTCGCCCTGCGGGTGGATTGAACTGCAGTGACGAGCCCGCCCTCGTCATCCCGACACGTTACCAGGAGGCACAAACACCGAACGGATTGGCGATTGCGAACAGTTTTGTAGTTGTAAGGTTTGATCCCGATTATCTCTTCGGGACCTATCTGCCAGAACTGCTGTATTTCTATTTCGATCTCGAAGAACCGGACACCTACCGCGCCGCGATCATCGACGACTCGGATCCGCCGCGAACGCTTGCCGGTACACCAGGACTAACCCTTGATGACGCGGATGTGGCCGTAAGTTTTTTGAGTCTTCGAGCGCGTGAGCGATTGCAGCCCGATTATTCGGGCAGCATGTTCTCGGGAACCATATCCGAACGCGTGGCGGCCGCTGAAAAGTTTTTCGAGGAAACTCAGGACGAATCCGAGGGAGATGAACAGATGGCCTGGGGCGAGGGCTGCTGGACCGTCGTCGCGTCCCATCGGAGCGGAACGATCGATTCGGTTGTTACACGCGTGCGCAACCAAAATCTTGGTATCAGTTTTGTAATCCTGGTGTTGCTTGGGGCAAGCACCGTTATCGTTGCGATCCTGTCCCAGCGGTCACGCAAGCTTGCCGAACAACAGATGGAATTCGTGGCGGGCGTTTCTCATGAATTGCGAACGCCACTGGCGGTGATTCGCTCGGCCGGGGAGAACCTGGCGGACTCAATTGTTGGCGAGCCCGACCGTGTCAAAAAGTACGGCGCGATTATTCGAAACGAAGGACAACGGCTGACCGGAATGGTTGAAAACATCTTGCAGTTCTCGCGCGTCCAGCCCGGGCACAACGGTTATGACCTGCAACCGGTCAGTGTGCTTGAGGTAATCGACGCGGCGCTCGAGGCCTGCCGTCGGCCACTCGAAAAAAATGCGGCCTCAGTTGAATTGAATATTGATGAAAATTTACCGGACCTGCTGGCTGACCCGGCCGCGCTGGAGTCAGCACTCGCAAATCTGATTGCTAATGCCGCGAAACACGGTGCCCCGAATCAGACGATCACCGTCGCCGCCGTCAACGGTTCCGATGGCCATGGTGAAGTAGTCCGCATCTCTGTCAC
This sequence comes from uncultured Gammaproteobacteria bacterium, assembly GCA_964545335.1. Lineage (GTDB taxonomy): Bacteria > Pseudomonadota > Gammaproteobacteria > Steroidobacterales > CAZJFQ01 > CAZJFQ01. Next base: position 3,477 of record CAZJFQ010000044.1, on the reverse strand, counting down.
TGACCAGGGGCCCGGCATTCCGGCAAACGAGGTCAGCCACTTGTTCGAACCGTTCTTCCGGGGCGCCCGGGCGAGCGAGTCACAAATCCAGGGCAGCGGGCTGGGACTGGCTGTCGCACGCCAGGTGATCGAAGGGCACGGTGGGAAGATCACTGTCGACAGTGCGCCCGGGCAGGGCGCTACGTTTACTCTGGTACTGCCGGTGCACCGTGAGGAGTCACACTGAGTGTCGTCGATACTGCTGATCGAGGACGAGGCCGGACTGGTACTTACACTGTCCGACCGGCTGACGAGTGACGGTTTTCAAGTTGCTGCCGAGACTGATGGTCCGGCCGGACTTACAAGAGCAACCGACGATTCGTTCGATCTGATTATTCTCGACATCATGCTGCCCGGCATGGACGGCTTCGAAGTCTGTCGCCGGTTGCGTCAGCATGGTGTTGAAACACCGGTGCTCATGCTGACGGCAAAAGGCATGATCCAGGATAAAGTGGCCGGCCTGCGTATTGGTGCCGACGACTACCTGACGAAACCGTTCGAAATGGTCGAGTTGCTGGCACGGGTTGCAGCGCTGTTGCGCCGGGCGAAGTCAGGGCGCGGTTCAAGACGAGGAGGTGTAGCCAGTTTCGGTAACGTGGAAGTGCATCTCGATGAAGCGCGGGTATTGAGACAAGGAAAACCTGTCCAAGTATCAGCGCGCATGTTCAGACTGCTGCGCTTCTTTATCGAGCATCCGGATGTCGTCGTCAGTCGCGATGAAATTCTGAATCAGGTGTGGGGCTACGATTCAACTCCGTCGTCGCGAACGGTCGACGTCCATGTCGCCTGGCTGCGCCAGCGCATAGAAAAAGATCCCCACAACCCCGAACACATCATTACGGTCCACGGTCTCGGTTATAAATTTTTGTTGTAATTGGGCGACCGGCTCTCGTCTCTGGGCTCTGGCCAAAAAAAAGCGGGCTGTCGCCCGCTTTCGTAATTGATTTCCTGAAGTCCGAAGCCTGCAGCCCGAAGTCTGGAGCACAGCTCCTATCCTGGTACGTCCAGGTTAGGAATTATTCTGATGTCGATACGCCGATTCTTGGCACGACCAGCCGAGGTTTCATTGTTTGCAACCGGGCGTGTCTCGCCATAACCGACCGCTGCGATACGCTCGGTGGGAATATGCATACCCCTGATTATGTAGGCCTCAATAGAATCCGCACGATCCTGGGACAACAGATAATTGGCCTCGTCGCCGCCATATGAATCCGTATGTCCTTCAATGACAAGATCGCACTGCGGGAAGACGCGGATAGCTACTTCGGCTTTCGCGAGCAGCTCCTGGTGATTGGGTTTGATCTGCGCACTGCCGACGTCAAAACTTAAGCCCGTAAGCCGAATGACAACATCGCTCAGCTCACGAAATACGTGGGCCTCTTCACGCGAAAACATGACTTCGATCTGTTTGAACTGTGCCCGAACTCTCGCCTGTGCTGCGAGTCTTTGCGCCAGCAGGATCCGTTCCTCGGAGGCACCGCCGAGTTGCTCGTCGAGTTTTTCGATTTCCCCCTGCATCGCTTCAATCTGCGCGATACGTTCGTCGAGTTCCAGCTCCAGCACGTCAACCTGGCTTTGCAGTCCCTGCGCGCTGTTGGCGTTACCATTGATGTAGGCAATGATCTCATCTGCAGGCACGTCGTAACC
>CAZJFQ010000044.1:0-1691 GCA_964545335.1 uncultured Gammaproteobacteria bacterium | reverse complement strand
GGTGCATAGCGCCGGATACGACCTTTGTCGGCGATCTCGATCATCTTCTCCGTTTCATCGAGATACTTGACCTTTATCGAAATCAGTTCGGCATCACGGTAAAGCGCTTGCGCTTCCTGCGCCCGCCGTTGCGAAAATTTGATGTTGCCCCGCTCGAGCTCGACCATGGCTTGCCTGAATTTCGTCTGCGCGCGCTGCCACTCAACGGCTGCGAATCCCTTGGCATTAATACTGCCGGCATCGGACCGGGCCTTGATTACGAACGCCAGGGTGACTCCGGCAAATTCAGCCGCTTTTGCCGAGCGACCGAAATAGAGTATGGATTCATCGATGTCTTTGCGGATCCGGTCCAGGTTCCGGCCGCGCTGCAATCCCTGTTCGGCGCGTTGATAGGCTTTGAAAGCGCGGTTGTAACTTGTCGGCGCCAGTACCTCTGCATTGGCTTCCTGAGCTGCGGCGTACGACTTGTCCGCCTGACCAAAAAGGTATTCGCGCGTATCGTCAGCCAGCACTGCGCCAGCCAGGCCCATGAGGGCAAAAATCGCGGTGATGAGAAATCGCCGCATTGCGGGGCTAAACATTTGTACCTCCAACCGGTTTACACGACCAGCAGACGGGCATTTTAGCCTGTTCACTTCACATAACATGGTGCGACTGGTTCACAGTTTTCGAGATTGCCCCTGCTATGATGCGGCGATGGCCTGCAAGGACCATTTTTCCTCGTTTGCCACGCAATACAGTTCCCACCGCCCCGGTTACCCCGGAGTCCTGTTTGAATACTTGGCATCGATGGCACCAGCCCGCGAGCTGGCGTGGGATTGCGCTACGGGTAACGGCCAGGCGGCGCGGGGCCTGGCGGTACATTTTGATCACGTGGTGGCAACAGATGCCAGCGAGTGTCAGATTCAGAATGCTGCTCCTTGTGCATCGGTGGAATACCGGGTCGAGCCGGCCGAGCAACCCAGCCTGGCAAAAGAATCGGTGGACCTGATTGTTGTCGCCCAGGCTTTGCACTGGTTCGACTGGAACCGCTTCTACCCGGCGGCAACAAGAACGATGAAACCGGGCGCAGTTTTTGCCGCCATTACCTATGAACTCTGCTTCGTTACAGCGGCGGCCGATCGGGCGATTGATCATCTCTATCGGAATATCCTAAAGACTTACTGGCCACCCGAACGAAAATACGTAGAAGAGCGATACCGGACGTTGCCGTTTCCCTTTCACGAACTCAGGCCGCCGCAGTTTCAGATCGAGATTGCCTGGACTCTGGATGAGCTGATGGGTTACCTGGGGACGTGGTCGGCGGTCAACAGATACCATGAAGACAAAGGCGAGGATCCGCTGGAACTGATTGCCGCCGACATGCGGGATGCCTGGGGAGAGGCTTCCGAAAGACGTACGGTGAGATGGCCGATGGCGACTCGAATAGGGCGCAATACCGCCGCCGCGTAAATTTAATGCAGGCTCCCTGTCAGCTCCTGAAACTGCGGTTCGTTGCGAATGTTGTCGAGCTGCGGATCGTTTTCGATCCAGTTTTTGTCTGAAAACCCGGCAATTACGGCTTTGGCAAAAACATCAACGGCCTTTGGAATCTGACCGGCTACGGAATAAACGCAGGACAGGTTATAAAGCGTCGAGGCATCGCGTGGATTCGAATTCATGATCTGATCTGCCCAATCGAGAGCTTTTGC
>CAZJFQ010000043.1:0-19443 GCA_964545335.1 uncultured Gammaproteobacteria bacterium | reverse complement strand
TGGAGGCCGGCGCCGACATCGTGCATTTCGATGTCATGGACAATCATTTCGTGCCGAACCTGACGATTGGTCCGCTTATCTGTGAGGCGTTGCGCGAGCACGGCATTATGGCGCCGATAGATGTGCATCTGATGGTGGAACCGGTCGACCGGCTTATTCCGGATTTTGCGAAGGCGGGTGCCACCTATATCACTTTTCATCCGGAGGCCAGTCGCCATGTGCACCGCACGCTTGGTCTGATTCGTGACCTGGGATGCAAGGCGGGACTGGTATTCAATCCGGCGACACCATTGACGTGGCTCGAGCATGTGATTGAAGACATGGATATGGTACTCGTCATGTCGGTCGATCCCGGTTTCGGCGGCCAGAAATTTATCGAATCGGCGCTGGACAAACTGCGCCAGGCCCGAAAAATGATCGACGATAGCGGCAGGGAAATTCGTCTCGAAGTGGACGGCGGCGTCAAGATTGACAACATTGGAGAAATTGCGGCGGCCGGAGCCGATACGTTTGTTGCAGGCTCGGCAATATTCGGCACAGATAATTATGCCGCCACAATCAGCGCCATGAGGTCCGAGATTGAGAAGGCTGTCTGACGAGACGGCCCAAAAGCGCTCTGAGGAGACGAATCAGAACTTGCGGTTCGGCCGAGCTCCGAATACGACAATTGTTTTTCCGCTTGCCGATACGAGGCCCTGTTCCTCGAGTACCTTTAGCACTCGGCCGGCCATTTCACGTGAACAGCCAACGAGGCGGCTTAATTCCTGGCGGCTGACCTTGATCTGCATGCCGTCCGGATGGGTCATGGCGTCCGGCTCGTTACACAGGTCCATGATCGCGTGGGCAACCCGACCGGTGACATCAACAAATGCCAGATCACCGAGTTTGCGATTGGTGCGATCGAGTCGCGTTGCCAGCTGGGTAGCCAGTTCAAAGACAAGTCCCGGGCTCTCGCTTGCAATCTGCCGGAATCGCGGGTAGGTCATTTCGGCAATTTCACATTCGGTTCGTGTCCGTACCCATGCGCTACGCGTGGGTTGCTCATAGAACAGGCCCATCTCGCCGAAAAACTGCCCCTTGTTGAGGTAGGCGAGAACCATTTCGTTGCCGTCTTCGTCCTCGATCATGACTTCGACGGATCCATCAACGATGTAGTAAAGGACATCGGGTAAATCTCCAGCGTGAATCATTACGGTTTTGGAAGGAACCGTTCGCACTCGGCAATAACTCAGAAATCGATTTATGGCCGGAACGTCGCTCAAAGTCTTCGCTGTCGTCTGCATTTACTGATCCTCAACAAAGCTCTGCCCTTCTTTTAATACAGTCCGCACATAAGGGCAAGCTAAGTGCGTAATTTTTATTGGGATTATTGAAATTTCCGGAATGATATTTAGTCGGTTAACCAGAACCCAGCGACATCATAACCAGTATGCGGTTCCAGTCATAATTTTTGAGGTGAGGTGCATGATACGGCGAATCGGGGCCGGTAAATCGAACGCGCCGGCATCTTTGGCGTTTGTTCCGTGCAGGGCTTCTTCGTCGCGCATTTTGTGGACAATCGCGCGGCTTTTCGCATCCTTGGCAGGCAGACGATCGAGGTGCCCTGTCAGGTGCTGTACGACCTGACGCTCCGTCTCCTCGATGAATCCCAGGCTCCACCGATCACCCAGAAAACCGCTCGCCGCGCCAAGTGCGAAAGCACCCCCATACCAGACAGGATTCAAGCGACTGGGGCCTGAGCCCAGCTCTTTCAGCCGCTGCTCGCACCAGGCCAAATGATCGAATTCTTCGTCGGCAGCGCGTTGCATCTGGTCCTTAATGCTCGGGTCACGGGCAACCGCCGCGTGGCCCTGGTACAGTCCTTGTGCTGCAACTTCGCCTGCATGGTTGACGCGCATCAGACCAGCCGCATGTGATTTTTCAGTCGCAGACAATGGCTTGTCGTCAATATGTCTGGCGGGGTTCTCACGGGCCGCATGTGCGGATCCGGCCGCTGCGACCGTTCGCAGAAAACCTTCAACACCGGCAAGCAGGCGGTCAACGGGTGTCAGGTGTCGCTCGTCCATCGCCTGCATTATAGCTGACCGGCAGATTTCGGTGTTCTCTCGAGTCCTCTTTCTGACAGTCAAGTAATGGATATTTAAATAAAAACTGTTGGAGGACCAGCGCCGCTTTTTGCCGAAATAGCACGCCATTGTTTGCATTGCCGCCGTGCGTCAAGTAGAATTTCGCGCCTTTCGGCAGGGATGGAAGGGCGATGCCCGTCCCCTGTACGGGCTCCGGAGCGCCGAAACCGTCGCTTGTAACCAGCGCCCGGAAAACACGAACGGGAACGAGACTGTTCCGCACTGGATCGAGACACCATGAAGACGTTTTCTGCCAAGCCACACGAGGTTCGCCGAGACTGGTACCTGGTTGATGCCACAGGCAAGACTTTAGGCCGCTTGTCTACTGAGATTGCGCGGCGGTTGCGTGGCAAGCACAAGCCGGTATATACACCGCACGTCGATACGGGCGACTATATTGTCGTAGTCAACGCCGAAAAGATTCGGGTGACCGGCAACAAGCTAAAAGACAAGATGTACCACCGCTATACGGGCTACATCGGCAACCTGAAGTCGATCTCCCTCGAGAAGCTTCTGGAAGAGGCGCCTGAACGTGCACTGCAATATGCGGTAAAGGGCATGTTGCCCCGTAACCCGCTGGGCAGGAAAATGCTGTCCAAGCTCAGGGTGTTCGCGGGCCCTGAGCACAAGCACGAGGCTCAGCAGCCTCTACCACTGGATATTGACGCCTGATACGGTCCACTATCAGGAATGAGGCACAGATGATGAGTGAGGCAGACTTCTACGGAACCGGCCGGCGAAAGACCTCGACTGCAAGGGTTTTCATGAAGACCGGCGGCGGTGATATCACCGTCAACAATCGTCCGTTGGACAAGTTTTTCGGCCGGCAGACAGCGCGAATGATAGTTCGTCAGCCGCTGGAGTTGATGAACCTGACCGACAAGTTCGATATCTCCGTGACGGTGAGCGGTGGCGGGACAACCGGGCAGGCGGGAGCAATCCGCCACGGGCTGACACGTGCACTGTTGCAATACGACGAGTCATTGCGGCCGGCGCTGCGTAAAGCCGGATTTGTAACCCGCGACGCGCGCGAAGTGGAACGAAAGAAAGTGGGCTTGAGAAAGGCGCGCCGGGCAACGCAGTACTCGAAGCGGTAGGGTCCCGCCGCAGCGGAACAAAGCTCTTAGCTTATGCACTGAAGATCATTCCGCAGCTGCCGGCAGCACTTACTCGAATGCCTCAGGCGGATTGGGTAGGACTGCGGACTCTGATTCCACCAACCCAGGTTGCCCGTAGGGCAAGAGCCAGGACAGCCCGAGTCACAAAATGCGTCAGCATTTTGGGCGTTGCAGCGAAGCGACGACGGGTCGAAGACCCGAAGATCGCCCTAAGGCGATCTGAGTCAATCCTGGTCCCGAAAGCGTCGAATGTTGGTTAAGATCAGCTCTTCAGATTCATTGAACAATTGGGGGATCGTCTAGCGGTAGGACTGCGGACTCTGACTCCGCCAACCCAGGTTCGAATCCTGGTCCCCCAGCCAGTTTTCTGAGGCCTGAGGATACGGCGCCGCAGGCGCCTCTTCTTGTTTTGCTATCGCTTCGAGCCCTTCGTGGTGATTTTCCCGCGTCAGTGTAGCTTCCCGCTTCCCGCTTCCCGCTTCGCGCTCGTCTTCACGCCTTCATCGGTGCCGACGATCAGAATGTCAGCGGGGCGCTGTGCAAATATCCCGACCGTCACAACTCCGGCGACCTGGTTGATCTGCTGTTCCAGGCCAGGGGGATCGGTGATGTTCAGGTTGTGGACGTCGAGGATGTGGTTGCCGTTGTCGGTGACAAAGCCCTCACGGTAGACCGGCTGACCGCCATGATTCACCATCTGGCGCGCCACGTAGGCCTGCGCCATGGGGATGACTTCGACCGGCAGGGGAAATCGTCCGAGAACGTCGACTTGCTTGGTGTCATCGATAATACAGATAAACTTGTTGGACGCAGCCGCGACGAGTTTTTCCCGCGTGAGTGCGCCGCCGCCCCCCTTGATTAGATAGCCATGGGCCGTTGCCTCGTCGGCGCCATCGACATAGAGATCCAGGTTGCCCGCCGCATTGAGATCAACCACTTCGATGCCGTGATGCCTGAGTCGCTCGGTGGAAGCCTCTGAACTGGAAACAGCAGCGTCGATCCGGCTACTGATACCGGCTAGCGCGTCGATAAAGAAGTTTACTGTCGAACCGGTTCCAACGCCGACTACGGTCCCGTCTTCAACAAACGGCAGTGCCGCTGCGGCGGCAAGGCGTTTTCTTTCATTCTGATCCATAGTGCTGCCTGCGCGGGCCACGAGAGCCCGGAATCAAAAAGGGCCCGGCAAAGCGGACCCTGAAATCTTAGGACTACGGTGGTCGCCTGGAAAGTCTGTTCCGCGGCGACCACCGCTGTAACCCTTCGCCGGTTACTTCTTCCGACGCGTAGCCTTCTTCTTCCGTGTAGCCTTCTTCCTCTTCTTCCGTTTGGTCGTCTTCTTCTTCCGTTTCTTCTTCCGTTTGGTCGTCTTCCGTTTCTTCTTCCGTTTGGTCGTCTTCCGTTTCTTCTTCCGAGTCGCTTTCTTCTTGCGACGCGTCGTCTTCCGTTTCTTCTTCCGGGTCGTCTTCCGTTTCTTCTTCCTCGTAGCCTTCTTCCTACGAGTCGTCTTCCGTTTCTTCTTCCGAGTAGCTTTCTTCTTCCTGGTTACCTTCCGCTTCTTAGCGGTCTTTTTTCTCCTGGCCGCGGGGCGTTTCTTCCTCGTGGCCTTCCTTTTGGAGCGCTTTTTAGTAGCCATAAGTAGTCTCCATGTCGGGGTGAACGGGGGCAGTATATAGCAAAAATCAATTATGACAGCAACAAAATGTGTTGCATTTCACAGACCTAAGAAACCGGTCAAAAAAAACGATCAAACATCATTTGTGATTCGGGACACCCGTGCAGCAAAATACGTGATGCAACGCTCACTTTGTTTTTTACTCGAGACTCAGAATAAAACGCCAGTGTTTTTCCGAAACAGGAAAAATTGACAGACGATTACCTCGGTTTAGCAACACAAGACCGTCGAGCTTGTCGTCGGCAAATTGCCGAAGCTCATGTAACGTTATGATTCTCTTTAGCTTTCTTTTAAACCTGATGTCAACCATATACCAGCGCGGATTGTCGGGATCACTTTTCGGATCGAAATGCTCGTCTTGCGGATCAAACGCCGTGTAATCGGGATAGGCCTCACGCGCAACTTCTGCGATTCCTGCAACGCCCGGCTGCGCACAATTGGAGTGGTAAATTAATATGCGGTCATCGACAGTCATCTCATCGCGCATCATGTTCCTTGCCTGGTAGTTTCTTACGCCATCCCAACACTCTGTCCGATTTTGCGCAGATGCAAGGTCATCGATCGCGAACTCCCCCGGTTCGGTTTTCATCAGCCAGTACCTCATATACAACCGTCTCAGATTTTTCTTCCCGCGCTGTCGCTTGCATAGATTGCCCGGTCTGTCGCAATGCACCACATCGGAACATCCCGGACGGACGCATCAATGTCATCAATACGCTGAAAATCGTAGCCGATCCCTATCAATTTGGGTTTGAGCCAGTGGCGGTGCTCGATCAGAAACGAAAAGCATTCATCGTAATAGCCGGCGCCCATGCCAAGCCGGAAGCCTGCGGCATCAAAGGCCACCAGCGGTGTCAACACGAGATCCAACCGGCGCGGGTCGATGCACCATCTGTAACCGGGAGCAGGCTCGGCGATGCCAAAACGATTATTGGCGAGAGGTATGTCCGGAGCGGCGTACGCAAACCGCAGCCGGTTTCCGGACCCGATGACCGGAAGGTAAAGCTCCTTGCCCAACCCGATCGCGGTTGCGGCGATCGTGGCGGGGTTTATTTCGCCGTCAAACGCAACATACGATGCGATTCGTTTGCTGCGCCGGAATATCTCGGTGTGGGTTACGAGGCGATGTACAGCGCTTGCTGCCACGGCTCGCTGTGCGTCATCAAGTACGCGCCGGGCCTGTCGCTGCGCCAGTCGGATGCTTGTGCGGGTGGATCGTGTCACGAGCGGAATGCTGGCACCTCCCCGCCAATGCCGTCATGAGCCCTTGCTCTCGAACCAGAGTAACAAGTGGGGCCAGCCTCGGTCCCGAAGGCTCTCCGCCGGGGCGGATATGCACAGTGGTGCCGAAATGCCTTTGCCCCAAGGTTGGAATATAGGGACGAGAGATCTTAGCCCATGTCGCACACCGCAGGGGGCGCCAAGCACTAAGCTTAAGGTGTGAGCGGTATCGGCGTCTACAACTCGAGCTGGTGTCCGTCCGAGAGCACGGATTCCACGCGTTCCCTCATCGACTTCAGACGAAAGCTGAAGTTGTTCTCGACCTGTTCGCCGAAATCCCGGTTCTTCAGTAACTCATTGGCGAGATTGAGTGCTGCCATCACGGCGATGCGATCCAGTCCGACGACCTTGCCGCCATCCCGGATATCGCGCATCGCGGAATTCAGCAGTTCAGCTGAATTGATGAGATCCTGCCGCTCATCGAGCGGACAGGACACCTGATACTCTTTATCCAGGATTCGAACACTGACCTGGCTTATATCGTTGCTCACGAAGTGTGCTCCAGAGCCTTGAGGCGACCGATCATGGCTTCCACGCGGGCGCGGACCTGTTCGTTTTTCTGCAGCAGTGTGGCGCGTTCTGCGATGAGGTTGTCCTGCCGCTGCTTGAGCGAACGGTTTTCTTCCTTGAGCTGGCTGGTTATATCGACAAGCTCATCGAGCCGACTTTCCAGCCGCTTGAGTTCGGCTTCAAATGACTCTTGTCGCGCGTCATCGGTCATGTTTCAACTATAGAGCCGGGCCTGAGCATGGTCAATTGAATCCGCGTCGGCCACCGTGCCGGAGAAATATACAAGTGTTACGATACGACCCTCTCCGGGCGGTGTGTGCCGATAAAAAAAGGACTGCCGGCTGCGACGAGCGTTTGAAGCGTGTCCCTGCATTACGATAATTTCGAGGCCGCTCTGCGGCGTGCGCTTGCACGAGCCGCACCGGAGGACCTGCACGGCGCTTTCTGCGGCCTGTATTGTGTGTCACCGGAAACTGCACGCGGCGCTTTCGACGCCCGCGTGCTTGAGATCCACGGTGCAGCTGTCGAGGCTGATGCAGCGTGCCGGGCATCGTTCGAACTCCTCCTGGACAAAACGGTGCGTGGTCTCACGGAAGGCCGGATGGCTTTCGAACTCTTGTTGCCGGGTGATGATCATGATCTGGTCGAACGCGCCGACTCACTGTCCAGCTGGTGCCAGGAATTCTTGTTCGGTATGACGCTCGGCGGTCGCGACGATCTGACGACACTGCCGGCAGATGCCCGGGAAGTTGTTGACGATCTGGTGGAAATTACCCGGGCCGGATTCGAGTCTGAGCAGGATATCGAAGTCGCGGAAAACGCGTACGCTGAACTGGTGGAGTATGTCCGGGTCGGCGTACAGCTGGTGTACGAGGAACTCAATACACTGTCGTCCGAAAACACGCTGAGCGCCAGCCGGCTTCACTGAGTTGCCGAACTGAAACGGAAGAGCTTTATGAACCAAAAGGAATTCGCCCGCCGTCGCAGGCAGTTGATGCGGATGATGGGGAAGGGCGGCATTGCCATTCTGCCCGCCGCACCGGTCAAGATTCGCAACCGTGACACCGCCTATGCCTATCGACAGGACAGTGACTTCCTTTATCTGACGGGTTTCCGCGAACCGGAATCGGTAGCGGTACTTGTGCCGGGTCGTACCCAGGCCGAGTACATACTTTTCAGTCGCGACCGCGACCCGGAGAAAGAAATCTGGGACGGCAAACGCGCCGGACCCGAGGCTGCAGTGAGCGAATACGGCGCCGATGACGCTTTCCCCATTTCGGATATCGATGACATCCTGCCGGGACTCCTGGAACAGTGCGCGCGCGTCTTCTATACGATGGGCGCCCATCCGGATTTTGACCAGCGGGTCATAGGCTGGGTGAACCAGTTACGGACGCAGGTCCGGGCCGGGATGCACACGCCCCAGGAGTTCGTGGCACTGGATCATCTGCTGCACGATATGCGTCTTTACAAGAGTCGGGCTGAAATTAGTGCCATGCGCAGGGCCGCAAAGATTGCGGTCAATGCGCACAAACGTGCCATGAAGATCTGCAAACCCGGCATGATGGAATACGAAATCCATGCGGAGTTCATGCATGAATTCCGGCGCCATGGTGCGGACACTTCTTATGACCCGATCGTCGGCGGTGGCGACAACAGTTGTATTCTGCATTACCTCGACAACAGCAAAGAGTTGAATGATGGTGATCTGCTTCTGATCGATGCGGGTTGTGAGTACGATTTTTACGCGTCGGATATCACCCGAACCTTTCCGATCAATGGGACATTCTCACCGGCCCAGCGCGCGGTATATGAAGTGGTCCTTGCCGCCCAGATATCAGCTATCGACAAGGTGCGACCGGGACGGCACTGGAATGAGCCGCACGATGCGGCGGTCAAAACAATCACACAGGGCCTGGTCAGGCTTGGCTTGCTGAAAGGCAACGTACCGAAATTGATCCGGGACGGGGCCTATCGCAGATTCTTCATGCACCGGACCGGACACTGGATTGGTATGGACGTGCACGATGTCGGTGACTACAAGGTCGGTGACGAGTGGCGCGTGCTAGAGCCCGGAATGGTGATGACAGTCGAGCCCGGTATCTACATTCCGGCCGGCAGTCGTGGTATCGCGAAGAAGTGGTGGAGCATCGGTGTTCGGATCGAAGACGACATTCTGGTTACGAGTGACAAACCGGAAATCCTGACGCGGGATCTGCCAAAAGAGCCCGATGAAATCGAAGCTCTGATGGCGGCTGCCTGAGTACCGCAGTGTCGGTCCGGTCCTCAGATTACGACATCATTATTGTCGGCGGCGGTATGGTCGGCGCCAGCCTGGCTGCAGCCTTGCAACCGCTGCCGCTGTCTGTCGCTGTAATTGAAGCTTACCCGCCGTCGAGTGACGCGCAACCAAGCTACGATGACCGGACAACTGCGATCTCGTACGGCAGCCAGCAGATCTTTTCCGGTATGCAGATCTGGTCGGGATTATCCGAGAACGCGGTTCCTATTCGCGCAATTCACGTGTCGGACCAGGGTCGATTTGGCTTCACGCGTATTACGGCGGCAGAACAGGGCCTCGATGCGCTGGGTTATACACTGGTAAATCGCACGCTGGGTCACGTACTTTGGGATTTTCTTGCGGCGCCTGGCAATGTTGATCTGCTGTGTCCCGCACGAGTGACAGCCTGTGCCACCGACTCCGAAAAAGCGACGGTAACGGCCGTCTGGGAAAAAGGTGACGAGCGGCAACTTACCGCCCGTTTGCTGATAGCTGCCGACGGCGCCCGTTCGAAGGTGCGCGAGCTGATGGGCGTGAGCGCTACCGAGTGGGACTACGGTCAAACTGCGATCATCACAAATATCACACCCGAATATCACCATGACTGCGTAGCATACGAACGATTCACGGCAACCGGCCCGCTGGCGGTATTGCCGGCAGCGGATCATCGATGCGCCGTGGTCTGGACGGTCCCGACCGCGGCCGGACCCGGGTTGATCGAATGCAGTGAAGCGGACTTTCTGCTGCGGCTCCATGATGAGTTCGGCAACCGGCTCGGGCGATTCAGCCGCGTTGGCCGGCGAGTCAGCTATCCGCTGTTGTTGACCCGCGCTGACGAACAGACGCAACCGCGGTTCCTCGTAACCGGCAACGCTGCGCATGGATTGCACCCGGTCGCGGCACAGGGATTCAATCTGAGTCTCAGAGACGTTGCCGTGCTGGCCGAGATTATTTCGGATCACGAGAGCGGCGATGTCGGATGCAACGCGATCCTTGATCGCTATCGAGGCTGGCGACGTGAGGATCAGCGAAAGGTCGTCGCTTTTTCTGATGGACTCATCCGGTTATTTACCAACCCGATGAGGTCCATACGAGTGATTAGAAACCTGGGACTGCTGGCGCTCGATATCCTGCCGGGCGCAAAACGGGAATTCGCCAGACACACTATGGGCCGAGCCGGTCGTCAGACACGCCTAGCGCGCGGGTTGCCATTGCGATGAAGTACGACTGCGACGTTATTGTTGTCGGTGGCGGGATGGTTGGTGCCTGTTTTGCGGCTGCGCTGCCCCGGCTTCCGCAAGGCGATGCGCTGCGCGTCATACTCATCGAGGCAAATCCACCGCCAGCATTCGAGTTGTCCGCAGAGGTTGGTCTGAGAGTATCTGCTGTATCACGTGCGTCCCGAAACATCCTGTCCGCCGCGGGCGCCTGGCCGATGGTCTCAAACCAGCGCCTAGGCCCGTATCGAGAAATGCGAGTCTGGGATTCCGCGAGCGATGCGTTTGCCCCGGACGCGTTGCATTTTGACAGCGCCGACATCGGCGAACCGGATCTTGGGACCATCGTTGAAAACGCACTGATGCAGTGGGCACTACTGGAGTGTGTTCGTGATACGCCATCCGTGGAAATGGTTACGACTTCGAATCTGGTTGACGTGACGTTTGAAGATGAGTCGGTTTCCGCATCGCTCGGCAATGGTCGAACGATCTGTGGCCGTTTGATCGTTGGTGCCGATGGTGCCCGCTCAGGTGTGCGGGAACTCGCAGGCCTTGAATCGAGGGGATGGGGCTACGATCAAAAGGCTGTGGTCGCCCATGTGGTAACCGAACAGTCTCATCGCGAGACAGCCTGGCAACGATTCCTACCCGATGGGCCACTGGCATTCTTGCCACTTGCGGATGGCCGGTCGTCGATTGTCTGGTCGACGACGCCGGAACATGCCGATCAACTGCTGGCGATGGCAGCGGATTCATTCCATGACACATTGAGCAAAGCCAGCGATCACGTGCTCGGCCGGATCACCGAATCTAGCCCACGGGCTGCATTTCCGCTGCGATTACAGCATGCACTGCGTTACGCGCGGCCGCGCTGCGCCCTTATCGGTGACGCGGCCCATTCTGTACACCCGCTTGCCGGTCAGGGGGTCAATCTGGGCTATCTGGATGCCGCTGCGCTGGCACAGGTGGTAGCTGAAGCTTGTACCGATGACCGTGATCCGGGTGATCTTCCGGTCCTCCGCGTGTACGAACGGTGGCGGAAGGGCGAAAATCTTTTCGCGATGGCAACGCTCGACGGACTCAAGCGGCTGTTCGGGAATGACAATCCGGCGGTCGGCTACGCCCGTCGCGCCGGTTTGCGGCTGATGAACCGGGCACTGCCTGTGAAGCATCATCTTATCCGTCGCGCTATGGGTCTGGTCGGAGATTTGCCGACGCTGGCGCGCTGACGCGGAAAAATGACCACAAAGAACACGAAGAACACCAAGACAATGAATAATAAAAAGGCCAGCAGCGCTGGCCCTTAAACACTATCGTGTATCCGCCGGCGTTGGCCGGCTTAATCTGTTTTTTTGTTTTCTTTGTGTTCTTCGTGTCCTTTGTGGTCGTATCTAGTTGTGCGCAGCTGCTTAGGTTCGTTGCTGGCTAATGCCGCTACTCGTTGGTTGCGTACTGTTGCCGATCCAGGATTTTCTCGATCTGGTCCATGATCTTATTCATACGCGCTATGGTGGCACGATAGGGTTCGGGCGTAGCCATGTCCACGCCTGCGCCCTTCAGAAGCTCGTAGGGATAATCGGACCCACCCGCGGCAAGGAGCCCAAGATAATTGTCAAGCGCGCCCTCGCGGCGACTGAGTACGTCCTGTGCCAGCAAAGACGCGGCAGCAATCGATGTCGCGTACTGGTAGACGTAAAAGTTGAAATAGAAGTGCGGAATGTATGCCCATTCAACCGTGTAGGCATCATCAATAGTCAGCACGCTCTCGTCGTGACCATGGTATCGCTTTAATATGTCGGCATACATTTCGGTCAGTCGCTGACCGGTCAGTGGCCGACCCTGTTCGACTTCCTCGTGGATGGCCAGCTCAAACTCGGCAAACATCGTCTGCCGGAAAAACGTGCCGCGGATGCTCTCCAGTGCACTGCCCAGATAGAACAACCGTTCCTCATCGGTTTCCGCGATGCTCAGCATGTGCTCGAGTAGCAGCGCCTCGTTGAATGTCGAGGCAATCTCTGCCGTGAAGATTGAATAAGAATACGTCGGGTAGGGCTGTGCCTGCGCTGCAAGGTACGAATGCATCGCGTGACCCCACTCGTGCGCGAGTGTCGAAACGGATCCGTAATTTTCGTTGTAGTTCATCAGAACATACGGATGAACGTCGTATCCGCCGCCTTGCATATAGGCTCCGGAGCGTTTTCCTTCGCTCGGATAAGCATCCATCCAGCGATTCTCAAGCCCATGCCGCATTGCCGACACGTAGTCCTCACCCAGTGGCTTCAGCGCCTCAAGGGTCAGCGCCATGCCGGCTTCGAGCGGAAACTCCTTGTCGGAGTTCACCAGCGGGGGGTAAATGTCGAAATACCGGAGATCATCGATACCAAGGATCCGTGCGCGCAGCTGCAGATACCGATGCAAAGTGTCGAGATTTGCATTGGTTTCGGATACGAGCGTTCGATAAACAGTCTCCGGAATATTCGCGTTATCGATCGCTGCGCTCAGTGAGTTTGGATATTCTCGAACCGTGGCCTGGAAATAATCAGCGTTGATGGCAGCATTGAGCGTAGTCCCCATGGTTCGCTCGAACTGCTTCCAGGTACCCCAGAACTCGTCAAAAACTTTCTGGCGATCGTCGCGATTGATGACACCGCGATAACGTGAGTATCCGGCCTGATCAATGCGAGCTTCTTCGGTGTCGGATAACGCAATCGTTGGCCACGTCACTTCCGCGTTGGTCAGCGTACTGTAGATATTGAATGGCGCTGCGGTCACATTGCCCGCCGCGGCAATAACACCTTCACCTTCCTCACCGAGTGTGTGCTGTGCCTGCCGAACAACGTTCTCGATGAAGTAGCGATACTCTTCCAGACCCGGCTCTGCTGCGATATATCCCAGCAGCGTTTCTTCGCCGACGGCCAGCAATTCGGGTTGTACGAAGGCCGTGTCGGTCGACAACCGGGTTGCCATTAGCCCCGCCGTTTGCCGCTTGGCCATTGCGTCCTGGTCACGAATATCCACGTCGGAACCCATGGCGGCATAGATGAAGTACCGGGTGAATTCCTTTTGCCCGCGATAAAACAGGTCGAGACACTCCCTCAATCGTGCCGCACTCGAACCGAGCTCGTCCTTGCACTTCACGAACTCGGCGAGCATCACGTCGACTTCCTGGCCTGCCTGCGTCCAGGCTTCAAGCGACGGGTAGAGGTCGCTCAGATCCCACGAGTCCCGGTTCGACTCTTCTATCACCTCGGCGAATGAGGCGCCGGCAGCAAGTACGAGTGCCACCGGGATGACTTTTCTTATCAGAAACACAGCTGATCTCCCTGGAAAAGATTGTTCGAACTAGCAGCGCCATGCGCTGCATGGTAGAGGTTGACCTTTCAGGCCGGTCAAGGTTCCGACCGGATCACGACACCCGACTCCACACTCCCGGTTCCGGTGTGTGGACACAAGGCGCGATCTATAATAGGTCCCGGAGCCCAAAGCCCGAAATCATGTCTGTACTAAATATCCGCCCTGCCACGGTCGATGACGTCCCAGTTATCCTTTCTTTTATCCGCGAGCTGGCCGAGTACGAAAAACTCGAAGACGAAGTAGTGGCCACCGCAGATATTCTTCGGGAGTCCCTGTTCCGGTCGGGTCGCGGTGCTGAAGTCCTGTTGGGGGAGGCCGGGGGTGAGCCGGCAGCCTTTGCCCTGTATTTTCATAACTTCTCTACGTTTCTCGGCCGCACCGGTATATATCTGGAAGATCTCTTCGTCAGACCGCAATTCCGCGGGGCCGGTTATGGCCGCCGGATGTTGATCTATCTGTCCGCGCTTGCTGTCAGTCGTGGCTGCGGGCGTCTCGAATGGTCGGTGCTCGACTGGAATGAACCTGCCATTGGTTTTTACAACCGGCTCGGGGCTCGGGCCATGTCTGACTGGACCGTCTACCGCCTCACCGGTGCCAATTTGAAAAAGCTTGCTGAAGCGGCAGAGTCTTAATGGGTCCGACGCACGATCAAATACCCATCTTGTTCAGGATATCCATGATGCGCCCGAGCGTCATGGTCAGCGTCGGATGCGACTCTTCCAGCTCGGTTATAAAGTTCTCAACCGGCCGCGATAACGATTTGCTTGTATCAGCATCACCCTCATCCGGTTTTTCAAGCAAATCATGAATCTCTTGATCCAGCCGCTGGAGCTGGCCACGAGTGGTCTCGTCGAGAACATCCGTCGATTCGATTTCTTCCCGCAATTTTTCGAGGAGCTGCTGTAAATGTGCGTCAGTCATAATTTCAACCGGATGTGCGTTTCACGACGATAAAGACTGCCCTCTCGGGGTTGAAGACTTAAGACTCTATGTCACAAGCTTGTCAATTTTTGCGGCACAAATAAAGTCGTTTATCGACAAACCGCCCATAGCGTGAGTTGTATATCGGACCCGGCAGTGGCTGTAACCGACCTCCAGATCCGGGTGGTGATCCTCCGTGTTGGCTATCCACGCAACCGCGTTGACAAAGCTCATCGTCCGGAAGAATCCTTTGAATTTGAAATCACGCGTGATCATCTTGTCGTCATCAACAATGTCCCAATCGGCTTCCAATTCGTTGAGATAATGTCTCGCCTCATCGCCGGACAGGGGATCTGTCCCACCTTCGCATGGCTTGCATTTTTTTTCGGTAAGTTCGGTCACTTTCAAACTCCAATCGGTGCCTGCCGATAGTCTACAACCAGCATCAGGCCGCGCCACATCCTCAGTATCTCTCAGGCCTCAGTTTTTGCTAGCAGGTAAAGAGATCAGTCTCTTCCTCGGTCGGGAAGGTTGGCTCCAGCGTGCCCAGCTTGCGTGCTTTGCCGACGAGCTTCAGCATATCCTGATTTGCCAGCTCGTAGACTTCGTCGAAGCTTTCAATAACGTAGTAAACGGATTGAAAAATGTCGACCCGGTACGGTGTTCGCAGGGCTTCGATGACGTCAAACGGTTTGCGCTCGGGCAGGTCACTCTCCAGCGAATATTGCGTCTCACCGATGGACGAATTGATACCGGCGCCGTAGGTCCTGAGACCCTGTCCGGTATCTATGAGGCCAAACTCCATGGTGAACCAGTACAACCGTGCCAGGGTTGCATGATCATCTTTGTTTGCCGCTGCTCCTGCCTTGCCATAGGCGTGGGTAAATTCTGCGAATCTGGGATCCGTCAGCATGGGTGTATGGCCAAAAATTTCATGAAAAATGTCCGGTTCCTGCAGATATTCGAGTTCTTCGGGACGCCGGATAAATGAAGCGGCCGGAAACTGCCGATTGGCGAGTAATCCAAAAAATGACGAGAAATCGATCAGCGCCTCGACCGGGACGACCTCCCATCCTGTCATGTCTCTGAGCCGGGCCGAAATTTCAGGGCATTGGGGAATTCGATCGCGCGGCAGGTCCAGTTTCTCAAGGCCGCCCATGTACTCGTTGCAGGCACGCCCATGGACAATTGTCATCTGACGCGTGATCAATTCATGCCAGGTTCTATTTTCCTCATCGGTGTAATGGATGATGCCATTCTCATCCGGTTGCTTGGCGATGTAAGTACTTTGCGTGTTCATTGCATACTGCCTGGTCACTGTCTGTCTTCAAACGTGAACGGACGAACTCCGGGCAACACCCGGGGCGCTTCAGAAGTCAGGGGATAGTGACGAAGAAAGATCGCGATTTCTGATTGTTGCCCGAAGAAATGGTACGGCCGCTAGGGCTTGTGCCTGGATATCTGCTCCCCCGACGGGGGATAGTTCTGCCGTACGTAATCTTCGATCATCATCTGGAATGCTTCCGCGATGTTTTCGCCCTTTAGCGTAACTGATTTTTCACCGTCGATATAGACCGGGGCTACGGGCTTTTCACCGCTGCCAGGGAGGCTGATTCCGATATTTGCGTGTTTGCTCTCTCCCGGTCCGTTGACCACACAGCCCATGACTGCCACGGTCATCTGTTCTACCCCCGGGTGCTGATTGCGCCAGGCCGGCAGCCGGGTCCGAATGTGACTTTCGATCTTGCCGGCCAGCTCCTGGAAAAAGGTGCTTGTCGTGCGACCACAGCCGGGGCAGGCGACAACCATTGGCGCAAAACTCCTGAGGCCCATCGACTGCAGGATTTCCTGCGCCACGAGGACTTCGCGGGTTCGATCGCCACCGGGATCGGGCGTCAGCGATATGCGAATCGTGTCGCCTATGCCTTCTTGCAGCAAAACACCCAATGCTGCTGTCGAGGCCACTATGCCACGGGAACCCATGCCCGCCTCGGTCAGGCCCAGGTGCAGCGCGTAGTCGCAACGACCGGCAAGTTCCCTGTACACCGATATCAGGTCCTGGACGCCACTCATCTTGCATGAAATCACGATCTGACCGCGGTCCAGACCCAATTCCTCCGCGCGCGCGGCGCTGCCGAGCGCAGACCGGATCATTGCTTCACGGAGAACATCTGCCGCATCGGCCGGTCTGTCCTGTTGAGAGTTTTCATCCATGAGTTTCGTCAGCAGACTTTGATCGAGACTGCCCCAGTTGACTCCGATTCGAACCGGCTTGCGGTACTTCATGGCGGCTTCGATCATGGCAGCAAATTGCGGATCGCGTTTGCTGCCTCGACCGACGTTGCCGGGATTGATGCGGTACTTGTCTAGAGCCACAGCGCAGGCGGGTATGCCATTCAGCAGTTTGTGACCGTTGTAGTGAAAGTCACCGACCAGCGGCACGTTGCAGTCACTTTTCCTGAGCATGTCACGGATCGCAGGGACCGCTTCGGCTGCAGCTTTGTTGTTTACCGTGACGCGGACGATTTCGGACCCGGCGCCGGCTAGTGCGACGATCTGCGCGACCGTGGCCGACACGTCCGCTGTATCGGTATTCGTCATCGACTGCACAACGATCGGTGACTCGCCGCCAATTGTCACGTTGCCGACACGTACCGGAATAGACTTTCGTCTGTTTTTCATTTCGGACATCGCTGAATTCGTTCGTGGTTATCTTAAGTCAGATACCGCGGCCTGCGGTGAATCGTGAACGGATGCCTAGTTCCCCCCCATCTCGGCGATCATCGCCTTAACATTCTGTTCCAGGATGTTCAGCGGCACTGCACCGCTGCCCAGAACTGTGTCGTGAAACCGGCGCACGTCAAAATCGTCTCCCAGCCTCTCTTCTGAGATGCGGCGCAAATCTTTGATCTTCAGCTCACCTATTTTGTAAGCCAGCGCCTGCCCCGGCCACGCGATATATCGATCGATCTCGTTGACGATATCGTGTTCGGTCTTGGCGGCGTTCGCAGCGAAAAAGTCGATCGCCTGTTGTCGTGACCATTGTTTGTGATGCATGCCGGTGTCCACTACCAGGCGAACTGCTCGCCACATCTCATAGGTCAGCTGACCAAACTTTGAGTATGGGTCTTGGTAAAGCCCGAGGTCCTCGCCAAGGCTTTCACTGTACAGGCCCCAGCCCTCGACAAATGCTGTGTAACCGCCGAAGCGGCGGAAATCGGGCAGATCACCAAGCTCCTGCGCCAGCGCAATCTGGAGATGGTGCCCGGGCATCGCCTCGTGTACCGAGAGTACCTCGATCTCGTACTTGGGGCGCACTTCGGGACGGTACAGGTTGACGTAGTAAAACCCGGCGCGGCTGCCATCGGCCGCTGGCCGGCTGTAGTACGCGGTGGTCGTGTCCGGCGCGATCGCATCCGGAATCGGTCGCAGCCCGTACGGCATGCGCGGCAGTTTCCCAAACAGCTTGACGAGTTCCGGATCGATACGCTTGCAGGTCGCCAGGTATTCTGTCAACAAATCATCCGGATTGTCGAAATAGAACTGCGGGTCGGTACGCAGGAATTCGAGAAATTCCTGAAAAGATCCTTCGAACCCGACCGACTCGATAATCACGCGCATTTCATCCCGAATGCGCTTAACCTCGCCGAGACCGATCTCGTGGACTTCGTCGGGTGTCAGTTCCGTCGTCGTGTATCGACGAACGCGATAGGCATAGAATTCTTCGCCGTTTGGAAAATCCCACGCGCCAACGGACTCTCGAGTCTCGGGCAGGTATTCCGTCGTAAAGAATTCGTAAAAGCGCTGGTACGCCGGTATTACAGTTTCGCCGATAACGGCAAGCGCTTTGTCAGTCAGCCGCTCCCGATCTTCCTCACCGATGCTGTCCGGGAATTTCCTGAAGGGATCAAAAAACAAGCTGTCAGCGGGGTCGTCGACGATCTGCAGCTGTATCTGATCAGGAACCCGACCCATGACAATTTCAGGTGGCAGGACGTTCTGTTCGATTCCGGTGCGCATCAGATCCATAGTCTGCTCGACGAGACGATCAAGCTGTGCCATGCGTGCGGTCCAGTCTTCAAAGTCTTTTACCGTCGTAAATCGCAACCGTTCTGTGAGTTCGTTCTGTGTCTGAACACCGCCACGCTGGTTAAGCGGAATCAGATACATCTGAAAACTGAATCCGGCGACACGGTCTTCGTAATTGTCCTTGAACAGGTCATAGTTCAGCTGCTCCGCGGTCGGGAGCGAGCTGCGATCGATTTCGCTCAAGCCGGCAAGAATCTGTTTGTCATTCTCATGCTGCCGCTTTATCGAAGCGATGCTGAGATCCGGCCACTTATCGTTGTAACGCCGGTCACCCAGAGCCGAGGCGAAGGTCGGGTTGTCGCGGAGATCGCGTTCCCAAGCCTCGTCAAAAGTGTCATGCAAGGCCGTTACGGAGGCCTCATCGGCCGCTACTGTCATCAATGGTGATACGAAGGCGACGCTTGCGAGCGCTGCGCAAAGCAGAAAGCGATGCATGGGAATATCCTTCTTCTGGTTGTAAACCACCTATTTTCGCCAAAGGAGCAAAGGTGGCACAAGCATCATCCGGCAGTGGTGGCCCCCGGGGTGATCGGCTATCATTCCCCGCCCGGTCCCCAAGGTCCGTCGGAGACGGTGGCAGTCGGGATTTGGGGACAGACCCTGGTTGACGGCAGTTGCGCTGACCGGCTTCATTTCCGGGGGTCTGGCCCCAAATCCCGCAACTGCCGCGGCCGAAGGCGCAACCCCCCGGAAACGCTCAGGCAAAGGGACGGCGTGATCTGACCGGCTCTGGAGAGTGGCTAATTGCCCACCGAAGGGGAGCGGCGCCGTACCAGGACTGACGGCGCTCTATCTCTCAGGTTTCAGGACAGAGGGGGGGGGGGGGGGGGGGGGGGGCCCCCGCCCCCCAAGGATTACAATGGGACGTTCTGGG
>CAZJFQ010000042.1:0-19556 GCA_964545335.1 uncultured Gammaproteobacteria bacterium | reverse complement strand
GCCGAGGATGAACCCCATAAAGAAACTGGATGAACCCAAGCCGCTAATTACCGCAGCCGCGAGCGCTGGGGGACCAATATAGATGACTAATTCTTCGGGAGACGTCTTCATAACGCGAACCTCTCGCGTGACCTGACGTAAAGATGGACTGAATACTACATCACAGTCGGTCTAGCCACCGGTACTGTATCCCTTCTTTGTCGTCAGCATGCACTTTAGGTGTGTGTCAACGTCGATGCGACCGTCGGTTTTTCGGGCTTCCTGCTCAAAAAAAGCCTTGGCTTTTGCGCATTCGGTCATGTTGCCGAACGGCATGTAGACCGAGTCGATGTTTCCGGCGCCGGCTGTCTGCGCCATGATTATGAATCCCACCAGAATGACGTTCATTGGTAATCCTCCTGTCTGACCGGGCTCAAGGCCACGTAGTGCCCGCATTCCTGTAGACTGCGGGCCGGAATCGTAAAGCACTATTCTATTTTGTTATGACCAAACCGGTGAAATCGCGTCTGCTGCCCTATGTCACGCAACGCCGGGGCAAGGATGATCTATGCTCGGTGTTTTCCGAGTCGGCATTTTTCTCGGCCGATGAATGCCGCCGAATCATCGAGCTATCCGAAGCCTACCCCGAAAAGGCGGGCCAAGTGACGGGCGAGGGCGGGGATCCCACGGCAAAGGACCGGGTTCGGATATCTACAGTTAAGTTCGGCCAGCCCGACGACGATAATCAGTGGGTATTCGACAAGCTGGAAGGCAAGATTCTCGAGATGAATCGGGTCTACCGGTTTGATTTACAGGGATTTTTTGAAGGATATCAGATAGCGAGGTACGAATCCGGCGGTCATTACACCTGGCATATGGACATTGGCCCGGGCGCGCTGTCGGCGCGGAAGCTCAGCATGACGCTGCAACTCTCTGATCCTGCCGATTACGAAGGCGGTGATCTACGGGTTATTACCCTCGAGGAGCCGGCACCGAAAGAGCAGGGCACCCTGACGGTTTTTCCGTCCTACCTGCTGCACACGATCGAGCCTGTAACCACCGGCGTCCGGCATTCACTAGTATCCTGGATTTCCGGAGCACCCTGGAAGTAGTTGCCGCGACTTACCGTGCGTTGAAACGGTTGTTATGGCGGAAGTTGCGTTTAACGACCTTTTGATTCGGCGCTGTGGTCAGCACCGGTCGCCGGTGACCTGATACTGGACATTTGCTGCTTCGAGGGCTATTGATGAGCGGTTGATACGTGTGGGGGAGGGGATCATGAAACAGTTGTGTTACGGCCTTTGTTCGCTGATGTTACTGCCGGTAGCTGTCGTGGCTGACGACGTTTCATGCCAGTTTGGCGACAAGACTCGCCGTGTCGAAGTTCATTATTCTGTACCGGATCAGCCGGTGCCCTGCGAAGTTCGTTACTACAAGGACACCGAGAGTCCCGGCGAGGTGCAGGTGTTGTGGAACGCTCAGAATGAGCCGGATTATTGTGAAGCGCGTGCCGGCGAGTTCGTTGCGACACTGAGTGGTTGGGGCTGGTCGTGCGCCACAGTGACCGCTGTGGATGATTCAGCCGACGTCATGCCGGCCGATGAGTCGACGGATACTGATTCCGGGGATCAGCCGACTACAGAAGAATAGCCGGGTTTCTGTCCGGCTCGAGCCTGCACGTCGTTAGTCAGTGCGGCTAACGGCACGGTGCAACGGACGGTCGTACCGCGATCGCGTTCGGATTCGAACGCGACGCTGCCACCGATCATGCTGGCCCTGTATTCCATGATGTGCATGCCCATGCCGTCCGACCCGACCGTTGTACTCGGCAATCCATTGCCATTATCCGATACGGCCAGTATCAGACCTTCGGCACCTTGTTCGACGCTGATGTGGACGGCCTTGCAATTGCTGTGATGAATTGCATTGCTCAACGCTTCCTGTGCGATCCGGTACAGGTGAATAGCAACCCCCTCGTCAGTCAGATCGACGCCCGGGCTGTACTTCAAGTGACAGGGAGTTCCAAATAGTTCCGTCATGCTGGCACACAAGCGGGTCAGCGCGGTTTCAAGCCCGCCCTGCATCAGATCTATGGGCGCGACGCCCTGGGCGATCGAACGGGTGTTGCTGATCGCCTGGCGGACCATGTCCTGCAACGAATCCAGTTCGCCGGACAGGTCAGTCGAGTCCGAGCGCAACGCATCGTCCAAAAATTTGACCAGCAGAGAAATGCCGACCAGGTCCTGTGCGACGCTGTCGTGCAAGTCGTGGGCAATGCGGCGCTGCTCGCGGTCACTGGCCTCCAGAAGCTGGCGTTGCAAACGTTTTTGATCGGTCACGTCCCGGGTAATCGCGACCAGGTGTGGTTCCCCGTCCAGCGTAAAAACTTCGGCCGTCGCCTGGCAGGTAATAATCTCGCCGGACTTGGTTCGGATCGGTATCTCAAATGCCGGTGTGCGTCCCTTTTCATTGAGTTCCGCTATCATGCGATCCCGGTCCTCCACGACGGCCCATAGCTCCAGTTCCAATGAGGATTTTCCAATCGCTTCCTCGCGGCTGTAGCCGCTGATCCGTTCAAATCCTTCATTGACGTCGATGAATGTTCCATCTTTCATTCGGCTTATGGTCATGGCGTCCGGGCTGGCACGAAATGCCTTCAGAAACTTCTCTTCCGATTTTTTCAAACTTGCCATCGCGGCTTTGTATTGTGTAATGGTCCGGGCGACGACCGCGACCACAACGAAACTAAGCAGGCTGAGAATAATCGAGAGGACCGCTGGTCCCGGGCTGTCCAAAGTAACCGGCCACGATTCCGGTTGTGCCGCGACCCAGAACAAACGCCCGTTGCCAAGTCCGATGCCGAGAACGAGCAGGCTGATACGCCAGTCACGGACCCGATACCAGATGAGCAGGCACCAGAAAAAGGCGCCCAGACGGAGAGCCAGCGATATCAGGAGCAAAATACTCATACAGTGGACGATTGCGAGGTTCGGCAGAAAACAGAGCCGCCGCTATCGTAAGCAGGGGTGGTCAGAGAGGCAACCGGATCGTGAAAATTCCGGTTCTCCCCGATTGATTTTGTACCCCGGTACGGCCTTATGCTTAGCACCGAAGCCTTTAAGCCCGTGGCCGGAAGTGGAGCGTATCCCCGGCATCCTGTGCCACGGGCAGGGACGTCTGGTATTCCGCAGGAGCCCTCGGCCAGATGTGACGCGCCTCCCGGCCCCGCAAGGGGCAATACGGTGCGAACCTTATTATCCGCACCGCGAAATCCTCGAATCAGCTTGATTGTCCGATCTCCGCGTATCCGTCCGGACCGCGCGCGGTTTTCCATAAGCTGAGATCCCCGTTGTAAGCCTTTGATCTGTCGCAGGACTCGGCAGAAAAACCAATGATTTTAATTACTTATGTGATTTTGCTCACAGTAGCAAACAAGCGTTGGCGGTATTCTGTCCGGGCTCAAGAAGGTCAATAGACACCCGAACCAGAACAAGCGGGGAAATGTCCCCATGCCAGGAAAAAATGGCGCGCAGGCCGGCGATTATCGCTGGCGATTTTCATTTACCGGTCATAGCCGTAATCGGGGCATGACGTTGCTGGAAGTGACATTGGCAAGCGCCATCGTTGGCGTTATGTCGATGCTAGCTGTACCTGCGTACAGCGGTTACATTGACCGCGCCAATATTACCCAGGCCGTTAGCGACATTGGCAAAATTCAGCTTCAGATCGCGAAATTTTCACTGCAGATCAATGGCGCGTTTCCCGAGTCTCTGGCCGAGATCAACCAGGATGGTCTGCTCGATCCGTGGGGTAACCTGTACCGATATCTAAATATCGAAACGGCGCCCAACCAGGGCGCCATGCGGAAAGATCGTAATCTGGTTCCTATCAATACGGATTTTGACCTCTACAGCATCGGCAAAGACGGGCGCAGTGTCTCAGCGCTGACAGCAAAGCTCAGCCGGGATGACATCGTTCGTGCCAACAACGGCAATTTTATCGGGCTCGGTGAGGACTACTGAGTGTGGCGATAAAGATCGAATCCGGCTTTTTCCGCAGCCCGTTCGCCCGCCGAATCTTCGGCCTGTTCGTAATCTCCGCGCTGATCCCGGTGATAGCAACTGGCCTGTTGTCTTTCGGTCAGGTCAGCCGTCTGTTGACGGAGCAGACTCACGACCAACTCCACGAAGCGAGCAAAGCGTACGGTATGACGCTGTTCGACCGCCTGATCAGCCTCGAGGACAACTCCAGCGAACTCACACGCCTCATGCGTGAGGGCGAGTCACTTCAGCTTGGCCCACGCGGTTATCTGCGGGAGCAATTCACTGCGGGCGTGCTCATTCCTCATCTGGGCGAACCGGAATCACTGTGGGGCCAGGTGTCACAACTGCCCCGCCTGTCAGCGGCAGAAATCGAACATCTGCTAAACGACAAGATTGTCATATCCAATCTCGTTAACGGCGACAATATTCCGCAGATTTACATAAGCCGTCTTATCGATCCGGAACAGACGGATTCTCCGATCCTGGTCGTGCGTGTGAATACGAACCTGGTTTGGGGTGACCCTGAGGCCCTGCCGTTAACTACAAATTTCTGCGTGTTCAATAACGGGAACCGGGCGTTGTTTTGTTCGCGCGATTTCAGCAAAGTCATGCAGGAAGAATTGTCTGCGGGCCTCATGCAATCATCGACCGGGCGATTTGAGTGGGATTTCGGCGGCGAGGCTCATATGGCCAGCTACTGGGCGGTGTTCCTGAAGGCGCGCTTTTTTAATCCGCGCTGGATCGTGGTGGCTACCCAGCCATCCAAACTAGCACTGGCGCCCATTACGGCGTACAAGAAAATGTTCCCGCCAGTAATGGTCCTTTCCATTCTCATCGTTGCTTTTTTGAGCATCAATCAGATCCGCCGCGGCGTTATTCCCCTGCAGAAACTAATCGAGGGTACGCGGCGCATTGCGAACCGTGATTTTGACAATGTCGTCCATGTCAACAGCGGCGATGAATTTGAGGAACTCGCGGATTCACTGAACCGCATGGCGCGGCGACTGGGAAAACAGTTCAACGCACTGACGACATTGTCAGAGGTTGACCGGATCATTCTCTCCACCCTCGAAATCGAACAGGTCGTCGATCTCGTCCTGAGCCACCTGCAGACCGTGATCACCTGTGACGTTTCCAGCATCACGCTGGTGGACACCGATTCTGAACAGATGGGGCGGATCTTTTTCGAGACCGCTGACGGTGGCGATAATGTGTTGCGAGTCCAGCTCAGCGATCGTGAACTCGACATGATCGGCGAGCATCCTAACGGCATGCTGGTGCCATGGAGTTCCGCATGGCCGCGCTACTTGATTCCCCTGAAACGCCGTGGCGCCCGCTGGTTCATGATTATGCCGATCCGTTTCAAAGAGCGGTTGTCGGGCATCATCAGCCTCGGGTTCAAGGCGAAGCCGACCACCGACGGCGAAGACATAAAGCGATTGCGCGACTTCGCTGACCGACTGGCGGTTGCATTGTCGACGGTCGAGCGTGAAGAGACGCTCTATAACCAGGCGCATTACGACGCCCTTACTGGTCTGCCAAACCGGCAGTTGTTCAAGGACCGTCTCGAGCGCGACATCATGCATGCCAAGATGGAACATCATCCGCTGGCGTTGCTGTTTGTCGACCTCGACCATTTCAAGAATGTTAACGATTCCGTGGGCCACTCGGCCGGCGATACACTTTTGAAAATGGCGGCGGGTCGGCTGCGAAGTTGTGTCAGAGAGTCGGATACCGTGGCCCGGCTGGGTGGTGATGAATTCACGATTATTTTGTCGAAAATCCACGACCCGAATGACGCCAGTGCCGTGGCCGAAAAAGTCCTCAAAGTATTCAGCAAACCGTTTGAGATCGACCGGCACGAGCATTTCATATCAGGCAGCATTGGAATAACTCTGTATCCATCGGACGGCACAACGGCTGAGGAGTTGCTGAGGAATGCCGATACGGCAATGTACCGGGCCAAGGAAAGCGGCCGCAGTAATCGAAAATTCTTCAAGGAGCGCATGAACGCCGTTGCAGTCGCGCGCATAAGGCTGGAGTCCGAGCTCCGCCAGGCGCTGGCTAATCAGGATCTGATGCTGCGGTTTCAACCGCAGATATCTCTCAAAAACGATCGGGTCGTCAGTGCCGAAGCGTTGATCCGATGGATGCACCCGGAACGCGGGGAGTTGCTGCCGGGCGAATTTATCGATGTCGCTGAAGACAGCGGACTGATCGTACCGGTCGGCGAATGGTTGCTCGATGCGGCCTGCCGTCAATTCGTCAACTGGCAGCGAAATCGGATCGCGCCGCAGAGTCTCGCCGTCAATGTATCAATCCGGCAATTCCGCGAACCGGGTTTCACAGCTTCTGTGCAGAGAATCCTCCGGGACACGGATATGTCGCCCGAGTGCCTGGAACTGGAAATCACCGAGAGTCTGCTGATCGAGGACCACGATAAGACCTTTGAAACCCTTGATGAGTTGCGTGAAATCGGTGTCAAGCTGGCGATTGACGATTTCGGTACCGGCTATTCGTCGATGGGCCACCTGAAACGCTTGTCGATCGATACGATCAAAATCGACCGTTCCTTTGTTAAAGATATACCCGGCGATGACGATGCAGCCACCATCGTCATGGCCATCATTCTGATGGCGCACAGCTTACGCAAACAGGTCGTTGCCGAGGGCGTGGAAACCCAGGCGCAAGTGGAGTTTTTGCGGGCCCGCCACTGCGAGTTCGCTCAGGGCTTTCTTTTCAGTGAGCCGTTGCCGGTGCGGGAGTTTTCTCAGTACCTGCGAACCCGGCTCAAGGTCATCAAGATGGCCACGGGTCGCCGCCGCGATATAGCCGATACGGCCTGATTGGCCTCAGTTGAGTGCCATTTTTGCGGTTCTTACCCGCGTCGGCTCCGATGGCTCGGTCCAGGCGAAGATCAATACCTCACCGGTCAAAACCATCTGCGGAAAACCGGATAATCGAGCTGAAGAAGTCTCGGCAACTAATTGATAATCCATTACTTGATCGTCAGGCTGGACGTGCCGGATTCTGATTTGCGCGTCCTTATCTCTGGTTGCGGCAATATAGCTGACGATGGCTGTTTGGTCCGGCAGCAACACGACGTCAACACGACCGATTACGTTGTCGGCAGCGACCACGATGGGCGCCTCGAACGATTGCCCACCGTTCCTCGATCGGGCTAATCGGATCTGCCGGCTGTCGTTCGCTGCGGTGAACCAAGCGACCACAACATCATTGCCCTGTGCGGCGATTGCTGGCCCGTTGACCGGACAGCCCGGGATGTGCCAGCCGTCGCCGCCAACCGGTATCGGCGCACTCCAGCGGTTGTTCTCAAGCACTGACGCGTAAATATCCCTTATTTCGCCCGGGGCCCGGTCGCGATAGGCAACGATGGGACCATGGGCGCCGACAGCAACATCAGTCTGGCAGCAATCGCACGCCGTATCGTCAACCGGAACTTCCGCGCCCGGTGTGCCATTAGCTGCAACAGTTGTTGATTGGAGCATCATGTCGCCGTGAGCTGTCGCATGTCCGGGTTCGTCCGTTTCTTCAAGAGATACGTTGCGACCGTCCAGCCAGATTGCACCGATATCGTCGCCCCAGGGAAACAGCGAGACGAAACCGTGATCAATCGGACTCCGGTCGGTGTGAGGCGTTACAGGCGCGCTCCAGGTCGCGCCGCCGTCGTGTGACCAGGACAAAGCCACGTCATAGGCCAGATGACCGCCTGCCGCCTGACGCACGAGCCAGTGGGCCGCCCATAAATCACCCCGGATAGGCTCGACCGAGGGGAAATCCGCCCAATTCAGAAACCAGTCGCTCCCGGTAGCAACCGTTTGCGGCGCTGACCAGCCGTCGGGCCCGAGTACGGAAAACTGGAGTGTCTGCGCGTCATCACCGGCCGGCTCGATCCAGCTCAGCACCGCATCACCCTGTGGGCTGACGGCGAGATGCGGTTCGCTGCTGTGGAGAGCGCTCGGCGATTCAATAGGTTGCGGGAGTTTTACCGATTCTTGCTGATCCGCGCAGCCGGTCAATATGATGGCGCAGATCAAAGCGGCGAAGTAAGGGTCCCTGTGCATAGATTCTGATCCTGCGGTTGTGTTGGAACTGAAACAGCATTCTGGCATCGAATGGGTGTCAGTGACCACCATATCAAGTCGTGGCCCCGGATGCGGTAAAGAATTAACTTCCCATTCTATCTGGTTAGTATTAAAGCAATTTCCTTGATTGTCCGGCTGGAAGTATTTATGGTTGTCGAAGAGACAGAGGGCAGCACGCTCTGTCAGTCGCCAATGTGAGAATAGCAAACCGACATCGCCGAAGAATTGGACGTACCGCGACGGGTGTGTTTGCGGTGGTCTGGCTGGCCTTGGTGGCACAGCCCTGCGTCATGGCGCTGGAAGCATTTTCCGGCAGCCCGGGCTACGGGCCTATCGATTGTCCGCATTGCCCGGATCAGCAGACCGGTCATCGCGGGTCGGACGGCAGCCGATCCGGGCCACGCTGCGATTATATGGATGGTTTTGATTGCGATGGCCGGATGCCCGATACAGAACAACCGGTGTTTTTCGACAGTTTTTTCACGGTTGTATCGGATACTACGACACCGGCTGTAATGCGATGGCAGGCGCCAAATACTCCGCCTTCACTTGACGCGGCCTGTCAACCCGGACGATTCACGCTGCAGTTCTGCGTCTTCCTCAAATAATATCCTCCCGATCCTGCGTTCGTTTTCTCTGTTTGGATTGGGAGTAGTCCTATGTTTGCTACCGGATGGGCTCGCGGAGCCCGCATCTACATTTTCAAGATTGTACTTCTTGTCATCCCGGCGGCCTGAGCAAGTACCGCAGGAGCGGCTGGCGGTCTCACCTTGGAGGAAGCTGAACGAATCGCGCAGCAGCGCGATGCCGGTATCACGGGTATCAACGCTCAGCAGGATGCCTTGCGTGACTCGGCGGTGGCGGAAGCCCAGTTGCCCGATCCGATGTTGCAGGTCGGCACGATGAACCTCCCGGTGGATACTTTTAATTTCGATCAGGAGCCGATGACCCAGTTTCTTGTGTTGGGCGTGCGGCAACAGTTCCTGCCGGGGAAAACACGCGAATTACGGCGCACGCGATTGGAGGTACTGGCTGATGCCCGGGGCTTCGAGGCTGAGGATCGTGCGCGCTTTGTGCGAACAGCCGTTCGCGACAGCTGGCTGCAGCGCTTCTACTACGAATCGTCTATCGAACTGCTTGCAAAGCAGCAGCGGCTGTTCCTGCAATTGGACGAGAGTGTCACGGCGGCGTATGCGGCCGGCCGACGACAGCAACATGATGTCCTGCGGGTCCAGCTGGAAGCTGAATTGCTGAAGGAACGTGAAATCGACTTGCGTCAGGAGGCCCTGGCCTGGCGCGGTGAGCTCGGTCGCTGGCTTGGTACAGACGCCGATCGACCCATGCCGGCGGAACTGCCCGACTTGCCGGCAGTGCCCGAATACCAGACCCAGCTCGAAGCGCTGTCACAGCACCCGTTGCTCAGCCGGGATCAGATGCTTGTAAAAGCAGGCAAGGTAAGTGAGTCCATCGCCAGACAGAAGTACAAACCCGCGTGGTCGATAGACCTCCGCTACGGTTTTCGCGACGGTGAAAACGCCGCCGGTGATGACTTGCCCGATTTTTTCAGCGCAATGGTAAATTTCTCTTTGCCGCTGTTCACTGGCAATCGGCAGGATCGCCGGGTGTCCGCTGCTGCGGCAGAGACGCGCAGCTTTTTGAATGACAGATCGGACAATGAGCGGCGGTTACAGGCGACGCTCGAAAGAGCATGGGCTCGTTGGACCAAACTAACAGCGATCGGCGAACATTACATAGCGAGTGTGATGCCGGCCGCGCAGGCTAATGTTGAGGCAGTGCTCGATGCTTATCAGAATGATCGGGCCGTGTTTGATGAATTGGTACGGGCGGAAAACACATTGCTTGATACTCAGTTGAGAGCGCTGCGTCTTGAAGTAGATGCCCGGATCGCGCAAGCGCAACTGCTGTACCTGGCGGGAGAATAGCCATGTCGCTGCACAAACCTAAACCTTTATTTCTTGTCACGGCGCTGTTTTTTTTGGCGGGATGTAGCACTGATGAAGCCTCGCAATCCGGTTCGGATAGCACGATTGCCCCGGCTGCGGAAGCGGAAAAAAAGGTGCTGTACTACCGGCATCCAATGAACCCGACCGTTACTTCTGCGGTGCCCATGAAGGGCGAAATGGGCATGGACTACGTACCAGTCTATGACGATGACGCGGGCTCCGGTGTCCGTATTTCTCCCGCTGTAGTCAACAACCTCGGGGTTCGGACTGCCGCTGCCGAAAAGGGGCGCTTGTGGAAACGCATCGATACAGTTGGCTACGTGCAGTACGACGAAAGCCGGGTCTGGCACATACACACGCGTGCTGAAGGATGGATAGAGGGATTGCGTATCGGCTCAGTCGGAGAACGAGTGAGCGAGGGACAGCCTCTGTTCGATCTGTATGCGCCCGCTCTGGCAACAGCTCAGGAGGAATACCTGAAAGCCCTTGGTCGCGGTAAACAGCCGTTGATTCTCGCCTCGGAGTCCCGGTTGCGATCCCTCGGCATACCGGCAGCCTCTATTGAGTCACTACGACGAAACCGCAAACCCGATGCAAATATTCGTTTTGCTGCCACTGCAGATGCCGTGGTGACACAGCTCAACGTGAGAGACGGCATGTTTGTCGCGCCCGCAACCAATGTGATGACGTTGGCCAATCTTTCCTCAGTGTGGGTAGTTGCCGAAATCTTCCAACGGCAGGCGGACTGGATCAGTGTTGGCCGGCCCGCCGAAGTTCGTCTGAGTTCCCATCCGGGACGGGTATGGGCAGGTGAAGTGGAGTTCATTTACCCGGACCTCGATCCGAAAACCCGCACGCTGCAGGTTCGACTGAGGTTTGACAACCCGGATGAAGAGCTCAAGCCGAACATGTTTGCGAAGATCGCGTTGTTTGGCAGGCCATTGGATGATGTCGTGCACATCCCGAAGGAGGCTTTGATCAGAACGGGGCGGGTCGATCGGGTAATCCTCGATGCAGGCGAAGGGCGATTTCAGCCGCGGGAGGTGGTGGCTGGCATGGAAAGCGGCGATCGTGTCGAAATAAAAGCCGGTCTGGAAGCAGGCGATGTCGTCGTCACGTCGGGTCAGTTTCTCATTGATTCGGAGGCCAGTCTTAAAGCGAGTTTTGCACGGTTAGGATCCGGTGATAACAAGTCGCACACCGGTGATTGAGGACGAGAAGGATGATAATCCGAATAATCGAGTGGTCGCTCCAAAACAGGTTTCTCGTTCTGCTCCTGTCGGTGATTGTCACGGGCTGGGGAATCTATGCCGTGTCGACGACGCCTGTGGATGCTATCCCCGATCTGTCGGACGTTCAGGTCATTATCCGAACTTCGTATCCCGGGCAAGCGCCCAAGGTTGTCGAGGACCAGGTTACCTATCCGTTGAGCACGGCCATGCTGTCTGTGCCCCGGGCGCTCACGGTTCGCGGCTATTCATTTTTTGGCGACTCGTTCGTTTATGTGATTTTCGAGGACGGCACGGATCTCTACTGGGCCCGGTCGCGTGTCCTTGAGTACCTGAGCCAGATATCAGGGCAGTTACCCCCCGGTGCGTCGCCGCAGCTCGGTCCCGATGCAACTGGTGTCGGTTGGATCTATGAGTATGCGCTGGTTGACCGCACGGGCAGCCATGATCTGGCGCAGCTCAGGAGCATTCAGGACTGGTTCTTAAAATTCGAATTACAAACCGTACCGGGTGTTTCGGAGGTGGCGACGGTGGGCGGAATGGTCCGCCAGTATCAGGTCGTGGTTGATCCCGACGGTTTGCGAGCCTATGGCCTGCCCCTTGCTCAGGTTCGCAAGGCAATCCAGCGTGCCAACCAGGAAGTGGGAGGCTCGGTGATAGAGATGGCTGAAGCCGAATACATGGTGCGGGCCACCGGATACATTACGAGTATCGATGACCTGAAGCGTGTTCCGCTGCGCGTAAGTGATCAGGGTACGCCGGTGCTGCTGCAGGATGTCGCGGAGATAAGGCTCGGGCCGCAGATGCGCCGAGGCATAGCAGACCTGGACGGCGAGGGTGAGGTTGTCGGCGGCATAGTGGTCATGCGGTGGGGTGAAAATGCGCTGAAGACCATTGATAGCGTAAAACAGAAGCTCAATCAGCTCGAGGCCGGTCTGCCGGAAGGGATCGAGATTGTTGAGACCTATGACCGGTCCGGCCTGATTGAACGTGCCGTGGACACTCTAAAAAACCGGCTGGTTGAGGAGTTCCTGGTTGTGGCCCTTGTCTGCGCGGTGTTTCTTTTTCACCTGCGCTCCTCGCTCGTCATCGTTGTCAGCCTGCCGATTGGAATCCTGGTCGCATTCATCATCATGCGCGGCCAGGGTATCAACGCCAACATCATGTCTCTCGGTGGCATAGCGATTGCGATCGGCGCCATGGTCGATGCAGCCATCGTGATGATCGAAAACCTACACAAACACATCGAGAGGGAAGGTTTGACTGACGAAAACAGATGGCGCCTGGTTCGAAAAGCCACTGTAGAGGTCGGGCCACCGCTTTTCTTTTCGCTACTCATCATTACGCTTAGTTTCGTGCCGGTTTTTACCCTGGAGGCCCAGGAGGGGAGGCTATTTTCGCCACTCGCGTATACCAAGACCTATGCGATGGCCGCCGCGGCTGGGTTGTCGATTACGCTGGTCCCGGTACTGATGGGCCTATTTGTTCGCGGACGCCTGCGACCGGAGCACGATAATCCGTTGAACCGTTGGCTGCTCGCCGGTTACAGGCCGGTTATCAATGCAGTGCTCCGTTTTCCAAAACCATTCCTGGCCGGCGCGGCAATCCTGGTGCTGCTGACGATCTGGCCCCTATCGCGACTGGGGGCGGAGTTCATGCCGGATCTCGATGAAGGGGATCTGCTTTATATGCCGACGACGTTTCCGGCCATCTCGATTGGCAAGGCCCGCGAACTGTTGCAACAGACGGATCGCCTAATTCGCACGGTTCCAGAGGTGGAGCGGGTATTTGGCAAGATTGGCCGGGCTGATACCGCGACCGATCCGGCGCCACTCACAATGATCGAAACAATAATCCGGCTCAAGCCACGAGATGCATGGCGGGAGGGAATGGATCTGGACGGACTCAAGCGCGAACTCGACAGTATCGTGCGATTCCCAGGCCTAACGAATGCCTGGGTCATGCCGATCAAGACTCGCATCGACATGCTGGCAACCGGGATCAAGACACCGGTTGGCATAAAGGTGGCGGGGCCTGACCTGGAAATTATTCAGGCCATCGGGGAGGAGATCGAAGACGCACTCCATAAGGTGCCGGGCACAGCGTCGGCGTACTCCGAGCGCGTTGCCGGGGGGCGCTATGTCACAGTTGACATCAATCGCATCGAGGCAGCGCGCTATGGCTTGAATATCGCTGACGTTCAGGAAGTCGTCAGCACCGCGGTCGGAGGCATGAACGTGACTCAATCCGTAGAGGGTCGGGAGCGATATCCGGTTAATCTGCGTTATCCGCGCAATGTCCGGGACTCCGTCAGCAATCTCAAGAACCTGCCGATAGTCACACCGACGGGGGCACGAATCCCATTACAGGAAGTCGCCGACGTCCGGATCGACGATGGGCCGGCCATGATCAAGACTGAAAACGCGCGTTTGAATGGCTGGATATTCGTTGATATCAAGGATCGTGACCTGGCTTCTTACGTGGCCAACGCACAGCAAGTCGTCAGTGACAGCGTAGATCTTCCAGCCGGCTATTCGGTTACCTGGTCTGGCCAGTACGAGTACCTTGTCCGTGCCAAAAAACGGTTGAGTCTTGTCGTTCCGATGACCCTGGTCATCATTGTCTTGTTGCTGTACCTGAGTTTCCGCGGAGCCGTTGAGGTCCTGATAATCATGGGCACGTTGCCGCTGGCACTGGTTGGCGGTTTTTGGCTGCTGTACCTGTTGGACTACAACATGTCGGTAGCCGTTGGAGTTGGCTTTATCGCCCTGGCGGGCGTAGCAGTCGAAATCGGCGTCGTAATGCTCGTTTATCTTAATCACGCTCTTGAGCGCCGTCTCGGTGGACAGGGGGACGAAGCGCGCCTGACGTCGGCTCAGGTAGGCGAGGTTGTCATCGAAGGCGCTTTACTCCGGGTGCGGCCGATAATGATGACTGTCGCCGCAATTATTGCCGGATTGTTGCCAATAATGTTCGGAGGCGGTACCGGATCAGAAGTAGTGCGCCGTATCGCCGCACCAATGGTTGGCGGACTGATCAGCACGACAGCGCTGACACTGATAGTTATTCCCGCTCTGTATCTGCTATGGAAACGCCAGTCTCTCGCAGCGGCTTTGCCGGGACCGGAATCGAGAGTAAATTAGTTGACCAGCGTATTCAGATACACCGGCTGTCGTCGGGCACCCCAATCACCCGGCGGTCCATCGAATATGCCGTTACAAACGGTGCCACAGGTTTTGCAGTGGCCGTCGTCGGTGATCTTCCAACTGAGAAGCCGGTACCAGTCCCGCACGATCAACGCCTCGCCGCACTGATGGCAGTGCGTAGTGCCGCCGTCGCTGTCGTGAACGTTGCCCGTGTAGGCATAACGAATACCGTTTTTAAGTGCAATTTTCCGTGCCCTGGTCAACGTTGCCGGTGGCGTGTGGGGCTTGTCCATCATCTTCCAGTCGGGATGGAAAGCGGTAAAGTGCAACGGCACATCGGGGCCCAGGTTTTCCATCACCCACTGCGTCAGTTCCTCGATTTCTGTTTCTGAATCGTTTTCATCCGGGATCAGCAGCGTGGTTATCTCAAACCAAACATCCGTTTCGTGCTTGAGATACACCAGCGTATCCAGCACCGGTTGCAGTTCGCCGCCGCAGATCTTCTTGTAAAAACGCTCGGTAAACCCCTTCAGATCAACGTTGGCAGCGTCCATGTACCGATAAAACTCGATACGCGGCTCATCGCAGATGTAACCGGCGGTGACGGCAACGGTTTTGACATCGACCTGGCGGCAGGCCTGCGCCGCATCGATCGCATATTCCATGAAGATCACCGGATCGTTGTAGGTAAATGCGATGCTCCGGCAACCGTATCGACTTGCTGTTGTTGCGAGCTTCTCCGGCGTAGCCGCGTCAGCAAGGGTATCGATTTCCCGCGATTTGCTGATGTCCCAGTTCTGGCAGAACTTGCATGCCAGGTTGCATCCCGCGGTTCCAAATGACAGTACCGGTGACCCGGGTAGAAAATGGTTGAGGGGTTTCTTTTCGATCGGATCGATGCAAAAGCCGCTGGAGCGGCCCCAGGTCGTCAGGACCACCTGATCGTTGATTCTGCCGCGGACAAAACACAGGCCGCGCTGGCCTTCCCGCAGCCGGCAGGCACGCGGGCAAACATCGCACTGGATGCGTCCGTCGTCCAGCTCGTGCCAGTAACGTGTCGGCACGACACTGGGATCCTTGTCGACCAGCTCGGCGCTGATCGTTGCGTCAGCCATCGCGCTGGGGCTCATCGCCCGAATTGACTATATACTCCGAATAATGGGCCCGAAATCCACAAATGCAAGCTCGCTCAACGTCCGGCAGCCAGCTGTAGCGGGTACGTTCTATCCCGATTCTGCAGAAATGCTGCGGCAATCCGTCGACAGCTATCTGGCGGGAGCCCGCCGTCCGGACATTGTCCCGAAAGCGCTTATCGCGCCACACGCCGGTTATGTTTACTCGGGCGCCATCGCAGCCAGTGCTTACGTACTGTTGCAACCCTTGCATGACAAGATCCGGCGCGTGGCTTTGCTCGGGCCGAGCCACAGGGTCCCGTTTCATGGTATTGCACTGAGCAGCGCGCAGGCGTTTCGTACGCCGCTGGGTGATATTCCGCTCGATTCCACGGGCATCGAAGCGTTACAGGCGTTGCCCGAGGTACGTATTCTCGACGCCGTGCACGCGCTCGAGCACAGTCTCGAAGTGCACCTGCCGTTTCTGCAGACGGTGCTCGACGACTTTGTCCTGGTGCCGATGGCGGTCGGGGACGCGTCGCCGGAATTGGTCGCTAAGGTGTTGGAATCGATCTGGGGTGGGGATGAAACGTTGATCGTCATCAGCTCCGATCTCAGCCATTACTACGCGTACGACGAAGCCCTGCAACTGGATGCCGAAGTAACGCGTGCCATCCTTGATCTCGATCCGGAATTTGTCGATCCGAATCACGCTTGCGGTTGCCGGCCGCTGAACGGACTGCTGCTGCTGGCCAAACAGAAAGGTTTACAACCCGAATTACTGGACCAGCGAAATTCAGGCGATACGGCTGGTGACCATTCCAGCGTTGTCGGCTACGGCGCGTACAGCTTTACCTGATCTTTTTCTGCCACTTGTCGTGTATCCCCAGAGCGGTTTCGGTTATTGCTTATTGGCCGTAAGACCCTGCCGCGATAAGGTTTTTTTGCCGCGGCTCACGGTCTGTTACTGTGCGCAAAAGCCGGACGTGCAGCGTGGGAAACGGGAGGTTTATCCGACATGAGCGATCGAAGCAATCAGTATATTTTGGCGTCCCTGTTTGCTGTTGCCATGGTGGCTTGCGACCAAAGAGTCGAGGGCACCAGCGAATCAGGTGCACCTGGAGTGCCTCAGGCCGAGGTGGCCCAGGCGCAGGTCAGCGCCGTCAGCAATCCGGGGGAACGGAAATACTTAACCAACTGCGCCGTTTGCCACCAGGCCAACGGGCAGGGGCTCCGAGGCGCATTTCCCCCGCTGGCGAAATCGGATTACTTGGGCGATGACAACGAAAAAGATATTCGGGCAACCATTCAGGGCTTGTCGGGGCCGATTACTGTCAACGGCACGGTCTACAACGCTGTCATGCCGCCCATGAGCCATCTGAGCGATCAGGATCTGGCCGACATTCTCACGTACGTCATGCTGAGCTGGGGCAACACGGGTGAACCGGTTACGCCGGACGAGGTGGCCGCTGTCCGAACCGGCTCGGGACTGGATGCCGGGTAGGCGGCCGATGAAGGTCACCCCGGCTCGCCCGAAGCCAAACACCGCTACAAAGGCGCCACCGGAAGGGACCGGAGACCATTATACGTAGAGATAAACTAAAATATTTACAATAAGATATATGATGTTTATTAAGTAGTTTATTACCTAAGGCCCTAATCACAAGGGCCGGTTTTTGCCGTCTCGGGTTGTTATTGATGCCAAACGAGACCGCTCATTACATCCTGAACTGAGGAAAATAGTGCCATGCCGCAAGAAACCCGATCACCCCGATAACGATGAACACAAGACCAATCCAGGGGGATTCGAAGTTGCGGTAGCGGTAGAGACAGAACAGCGAATTGGCAATCAGGACGAGCCCGGCTACCGGGGCGAGCAGAAGCAATGCGAGAAAGTGGTACGCGTCACCGTCCGTCACGAAACCTCGATAAAGCAGAGGACCGGCTACCACGGCGCTGCATAGGACTCGACAGGTGATCGTAAAGTTCCGAGGTCTCAGTGTCATGCGCCCAACCTGCAGTCGTGGGTCCATGTGGCCTTTCGACATAGCTCGACGGCAGGTTCGCTGTTCGGCGGCGGTGCAATGTAAGGCGATCGGGTCTCACTGACGGCTGTCAACATATTCTCTCAATGCTACTGCGTTGTTCAATTTGGTTTCCTTCGAACTGAACACGAAGGTGACGGGACTGTGCCTGATGTGCTCTAACAGTACGGATACCGCGTCCGGCTTGGAGATAAGCTCGGCAAAATATCGGCGTCGGAATTCCTCCCATTTTGCCGGATCATGGCCGTACCAACGCCGAAGTTCGTTCGAAGGGGAGACCTCTTTCATCCACAAATCGATGCCCGCGGCCTCCTTGGTCAAGCCACGCGGCCAAAGACGGTCAACCAGTATGCGCGTGCCGTCACGCGCGGCCGGCTTTTCATAGACGCGTTTGATCTTAATGACCACAGACAGACTCAGTTTACGATGGGGACAATTTGTTCATCGACACGGAGAAGTACTGGTTCATATTTTCGGCCGGATTTTGACCCGCGACAACCTTCGCAGCGCGGTGCCTGTCGCGACCAGTCACCGGGTTTTTGCATCTAGAATAGAGAGCGGCTGAAAGAAAGGCCGAGTCAATGGAGACGCCTGTGTCGTATGCCCGAGCGTGTCGGTGCAGCCTCTGGCTTACGGCCGTGGCTGCGTTGATCATATCCATGCCGATCCCGGAAGCACTTCCGGAAAATGTCAGAACGATCGCGCCGATGCTGGAACAGGTGGTGCCTGGCGTCGTGAATATATAAACCCGCAGCCGCGTGCTCGTGCGCGACAATCCGTTCTGGAACGACCCGTTTTTTCGGCGCTTTTTTGAGGGTTCGCCGGGCCGCCTGCGCGAGCGTGAAACACAGAGCCTGGGGTCCGGCGTCATCATCGATGCCGACAGGGGCTATATCCTCACCAATCACCATGTCGTCGGCAAGGCGGATTCGATTACGGTGACGCTTTACGACGGCCATAACTACGAGGCCGAGCTCATCGGCAGCGATCCCGACACGGATGTCGCTCTGATACGGATTGACGCAGAGTCTCTATCGGAACTGCCGTTCGCCAACGTCGATGATCTGAGGGTCGGCGATTTTGTTGTCGCGATCGGCAATCCGTTCGGACTCGGTCAGACTGTAACGTCAGGTATCGTCAGTGCGCTGGGTCGCAACAGTCTTGGCATCCACGGGTATGAGGATTACATACAGACCGATGCGCCGATCAACCCGGGCAATTCCGGTGGCGCTCTTGTCAACTTCGACGGGGAACTGATCGGTATCAACACGGCGATCATCGGACCAACCGGCGGCAACATCGGCATCGGTTTCGCCATCCCCGTCGACATGGCTCTGAAAGTGATGCGACAGCTGGTGGCCTTTGGGGAGGTTCGACGCGGTGAACTCGGTGTGGTCCTCCAGGATCTCAATGAGGATCTGCAGGAGGCGCTGGATCTGAGCACCAATCGCGGTGCTGTGGTCACGCAGGTCGTAGACGACTCACCGGCCGATGCAGCCGGTCTGGAGCCCGGCGACGTCATCGTGCAGGTTGATGGCAAAGCGGCGAACAGCGCGGCGGCGGTCCGCAACGCAATCGGTCTGACGCCGGCCGGTGATACAGTCCGGCTGGTTATCCTGCGGGAAGGGGAACATCGAACGCTGGCGGCAAAAATCGTAGCCCCGGAGCCTGTCACGCTATCGGGCTCAGAACTGGCTGGCAGATTTCAGGGTGCGAGTTTTGGACCGATCAAGGAAGGGCATCCCCTGTTCGGTCGTACCAAAGGAGTAATGGTTTATACCGTGGACCGGAACAGTTCCGCCGCGCGTCTTGGTTTGCGGCCGGACGATGTCATCCTGGCAGTCAACCGCCAACCCGTGGCCACCGTCGATGAATTTGAAACGGCGGTGGCGGGTGGCGATCGCACTCTGCTGCTCAACATCCAGCGGGGTA
>CAZJFQ010000041.1:2494-19865 GCA_964545335.1 uncultured Gammaproteobacteria bacterium | reverse complement strand
CGGCTGAACATGGCGCTCCCTACGGGACTCGAACCCGTGTTCCCGCCTTGAGAGGGCGATGTCCTCAACCGCTAGACGAAGGGAGCGCGAACCTGGAAGCTTTATGTCGCTGTCAGGTGGGAATGCTATTATACGGTCCGCCTGTTAATGCTCAAGAAAGCGGATATTTTTTGATTAGGAAAAGAGAAACAAAGAAACCGCAACCCCGGGTCATCCCGCGTCCCCAACACAACGTTTCCCGATCCGATATATCGAAAAGCGCGCTCAAAGTCTTGTATCGACTCAAGGGGGCGGGTTATCAGGCATTTCTGGTCGGAGGTGGCGTTCGGGACTTGCTGCTGGGACTGCACCCGAAGGATTTCGACGTGGCAACGGATGCACGTCCCAACGAGGTTCGCGACCTGTTTCGCAATTGTCGGCTGATCGGCCGACGATTTCGACTGGCTCATATTCATTTCGGTCGCGAAATCGTGGAAGTCGCCACGTTTCGCGGGACATCCGATGACAATCACGGAACACACGAACTCGACAGTACGGGCCGAATTCTGCGGGACAATGTGTTCGGGTCAATTGAGGAAGATGTCTGGAGACGCGATTTCACCGCCAACGCGCTGTATTACAACATCGACGACTTTTCCCTGTGGGATTTCGTCGGTGGCATGGACGACGTTAAGAATCGCGTCTTGCGATTGATAGGCGATCCGGCTGTCCGTTACCGCGAAGATCCCGTGCGAATGTTGCGAGCGATCCGATTCGCAGCCAAGCTTGATTTCAAAATTGAGGCAAAATCCGAAAGTCCACTAACGGAATTCGGCCCGTTGCTGGCGGAAGTTCCACCGGCTCGCTTGTTTGAAGAAGTTCTGAAACTGTTTCTCAGGGGATCAGCATTTAGATGTTACGAGTTGCTGCGACGTTATGATCTGTTGCGATATCTGTTCCCACAAACGGAAGACAGCCTGCATGCTTCACCGGTGTTCGAGCAATTGATCCGGCACGCGCTTTTGAATACCGATACCCGGGTTCAGGAAGACAAGCCGGTTACGGCAGTCTTTCTGTTTGCGGTC
This sequence comes from uncultured Gammaproteobacteria bacterium, assembly GCA_964545335.1. Classification (GTDB taxonomy): domain Bacteria; phylum Pseudomonadota; class Gammaproteobacteria; order Steroidobacterales; family CAZJFQ01; genus CAZJFQ01. The sequence continues at coordinate 18,801 of CAZJFQ010000041.1, read as the reverse complement.
ATGCTCTGGCACCCCATCCTGAAACGGGCCGAAGTCCTGGTGGAGGAAGAGCATCTGGGCCGCATTGCGGCGCTTCACATGGCAACGGGTCAGGTCGCGCAGGATCAGCAGGCTCACGTTTCGCTGCCACGGAGACTCGTTGCACCGATGCGGGACATCCTGAGTCTGCAACCGCGGTTTGAAAATCATCAACGGCAGCGGGTAAATCGCCTGATTCACCACCCCAGATTCCGGGCCGCCTACGATTTGATGCTACTACGCGCTGAAGCCGGCGAGATCGACCGCGATATAGCATCGTGGTGGAAGCAGCGGCTGGGCAACGGCGCTGCAGCTCATGCTCCACAACAACAACCGGTAAAAAAACGCACCCCGCAACAACAACGGGGCCGCAGCCAACATGGGCGCAACCGGCGCCGTCGTGAAAAGACTGACTGAGAAAGTTCGGGGCAATGACGCGCTCAACAATCTGGGTGCCCGCATACGTCGGTCTCGGCAGCAATCAGTCCGAACCGAGAAGCCATCTGACCACCGCGCTGGATGATCTGGCGGTCTTGCCGGCAACTCGGCTGATTGCACGTTCGCAGCTATATCAATCGCCGCCGATGGGGCCCCCGGATCAGCCGGATTTTGTAAATGCGGTTGCGGGATTGTTGACGACCTTGTCGGCTGCAGAACTGTTTGACCGGCTGTTACAACTGGAACAAGGCCATGGGCGGATCCGCAATGAGTCGCGCTGGGGGCCGCGGACTCTCGATCTCGATCTGCTGGTTTACGGTGACACCGCGCTCGAAACCGATACCATTACCGTGCCGCATCCGGGGATACCGCACCGCAGTTTTGTTCTGTATCCTCTGGCCGAAATCGCGCTGGAACTTGCTATCCCTGGTATGGGTTCGGTCAGAGACCTGCTGGAACAGGTATCGGACAAAGATCTTCGGGTGATTTCTGACACGATAATAAAAGAGGGGTCCGGCTGAGATGTCCGCCAGCTTGCCCAGGTTTGTAGTTGTCGAAGGTCCGATTGGTGCCGGTAAGACCACGCTGGCACGCCGGCTCGCTACCAGCTTTGGCAGCGAACTCATTCTCGAGCAACCGGATGAGAATCCGTTTCTGGAGCGCTTCTATCGCGATCCACGCAACGGAGCCTTGCCCGCACAACTTTTTTTCCTTTTCCAAAGAGTACGACTCATCGAAACCATGCGGCAGACGGATCTGTTTAATCCGGTCCGCGTTGCTGATTTTCTGCTGGAAAAAGATCGTCTGTTTGCGGGTGTTACGCTTGACGAAGAAGAATTTCAACTGTACGAACAGGTATACAGCAAGCTGTCGGTGGATGTACCGCAACCCGATCTGGTTATCTATCTCCAGGCGCCGGTCGAAGTATTGCTGGAACGGCTATCCATCAGAAATATCAGTTATGAAAGACTGATTCGACGCGACTACCTTGAGCGATTGATGGAGGCGTATGCCCGGTTTTTCCACGATTTCGACCAGTCTCCGTTACTGATCGTAAATACTGCCCATGTTGACCTGGTCGACAACGAGGACGATTATGACCTGCTGTTTCGTGAGATTTCACGCGTCCGCAGTGGACGCCATTACTTCAACCCGGCACCGATTGTGTAATAAAAGCGGGAAGTTGCGCTTGCGCCGAAAATGACCACAAAGATCAGAATGAGAATAATGAATATAAAGAGAAGGCGCCCGCGGAGCGGTTGTCCTAGCGCCTAGAGCCTAGAGCCTTTTTCAAGATGTATAAGCACTTACAACGAAGAGACACCGGAGAAAAACCCGTATCGTTAACCTCGCTGCTAGATATGAAGCAGCAGAGCGAGAAAATCGCCTGTCTTACCGCCTACGATGCGAGTTTCGGAGCGCTGGTGGACGAGGCCGGAGTGGACCTGGTGCTGGTCTGCGACTCGCTGGGCATGGTGATTCAGGGACATGAGACGACCGTTCCTGTAACCGTCGACGAAATCGTCTATCACACGCGGGCCTGTGCCGCTGGTGTAAGTCGCGCCTTTCTGGTTGCCGACATGCCGTTCATGAGCTACACCGACAAAGACCAGGCCGTTGCAAACGCAGCAAGGATGATGCAGGAAGGCGGTGCCAAGATGGTCAAACTGGAAGGCAGCGCCAGTCAGGCAGAAATCGTCGAACACCTGGTGTTGCATGATGTACCGGTGTGTGCACATATCGGATTGCGCCCGCAGTCGGTTCACAAACTCGGCGGCATGCGCGTTCAGGGCCGTGAAAAATCAGCGGCCCGGCGCATGGTCGCTGACGCGAAGTCCCTGGAGCAAGCCGGGGCAGATATTGTCTTGCTCGAGTGCATGCCCTCCGAACTGGGTTCGCGCATCGCCGAGGAGATCAAAGTACCGGTTATCGGCATTGGTGCCGGGCCGGATGTCGATGGACAGATCCTGGTTCTCTACGACATCCTGAATATAACGCTCGGGCGAACGCCACGCTTTGCAAAAAATTTTATGGATGCGGCAACTACTCCCCAGGAGGCCGTCGCTGATTTTGTCGCGGCGGTAAAAGATGGCAGCTATCCGGCCCCCGAACACTGTTTCAGCTAGGCCCGAGGGCATGCATATCAGTGCAACTGTTGCGGGCGTCCGCAGACGGATTGCGACGCTGCGAAACAATGCAAGGCGCATCGCGTTTGTGCCCACTATGGGCAACCTGCATCAAGGCCATTTGAGTCTCATCGATACTGCGCGCCGGGAAAGCGTCGACGCAATAGTAGTCAGCATTTTTGTGAACCCGCTGCAGTTCGGACCACGGGAAGATTTCGCATCCTATCCACGAACCTTCGTGAACGATCGAAGAGCGCTGGATGACGCGGGCGTTGACCTCCTGTTTACGCCCGACGTGGGCGAGATCTATCCTGGAGACCGGGGGAAATCGACTCGGATCGAAGTGCCGGAGTTGTCGGACATACTGTGCGGTGAATTTCGGCCCGGACACTTTACCGGTGTTGCCACTGTAATCACTCGTTTGTTCAACATTGTTCAACCCGACGTAGCGGTTTTTGGCGAAAAGGATTTCCAACAACTGGCCGTTATACGCCGGCTGATTCGTGATCTGCGTCTTGCGGTAGAAATAATCGGCTCGCCAACCATTCGCGAGGTGGACGGTCTGGCAATGAGTTCACGAAATCGTTATTTGACGGAGAGTGAACGACACCGGGCACCCGAGCTTTACCGGACTCTGACTGACGCAGGTCATCAACTGCAGAAAAATGACACAACCATCACCGAAATCGAAACTAGTTCCATGCATCGCTTGAGTTCGGCCGGTTTCAGACCGGACTACTTTTCCGTTCGGGATGCCGGCACGCTCGGTGAGCCGAAGCCGGATTGCACGGAATTTCGGATTCTCGCGGCGGCATGGTTGTCCAATGCCAGACTGATCGATAACATCGGCGTGTCGCGCCCGGCGTGACCGACAGTTGTCGATCACAGACTTCAGACCGCAGTCGAAATGCCGCAATTTCGGCTTTTTTGATTATCCGTCATGCTGCCGGTGACAACTATTGCAGCCTGCGGCCTGCGGACTCACGTTGCCGTAGTATGTTGCTCCACTGCCCACTCAACATGTTCTCTCACCACGGCTGACGGGTCTTCTAATCGGGCATTGAGTGCCGAGACGACATCCTCAGAGGTTGGTGCATTCCCCAATGCGACGGCGATGTTCCTTAGCCATTGCTCGTAGCCGATCCTTCGTATCGCGCTGCCCTCGGTTTTCTTGAGGAACTCTTCCTTGGACCAGGCGAATAGATCCACAAGCGCGGCGCCATCCAGCTCGTGTCGCGGCGTAAAATCCTGTTCACCCGTCTGCCGGGCAAACTTATTCCACGGTCAGACTAGCTGACAATCGTCGCAGCCATAAATGCGGTTGCCCATCGCCTCGCGAAACTCGACTGGAATGGTGCCGCTGAGCTCTATCGTCAGATAGGAAATGCAGCGGCGCGCATCCAACTGATACGGGGCAACGATCGCGTTGGTCGGACAGATATCGATACAGGCGCGACAGCTGCCGCAATGATCCGTACCCGGCGTATCCACCGGCAACGCCAGATCCGTATACAGCTCACCGAGAAAAAACCATGAACCGGCTTCGCGGTGGAGCAGGTTGGTATGTTTGCCGATCCAACCGAGCCCGGCATTTCGTGCCAGCGCTTTCTCCAGTACCGGAGCACTGTCTACGAAAGCACGGTAACCGAAAGCGCCGACTTGCTGTTCGATGCGATCGGCGAGCCGCTGCAGCCGTTTGCGCATTACCTTGTGATAGTCACGACCAAGCGCGTAGCGGGACACGAAACCAAGTTGGCTGCGGTCCAGCACGGCATCGATATCATCCGGGTCTTCAGTGAGGTAATTCATACGAACTGATATTACCCGCACCGTACCTGGTACAAGATCCGCCGGCCGGCTCCGTCTCTTGCCATGGCGCGCCATGTAGTCCATTTCGCCATGCAACGAGTTGCTCAGCCACGCCGCGAGTCGGTGTTCATCACCCTCGAGGTCGGTATTGGCGATGCCAACCTGCTGAAATCCCAGCTCCTGCCCCCACGATTTGATTTGTGTGGCCAGCTCAGACAAGTCGATGTTCGGGTCGGTTGCCATGGGTGGCACAACCTCCTCGCGCAAACGGACGAGCCAGTATAATTCCGGCCATGTCCACGCTGCCAATCTGCATCAGGGACACCGCCGGTGTGCGGGAGCTGGACCGGGTGGCCATACAGGATTGTGGTATCCCCGGCTATACGTTGATGACGCGCGCTGGCCAGTGCGCCTTGGCTGACCTGCGCGAGCACTGGCCGCAAGCCACCCGTCTGCTGATCGTTTGCGGAGGCGGAAATAATGGCGGCGATGGCTACGTTTTGGCCCGGCTGGCCGGCGAGCAGAATTTCGAAGTGACCGTGGCGGCGACCGGTGACGTCGGGAAACTCAGCGGTGATGCTGGTTGTGCGTATAGGGATTTTGTAGCCACCGGCAAGTCGCCGGCTGATTGGTCAGAATCACTGATCGAGTCTGCGGACATAGTGATCGACGCCGTATTGGGTACCGGTCTCGAGCGGCCATTACGCGACGACATCGCTGCAATCATCAACGCAATCAACGCTGCAGATTGCCCGGTTTTTGCCATTGATGTTCCGAGCGGCCTCAACGCCAACACCGGCGAGGCCATGGGCACTGCGATACGAGCCGACATTACTACGACGTTTGTCGGTCTAAAACAGGGTTTTTATCTTGGCCACGGAGTGGATTACACCGGGACCGTCCTGTTTCACGATCTGGAAATCCCGGATGATGTTGGCGCTGCAGTTCCGTGCACGATGCGTCGCATAGACGATCAGGTAATAGGTGAAGCCCTGCCTCCCCGGCGTCGGACCAGCCACAAAGGCGAAAGCGGACATGTGCTGCTGATTGGTGGCGGCAGCGGCATGGCCGGCGCCATCTTGCTGGCGGGTGAAGCGGCCTTACAGGCTGGAGCGGGATTGGTAACGGTCGCCACGATTCCCGAACACGTCGAACTTATCGTTGGCAGCCGTCCGGAAATCATGTGCCGCGGCATCGTTGATGCGGCGGAACTCGAAGAATTGTTCACGCGTGCTGATATCGTCGCGATTGGGCCCGGTCTCGGACAAACTAACTGGGGGAGGCAGGTATTTGAAGCGACAATGGGTTGGACTGGGCCAAAAATTATTGACGCCGATGGATTGAATCTTCTTTCGCAAGCACCGCAAAGCCAGGATGACTGGATTTTGACGCCACATCCCGGCGAGGCGGCCCGGCTGCTAGGCGTCACTACCGGAGAGATTCAACAAAACCGACTGCAAAGAGTCCAGGACCTTGTTGGGCGTTACGGAGGCATCGCCGTGCTGAAGGGCGCCGGAACCTTGGTTGCTGAGGGCGGCGAGTCGCCCTGGGTTTGTGATCGGGGAAATCCGGGTATGGCGACTCCCGGTATGGGCGACGTTTTGACGGGGACGCTTGCGGCAATTGTTGCACAGTGCGCCGATCGCATCCTGGCCACCCGTGCGGCTGTTCTGATCCATGCAAAAGCTGGCGATGCCGCGGCCCTTGCCGGTGAACGCGGCACCCACGCGGGTGAATTGTTCCCGCATATCCGTCAACTGGTTAATCCGTAACCCGATGCGCCGATTGCCGACCCCGGAATCCACGACCGACCTGGGCGCTCTTCTGGCCGCGGCCATTATTGCGGATCAGGACCAGGCCAACTGCATTGTTGCCTTGCGTGGCGAGCTTGGTACCGGGAAGACAACATTGGCGCGAGGTTTTCTGCGCGCATTGGGATTCACGGGCCGTGTGCCCAGTCCGAGTTTTACACTGCTCGAACCCTACGACGTGGACGACTGGTGCATCTATCACCTGGATCTGTACCGTCTCACGGACAGTGAAGAACTCGAGTTTCTCGGTCTCAGGGACCTTCCGGACCAGAGCGCAATCTGTCTGGTGGAATGGCCCGAACGTGCTCGCGGTTTCCCCCTGCGCCCCGATTTGACGGTGGGCCTTGAGTTTGAAGACTCCGGCCGAATTGCCGACCTGGACGCGCATAGCGCGCGCGGTCGTGCCGTACTTGCCCTTGTCACTGCAAGCGAAAACTAATAGTTACTTTAGATTCAGCTTCTATCCTTATAATATTTAAGGATAAATATTGAAAATTCTGAGAATTTCTGTATACATACGCCCGTACGGCAATCAATCGGATTTTGCTGGTCTATGCGTCCTGCTTTCCTCCGACTTTTTTTGGCGGCAATTTGCGCAGTTCCCTGGGCTTCGGTTGCTCCCGCCGACCTGCCGGCGGTAGTCGAGGGCATTCGAATCTGGGCTGCCCCGGACAACACTCGTGTTGTTCTGGATATCAGCCACCCCGTCGAGCACAGCCTGTTTCCGCTTGATAATCCGTCCCGGGTCGTGATCGACCTGCATCCCGGACATCGTGACGAAACTTTGACACCCCTGCCCGAGGGTCAGGGCTATGTCACCCGGATCAGGAGCGCACCACGACTGAACGGCGATCTGCGGGTCGTACTCGATCTCAGTCAGCCGGTCAAACCGCGTAGTTTTTACGCCCAACCCAATGATACCTACGGGCACCGCCTGGTTATCGATCTGGCGCGCCCGGGCGACGGGGTGCCGGTCAAGGTTGCTCCGGCGCCCGGCCCGGATGGGCGTGATGTGGTCGTGGCAATCGATCCCGGACACGGCGGGGAAGATCCCGGTGCCAGTGGACGAAAAGGCACGCGGGAAAAGGATGTTGTCATGCAAATCAGCCGCCGCTTGCATCACAATATTAATAGTGAACCCGGCATGCGCGCGGTGCTGGTTCGAAATGGTGACTACAACGTGTCGCTGCGTCGGCGGATCGAAAACGCGCGCAGCCACAGCGCCGACCTGTTTATCTCCATTCATGCCGACGCGTTTCGTGACGAGCGCGCACGCGGTTCATCGGTTTACGTTTTGTCGGCCCACGGCGCCGGCGATGAAGCGGCCCGCTGGCTGGCCGAAAGGGAGAATGCCGCGGACCTGGTCGGTGGCGTCAGCCTTGATGACAAAGACGACATGCTCGCATCGGTTCTGCTGGATTTGTCACAGAGTGCGACGATCAGCGCAAGCATGGCCGCCGGCGAAGCGGTACTTGGCGAATTGACAAGAGTCGGCCGGGTCAGAAAAAAAACCGTGCAACAGGCCGGGTTTGTTGTACTGAAATCGCCGGACATCCCGTCGATCCTGGTGGAAACCGCCTTCATATCCAATCCCAGGGAAGAGGCGAACCTGCGCAGCAAGGATCACCAGGAAAAGCTGGCACGCGCGTTGCACCGCGGCATTCTGGAATACTTTTATAACCATCCGCCAGTCGGTACGCGCTTAGCGTCATTGGACGAGGGCCAACGCCTGTCAGCAATTGAGCATGTCACCATTCGAGGCGACTCGCTGTCGAAAATCGCCGACCGCTACAACGTGAGTGTGCGTCGGCTGAAAACAGAGAACGGGATTAACGGCGATACGATTCAGATCGGGCAGGTACTAAAGATTCCGATTGCAGGTACCTGAATTCACAAAAAGGCGCTGGGCGCTAGGCCCTCGGCTCTACGGCCTTAGTCGCGCGCGACTCATAGATTCAGTTCGTTTCAGCGCTCCCGGTCTTCTTGCATTGTCACGTGATAGGTGCATAGTGCCGATCGTGCCAATCCGTCAGCTTTCTCCACAACTTATAAACCAAATCGCCGCCGGCGAAGTGGTCGAGCGCCCGGCGTCAATCGTCAAGGAGCTGCTGGAAAACAGTCTGGACGCCGGGGCCAGTCGCGTTGAGGTCGAAACCGAAAAAGGCGGTGTCGGTTTGTGTCGTGTGCGCGATAACGGTACCGGGATGCGGCGTGAAGATCTCAATCTGGCATTGATGCGTCACGCAACGAGCAAGATTTCTTCTCTGGCTGACCTGGAATGTATCGATTCCCTGGGCTTTCGCGGTGAAGCGCTGCCCAGCATGGCTTCGGTTTCGCGTCTGACCTTGACATCGCGTACCGGCGCGAGCGAATCAGGTTGGCGGGTTAGCATGGAGAACGGCCAATCCAGGGGACCCGGGCCGGCGGCTCACCCGGTGGGTACGACAGTCGAGGTTCGGGATCTCTTCTTTAATACGCCGGCTCGACGCAAGTTTCTAAAATCGGCGAAAACCGAGTTCAGGCATCTGCAGACAGTAGTCCGGCGCCTGGCTCTGAGTCGTTTTGACACCGAGTTTATCCTCCGGCACAACTCACGCCCGGTTATGCATTTGCCGGTTGCTGTTGAGCAGCCGGAAAAGGAGCGACGGGTTGCCGATCTGTGCGGTCAGGCGTTTATCGACAACGCGTTGTATGTAGACCATAGGATCGGAACGCTCCGGTTGTCCGGATGGCTGGCGCTGCCGGCGTTTTCCCGCAGTCAGTCGGACCTGCAATATTTTTTTCTGAACGGTCGGGCGATTCGGGATAAGACACTGAGTCACGCGGTTCGCCAGGGGTATGCCGACGTTTTGTACTCAGGACGGCATCCCGCCTACGTGCTGTATCTCGACCTGGATCCCGGGCAAGTCGATGTCAATGCTCACCCGACCAAGCATGAAGTGCGATTTCGCGACGGTCGGGGCGTGCACGATTTCGTATTCCGAACTGTTGAACGCGTTTTATCCGGCACCACTGCCGGGCAACTCGATGTACCGCCGGCGCAGATGTTGAGAACTGATAGCGTGAGGTTGGGCCACGGGACGGATCAGCGGCCGATGCCGATCGCAGTCGCGGACAAAATTGCCAGCTACTCGCAGCCAGCGGACAGCACTGAAGGGCATTCAGCAACCGATAGGAATGCACCCCTTGGCTATGCCATCGGACAGCTGCACGGCGTATATATTCTGGCTCAGAATTCGGAAGGTCTGATCGTCGTGGACATGCACGCCGCTCACGAACGCATTACATATGAAAAAATGAAAATGGCGTTTGATGCGGGTGGTCTAACGTCACAACCGCTGCTCATTCCGGTTTCCGTGACGGTTACGGAGCCTGAAGCGGATCGGGTAGAAGCGGAAGCAACCGAATTGTCACGGCTGGGTTTCGAACTGGTTCGCTCGGGACCGACAAGTGTACTGGTCCGTGAAGTCCCGATTTATCTGCGGGATACGGACATTGAATCACTTATCCGCGATGTGATCGCGGACCTGAACCTGGTGGGTGCATCGAATCGCCCCCGCGAACGCCTCAATGAGATTCTCGGCAACCTTGCGTGCCACGCGTCGATTCGGGCCAATCGGAAACTGACTATCCCGGAGATGAACGCGCTGCTGCGGCAAATGGAACAGACGGAGCGCAGCGATCAGTGCAATCATGGACGACCTACCTGGACTCAACTGACTGTCGGAGAGCTGGATAAACTGTTTCTTCGTGGCCGCTGATCTGCCGGTGTGACGACTTCCCGGCCATCTGCGATTCTACTCATGGGCCCAACGGCCTGCGGCAAAACTGGTCTGGCAGTTTCTCTTGTCAACGAGTTGCCTTGCGAAATCATCAGCGTCGATTCGGCAATGATCTATCGCGGGATGGACATAGGTACGGCAAAACCCGGTCCGGAAATCCTGAAGGTTGCGCCCCATCGCCTGATCAATATTCTCGACCCGGCCGAGCCCTATTCAGCCGGACGATTCCTCAAGGACGCAACCCGGGAGATAGAGAATATTCTGTCCGACGGTAACGTACCGCTCCTGGTCGGCGGCACGATGATGTATTTCAGGATATTGCAGCAAGGTATTGCCGACCTGCCGGAAGCAAACCCGGATGTGAGAGAGGAAATCGATCAGCGAGCCCGTGAACTCGGATGGTCAGTCCTGCATGCTGAACTTGCGGAAGTCGATCCCGCCGCAGCGTTACGGATCAAACCGGAGGATGCACAGAGAATCCAGCGCGCGCTGGAGGTGTACATGATAAGCGGTGAAACCATGACCGGGCTGCAGCGGAGGGGCGAACAGGGGGCGCCGGATGTGTCCTTTTTGAAGATAGGTCTTGTTCCATCAGATCGCCATGAGCTGCGAGAACGCATCAGTGATCGATTCGACGCGATGATGGCTCAGGGTTTTCTCGATGAGGTACGCCAGCTGCATGCCAGGCCTGATCTCGATCGCGACAAACCATCAATGCGATGCGTCGGGTACCGGCAATTTTGGGACTATTTCGATGGGAAGGACGATCTTGAAAACGCTAAACAAAAAGCCAGGCTTGCAACCCGGCAACTTGCGAAACGGCAACTAACCTGGCTAAAAGCCGAGCGAGAACTATATTCAGTTGATTGTTTCGAGTCAGCAATCAAAAAAAATGTTGCTGGGTATCTTGCCCGGAAACTCGGACCTTGAGGCACGCCCAACCCCGGCGGGCTGTGCTAGTATTGCCAGACAGGACCAGCAGTTTGCCGAACCGACCGGTCGGAGACTGCTCCCCGACTGCGGGCCACGGAATAGAATAATAATAAACACAATAAAAACAAGGAGATACTGATGGCCAAAGGGCAATCCCTGCAGGACCCTTTTCTGAACGTTTTAAGGAAGGAAAAGATACCGGTCTCCATATACCTCGTGAACGGGATCAAGTTGCAAGGGCAAATCGAGTCGTTCGACCAGTTCGTCGTGTTGTTGAAAAACGCCGTCAGTCAGATGGTTTACAAGCACGCTATTTCCACCGTCGTGCCGGCACGAAACGTGCGAATGAGTTTTGCATCTGAAGACAACAAGGGGGAAGAAGACAACAAGGGGGAAGACGCTGAGTAATCGCCGTATGGTCAGGAGATCGTTGATTGTTTGAACACGCACAGAGTGGTGAGCGGGCGATTCTCGTCCATGTCGCATTCGGGAGAAATGTTGACACTGATGACATAAGGGAATTCGAGGATCTTGTCTGGTCCGCCGGTGCTGAGGCTCTGGCGACGATAACAACGACGCGTGCCACACCGCAGCCCCGCTACCTGCTCGGTTCGGGAAAAGTCAGCGAAATCCGCGATGCCACCGAGGCGCTGGATGCCGACCTGGTGATATTCGATCACGCGCTTACGCCGAGCCAGGAGCGAAACCTCGAGCAGGAGTTGTCCTGTCGGGTACTCGACCGAAACGGACTGATACTGGACATCTTTGCGCAGCGGGCCCGAACTTTTGAAGGCAAGCTGCAAGTCGAACTTGCGCAACTAAAACACCTTTCGACGCGCCTGATACGAGGCTGGACTCACCTCGAAAGACAAAAAGGCGGTATCGGGCTCAGGGGGCCGGGTGAAACACAATTGGAAACAGACCGGCGTCTGATCGGGCAGAGAATCAAGACTCTGAACCGAAGACTCGGCAAACTCGCCAATCAACGGGAACAAGGCCGCAAAACCAGGTTCAAACATGGCACACCGACGGTATCGCTGGTGGGGTATACCAACTCCGGCAAAAGTACCTTGTTTAACAAGTTGACCGGCGCCGATGTCTATTCCGCCGATCAACTTTTTGCGACCCTGGATCCCACGCTGCGTCGTCTGGAACTGCCGACAGTCAAAAAGGTCGTGCTCGCCGACACCGTTGGCTTTATTCGCGATTTGCCTCACGAGCTGGTAGCGGCATTTCAATCGACGCTGGAGGAAACGCGTGATGCCGGCCTTTTGTTGCATGTGATCGATTCGGGCGATGAGGACCGGCAGGAGCGGGTCGGACAGGTCAACGATGTTTTGAAAGCTATCGGCGCCGGGGATGTGCCACAATTGGAAGTGCATAACAAGATCGACCTGACCGGTGTGGAGCCGAGAGTAGACCGGGACCGGGATGGCCGAATCGTGGCGGTCTGGGTATCCGCGGCGACGGGCGAAGGTATTGATCTGCTGAAACACGCGGTTGCGTCGCATATCAGGCAGCGTATCGTTCGGAGTATAGTCAGATTGCCTGGCGGCGCGGGGAAAATCCGCGGGCAACTGTTCGAGCTTGGCGCGGTGCTTGATGAGCGTTTGGATGGCGATGGTAACTGGGAACTCGAGCTTGAAATAGAAAAGGGAGCGCTGGAGGAACTTTGCCGGCGCGAAGGGCTCGATCATATTGATCTGGTGAGTGAACCTTGTGCAGTGAAGGGGGAGTTTAGAAAATCCGACACTGCGACCGAGGGCACCGAATAAACAATCTGACTGGGTTAAGAAATGGGCTGGAACGAATCCGGTAACGGAAAAAATCCATGGGGCGACGGGCGCGGCAAACAACAGCCGCCTGATCTGGATGAAGTCGTCCGTAATCTTCAGAACAGACTCAGCGGTTTGTTTGGCGGCGGCCGCCGCCGTCGTGGTGGCAAAAGCGGCAACGGTGGTATTAATTTAGGTTTTATTCTGCTGGGAGCGGTTGCGTTATGGGCGGCCTGGGGTATTTACAAAGTTGATGCGCCTGAACGGGGCGTGGTCACACGATTTGGGGTATATATCGGTGATACCGGCCCCGGACTGCACTGGCGGATACCGCTGGTCGACACCGTAGAAAAGGTCAATGTGTCGAGTATCCGTGAGTACCCCTATACGAATGTTCCGATGTTGACAGCCGACGAGAACATCGTAACGATCTCGACGACGGTGCAATACCAGCGCCGGAATCCCGTTGACTACCTGTTCAATGTGCTGGATCCCGATGTAACATTGCAGCAGGCTTCACAGAGTGCGATTCGTGAGATCGTCGGCAAAAACGACGCCGAAACGGTACTCGAACTCGATCGAATCGGAATCGTCGATCAGACCAAGACGCTCCTGCAGAATATTCTGGACGAGTACGGCACCGGAATTGTTGTAATAGGTGTGCAACTTACCGATGCAACGCCGCCGCCACAGGTCAAAACGGCTGTCGATGATGCCACCAAGGCCAGGGAAGACAAGGAGCGGTTGATTCTCGAGGCCGAAGGTTATTCGAACGATATTGTCCCGCGTGCTCGCGGCCAGGCGGCAAGACAACTCCAGGAGGCGGAAGCGTACAAGGCCCGCGTCGTCGCCGATGCTGAAGGTGAGGCCAGCCGTTTCACCCAGGTGCTAGCGGAGTATGAAAAGGCGCCGGACGTTACCCGGCAACGGCTCTATCTCGAAACCATGGAACAGGTTTTGAGAGATTCCAGCAAAGTACTGATGGACACCGAGGGTTCTGGCAACCTTGTCTATCTGCCGGTGGACAAGCTGCTCGAGCAACGCACCCGGCGCCAAGGGCCCGATGCGGCATTTACCGCACCCTCGGCTGGCAGCAGGCCGTCAGACGCTGGTTCGGCTAATCGCGAAGCGGCTGACTCCAGCCGACCGAGGAGGTAACGATAATGGGCGTGCGATTCAATGTATTGATCATCGTTGTCGGCCTGGTGGCCCTGATTGGCTCTATGTCGGTTTTTACGGTGAATCCGAAGGAGCATGCAATCAAATTTCGCTTTGGTGAAATTATCAAGTCTGATTACGAGCCCGGGTTGCATTACAAACTGCCGGTGGTTCATAGCATACGGAAGTTCAACAAACGCATCTTGACGATCGACAATCGCCCGGAGCGCTTTATCACGGGCGAGCGCAAGTACGTCAATGTCGATTTTTTCGTTAAATGGCGCATTCACGACGTAGCAGCTTTTTACAGGGCGACACTGGGCAGCTACGAGGGTGCCGGGGATCGATTGCTGGCAATCGTTACCGATGGGCTGAAGAGACAATTCGCGGAACGAACCATCAGACAGGTTGTATCGGCCGAGCGATCTCAGCTGCTGGACGAAATGCTGGTGACCTCGCAAGCTCGGGCTGCTGATTTCGGTGTTGAAATTATTGATATCCGGGTGAAGCGAATTGATCTGCCCGACGCGGTCAGCGAATCTGTATTTAACCGCATGCGACAGGAACGGGCCCGTATTGCGAAGCAACTTCGCGCTGAAGGATTTGAGCGATCCGAACAGATCCGGTCCAGCGCTGACCGGCAGAGTATTGAAATCGAGGCGAGTGCATACCGGGATGCGGAGATAATCCGTGGCCAGGGCGATGCCCGTTCGGCCGACATATACGCCCGGGCTTATACAAAGAATGAGGAGTTTTACGCTTTTTATCGAAGCATGCAGGCGTACCGGAACTCTATCGGACTCGAACAGGATTTGCTGTTACTGAAGCCCGACAGCGACTTCTTCAAATATCTGGGTAACCGGCAGGGCGACTGAGTCCAAATCCCTTAATTCCAATAATACGACGGCTGAATCGTAACTCTGGCGATGAACTGGAGCGATTTACTTGCGGCGCTCGCACTGGTCCTGATTCTCGAAGGTATTATGCCCTTTGCCAGTCCATCTAATCTAAAAAAGACATTCGCGCTCGTGTTGCAATTGGATGAAAAAACGCTGAGAACCTTTGGTCTGCTCAGCATCCTTGCAGGACTGTTGTTGCTGTATTTCGTAAGAGGATGACGAAAAGTAAGAAGCCCCTAGGCCACAGGCGCTAGGATGTCGCAGCGTCGTCTTATCAACAGAACTAGAGCCTAGAGCCTATCGTTATGGGTAAGAATGTTGTAGTCATCGGTACACAGTGGGGCGACGAGGGCAAGGGCAAGATCGTCGATTTGCTGACTGAACGTGTCGCCGCCGTGGTCCGGTTTCAGGGCGGACACAATGCCGGTCATACACTGGTGATCGACGGGGAAAAGACCGTTCTGCATCTGATTCCCTCCGGAATACTGCGCGACAATGTCGAATGTCTCATCGGCAACGGCGTTGTGCTGTCATTGCCGGCCTTGATGGAGGAGATCGACGGCCTGAATGCAAGAGGTCTTGACGTTGGCGGCCGGCTCGGAATCAGTCCGGGGTGTCCGTTGATTCTGCCGTCGCATGTTGCGCTCGATAAGGCACGGGAAAAAGCGCGAGGTGGTCGGGCTATCGGGACCACGGGTCGGGGCATCGGACCCGCATACGAAGACAAGGTTGCCCGGCGCGCGGTTCGATTGTCCGATCTTTTTCAGCCTGGAGTCTTCACGACCAAGCTCGGCGAGCTACTCGATTTTCACAATTTCGTTCTGCGGGAATACCTTGGTGCCGACGAGGTGAATTTGCAGTCGGTGCTGGATGACTCGTTCAAATTGGCAGAGCGTGTGAAACCATTCATCGCCGACGTAACAGGAAAACTCGATCGCTATTGTCAGGATGGGGAAAGCGTGCTGTTTGAAGGAGCGCAGGGTGCGTTACTTGATGTCGATCATGGGACGTATCCGTATGTCACCTCGTCTAATACGACCGCGGGCAGTGCCGCAACCGGTACCGGAATCGGTCCGCGCTGTATCGATTATGTTTTTGGAATCGTCAAGGCCTATACCACGCGCGTTGGCAGCGGGCCGTTTCCGACCGAGCTGTTCGACGATACGGGCCGGCATCTGGCGCGGGTCGGCGACGAATTTGGAGCGACAACGGGCCGCCCGCGGCGCTGCGGATGGTTCGATGCGGTCGCCCTGAAACGGTCCATATTGCACAACAGTGCATCGGGCCTGTGCATAACCAAGCTGGATGTACTCGATGAGCTGGACTCTATTCAGCTCTGCATCGGGTACCGGATTAATGGTGAGGTGCACAATGAAATGCCGGTGACCGCGGACAGCAATGAAAAAATTGAGCCGATTTATGAGTCAGTGCCGGGGTGGGGTACCTCGACGATCGGCATCACAGAGTACGATCAGTTGCCTGTCAATGCCCGGCAATACCTGGACCGGATCGAAACACTGGCCGGTGCGCCGATAGACATGATTTCGACCGGCCCGGA
>CAZJFQ010000041.1:0-2394 GCA_964545335.1 uncultured Gammaproteobacteria bacterium | reverse complement strand
AGCCTAGAGCCTGACGCCTCAAGGCTTTATCATTACCGGTTCTGCTGCGCGGGCCGCCCCTGGGCGGACAGAATAACCAGAAAGGTCTGCCTTTTGAGTGTAGAAGCCGAACACCGTATCCCTGCCTCGCAATCCGGAGACGTCCTCCATCGTCTGGATTGGACGCGCGTCGCGCGGCTCGTGCTTACCTCCCGCGCAATCGATGAAATTGAAGAAACCAGGCTCCTGAAAGAGCGCAAGCTGTTCTACCAGTTTTGTGCGCGCGGTCACGATGTCGCACAGATAATTCTCGGCGCAATGCTGAATCACAAGCACGACACGGCCAATGGCTATTATCGATCCCGACCGATACTTCTATCGCTGGGTTTGAGCATCGAAGACGCATTCGCATCGCCGATGATGCGTGCTGGTGGATTGAGTGACGGCCGCGATATCGGTGTTGTATTTAATTTGCCGAATCGGGATGGCCCGTGTGTATTACCGATGTGTGGTGGAGTCGGTGCACAATACACACCGACTGCCGGATGGACACAGGCTATTCGCTATCGCAGCGATGTGTTGGGTGAAGATGAATATCGCGGCGCGTGCGGGGTAGCACTGGGGGGTGAAGCCTCGGTTGCGACCAACGGATTTTGGTCAGCGCTGAACATAGCGACGACCCAGCGATTGCCGATGATTTTTTACATCGAGGACAACGGTTACGGGCTCTCGGTTCCCGGAAGTTTTCAAACGCCGGGCGGTAACATTGCGAAAAATCTGAGTTCGTTTTCGGATCTGCTGGTTCTGGACGGGGATGGAACCGAGCCGGCCGCAGCATTCGCACTTATCGATCAGGCAGTAGCCCATGCGCGTCAGGGCCAGGGCGCCGTTTTGCTGCGTCTCGATGTTCCGCGACTGTCAGGCCATTCGGCACAGGACACCCAGGCCTACAAAAGCGAGGAAACCATCGTCAGCGAACAGGCACGGGACCCGTTGCCCAAGCTCAAATCATTTCTGGCGCCGGCGTTGATGACAGAGGAAGACTGGTCCCGGCTCGAAACCGAGGTACGCGACGATGTCGAGTCTGCGCTGGAGCGTGCGCTGGCACGACCCGAACCGGATACGGCAACTGTCGCCCGGTACGTGTTCTACGAACACGCTGCAGACGGCACACCGGACCTGCAACAACAGGGGGGGGTGTGGGCTGAAGGCCATGAATTCCCCGCCGGGATTGAAACCCCCGAGCCGGAACCGGAGCGCGCAAATATGCTGACTGCGATCCGGCGAACCCTGGATTACGAACTGTCCACCAATCCGAAGGTGCTCGTTTTTGGCCAGGATGTCGGTCCAAAAGGCGGTGTCCATGCAGCGACGATGGGATTGCAGGACAAGTTCGGTGAACAGCGCGTGTTCGATACCAGCCTGTCGGAAGAGGGCATCATCGGTCGTTCCGTTGGCATGGCGCTTGCCGGTCTGATGCCCGTACCGGAGATTCAGTTTCGCAAGTACGCCGATTCAGCCGAAGAGCAATTGAACGATTGCGGCACTATCCGCTGGCGAACGCGGAACCGGTTTGCGGCGCCGATCGTAGTACGGATGCCGGTAGGCTATTTCAAATGTGGGGATCCATGGCACAGTCAGAGCGGCGAGGTAAAGTGGGCCCACGCGGTGGGATGGCAGGTCGCAATGCCTTCCAACGCTGAAGACGCCGTCGGCCTATTGCGATCGGCTCTCCGGGGTAATGATCCGACGATCTTCCTGGAGCACCGGGCGATGCTGGACGATATCTGGGCACGGCGCCCGTATCCCGGAGACAAATTCATTGTGCCTTTTGGCAAGGCAAACACGATCACCACCGGCAAGGACGTGACGATAGTCAGTTGGGGTGCGATGGTGCCGCGCTGTGAAGCCGCGGTGAAGAAAGCCGGTGTCAGCGCTCATCTGCTTGATCTCAGAACACTCATGCCCTGGGACGCCGCCGCGGTTCTCGCATCGGTGCGGCGCACGCACCGATGTCTTATCGTTCACGAAGACAATATAACCGCCGGTTTTGGTGCCGAGATTGCCGCGATGCTCACTGCCGAGGCGTTTTTTGATCTCGACGCACCGATCCGTCGAATTGCAACGCCGGATATTCCACCGCCGCATAGCCCGACACTGCTTAACACGGTGATCCCGAGCGCTGTGGAGATAGCCACTGCTCTTAAGGACTTGCTCGAGGTCTGACGTGGCGTTGATCGACATCATTTTGCCCGAGGATCAGCAGGAGGGTACGACTGCGACGCTCCAGAGCTGGCTGAAACAGCCCGGGGACCCGGTCTCCGCGCATGAACCGATCGCCGAGATTGAAACGGACAAAGTTATGATGGAGCTCGCGGCGCCTGCCGCAGGCACGATAACCGAGGTTCTGAAGGC
>CAZJFQ010000040.1:19079-20204 GCA_964545335.1 uncultured Gammaproteobacteria bacterium | reverse complement strand
GTTTCTGACCCGGCAGTTCGAAAACGAGGCCAATGCGGACATGCATTCCCGTACGACCGCGAAGGAGATACTGCGTGATTTTGAGGATGACGGACTCGACTACTGGGTCACAGGATTCGGTACCGGTGGCACGCTGAAAGGCGTTGCACGGGTGTTAAAAAAGGAGCGACCCGATGTTCGTGTGGTTGTCTGCGAGCCGGACAATTCCCCGTTACTGGCCAGCGGCATCACGCAAGAGCGAGATAGCGACGGAGCACCGATCGGGAGTCACCCGAGCTTTCGGCCGCACCTCATGCAAGGCTGGTCACCGGATTTCATACCGAAGTTGACCGAGGACGCTGTAACCATGAACCTCATCGACAAGGTGGTACCGATCAACGGTGACGACGCGATCCGGTTTTCGAAAAAGCTGGCACAGGAAGAGGGGATTTTCGTCGGGATATCCAGTGGTGCAACGTTTGCCGGCGCAATGCAGATTTGCGAGTCGTCGCCCAAGGGAACGACCGTTTTGTGCATGTTGCCCGATACCGGTGAACGGTATCTGACCACGCCGATGTTCGACAGCATCAAGGAGGATATGAGCGACGAGGAATTGGAGATTTCCCGATCCACTGCGGGCTGCCGCTTCGACGATCGTCCGAGTGAGGCGCCACCGCCGCCGGCAATCAAGCCGGCAAAGGTGACGCCGGAGGCCGAGGAGTTTGTCACACTGGCGATCAGTGATCCGGATCAGCCGGTCGTTTTGTTTGCACTTGAATGGTGTGAGTTTTGCTGGTCGGTACGCAAGATGTTCAATGACTTCGATGTCCCGTTCCGGTCCGTTGATCTCGATTCGGTCGAGTACCAGGAGGACAACCGGGGTGGGGAGATCAGAGCCGCACTCAATGCCCGGACCGGAAAGGTGACGATTCCGCAGATTTTCGTCGGTGGTGAATTTATCGGCGGCTGCTCGGAGACATTTGATGCGTGGATAGCAGGCGACTTTCAGAAATTGCTGAACAAAAATGACGTCGCCTACAACAAGGAACTCGAGGCAGATCCGTATTCCTTCCTGCCGAAGTGGCTGCATCCACGCAAATCAGCGTAAGGCGCCGGTGCAGATAGTCGATCTCTACCCGGCGCCTT
>CAZJFQ010000040.1:0-18979 GCA_964545335.1 uncultured Gammaproteobacteria bacterium | reverse complement strand
CACGCAAATCAGCGTAAGGCGCCGGTGCAGATAGTCGATCTCTACCCGGCGCCTTTAGCGTGTCGACTTGTCAGACCGGGTTGCTGCGGGGCACAACCGCAGGCGGACTCGCATTGATCCTTGCTTGCGGCCTCTGAATTCGGTGGTTGGGCGTCGGCTACACGATTCTCGCCGTACACTTCTGTTTTGGACATCGTGTGAAACATCTCCCACACGATGCCATCGGGGTCTGTTACCCAGTGTTTATCCGACACGGCATAACAACAGCGGGCGGCTTTCTGGTCCAACGTCAGTTCCCTGGCGGTTTTTAGCCGGGCATGGATGTCTTCCAGCTCGTCGGGGCCGTCTGTCTGCAAGCCGAGATGATTCAGTCCGGACGAGCGTCCGCAGGTGTTGGAGATCGCAAAATTCACTGCGGGATCATCCAGCTGCCATTTAGCGTAGTCGTCCTTGCGTAGTGTCGGAGCGTTGGCAAAGATCAGACTGTAAAAGCCGATGGACTTCTCGAGGTCGTCGACGTGCACGTGTACGTGGAGTCGTTTCATGATGGGTCTCCGTTAGATCACTATATAAGCAGATGCCGTTGTGCATTCGAATAAAAATCAGGCGGCATCTTTGGTCGAGCGACAGTCCGACTCAGCGCAACATTCCGCGAGCAGATAAGCGCTGATCTCGCGGATGGTTGTGAATCGCGCCCGGGAGATCACTTCCCGGCCCTGACGTTCCTGGCGGACCAATCCGGCCTGGACGAGCGTGCTGATGTGGTGTGCGAGGGTGGACGCCGGCACACGCAGGCGCTTCTGGAGCTGCCCGATGTTGAGTCCGTCGCCGCCGGCCCGGACCAGGGACTTGCATAGCCGGAGCCGGGTCGGGTTGCCCAGAGCGCCCAATGCCTTTGCTGCGTCCGATTCGGTCAGTGATGTCATAGAAGAAACGATATCACTAGTTTAATAGTGATGTCAACCCGGACATTTGCAACGGTGTCGAACAGGACGGTGTTTATCCGGCCGGCCAAAGCCAGCCAAACACACCGCCGGTCAACAAGCCGTAAGCGAGTGCATCGAGCTGGTGTTTGATGACGACCGACCACGGTCGGCCAAACCAGATGGCTTCCGGGATGATACCAACACCACAGGCGACCCAGGCCACGGTGCCGGCAATTTGAAACACGGCCAGGTATGCGGCACCTGGTTCGAGGGTGCGGCTGGTAACGTAGGCAACAATTCCACCTATGATCAGGAAGTAGATGAACTGCAGCACCATCGCTTTGCCCATATTCGGCACGCCGTTGGGAAGCACCGTCAGGTAGCCGACCGGACCTTCGCTGAAATTTTTTTGCGCGGCCGGTGTTTCGAGTTCTTCCCGGGTTTTCAGATGAGGAATGTTGTAGAGGCCGGGTCGGAGATTCTGCGGCTGCAGCGCATTCCGTACCGCGTCTTCGTCAGGCAGCCCTTTGTATTCAGATTTGTGGTGCGGAAGTACGGTCCAGATGATCGCGCTCGCGATCCACATGAGGACGGCGGCGAGCAGGATCGCGAGCCAAAGTGAACCGATGGTAATCATGATACCCTCCGATCGGATGCCGAGTGCGCGTCAGCATCACGTGTATCCCGTAGTTTTGTCCGAGGTGCAGTCGTTCGTGGATTATAGTCGGAATCGAGACCAGTGAACTTTGACTATTCGAATGAGGCGCTGTTTCATCCCGAGCGCCGTGAGCCGTTCCTCACCGACGGCTCGTTGCCAACCTTTGACGCATCGGCATCTTCGGTGTCATTTGAAAACGGCTGGTGGATGTCAAACCTGGCCCATCTCGCTTATTTCAATCGCCCGGATGTCTCGTCACATCTCGATGCTGTCGGCATGCATCTGGTTGAGATGTTTGACCATGAAGGTACGCAGGCATTTGTAGCCGAGGCCACTGATTTCGCAGTGCTGTCGTTCAGGGGCACAGAGACCGACGACTTTACTGATGCGCTGCGAAACGCGCAGTTTCTTTGGGACGACTTTGATACGGGCGGCCAGGTGCATGTCGGATTCCACAAGGCGCTCGATGCTGTCTGGGCCCGCGTCGAAGCCGCGTTGAGCGAAGTGGGCGGACGGCCACTCTGGTACACAGGTCACAGTCTCGGCGCGGCGCTGGCGACACTTGCTGCGGCGCGTGAGCGGCCGTTCGCACTCACTACCTTCGGGTCGCCCAGGGTGGGCAATGCGGACTTCGTCATGACTATGGACGGACTGCCGGTACACCGATATGTGAATTGCGCGGATGTGGTAACGACGGTTCCGCCCGGAATCTTTGGTTATCAGCATGTCGGAACTCATTTGTTCTTACGTGAGTCGCATGCCGTGGTGACAGAGCCGTCCGAGTCGCATGTCGGGTCGCAACGGGCCAGCGCCATAATCCGCTACGGCTTGCGGCTGCCATGGTTCCGCCCGGGCGAAGTCAAGTTTCGCACCCTCCTGGATCATTCCATCGTGAACTACAGCGCCTGTTTGTGGCAAGCTATACAATGAGAAAAACTCACATCGTATGTGAGAAATTGTTAATTTTCTCTTTTGGTTCAATAAATTAAACTATTAACCGTGAGTTTTATTCGGACTCCGAGGCACAGCCGGAGAGGGGCGAGATGTTGAAATTTGCAGGACCGTCGTCCAGCGTGGGTCGCGAGCCGTTGGCATTGGAAAATGCGGTAGCAGGAACGCTGAATTTCACTCTCAGCGTGGACGGGCAGTCGGAATGGTATATCCACAACCCGGAGCCGGGAATCATCGAGCGAGCCCCACAAAGCAACCCGAGGCGTGTGCCTGTCTACAACGCCCGGCTTCAATATCCGGAATTGTCTATTGAACAAGCGGGGTTCCAGCTCGGCCGTCATCAATCGAATGGGGTGGATTTCGGTGACGACGAAATTATCCGCTCTCATTACTATCTGGAAATGGAAAAGCTCGTCGGCAGGATTACCGGCGCATCGCGCATTCTGGCGTTCGACCACAACATCCGAAGCAATAGTGTCACCGCCGAAACACCAGTACTGAGAAAACCGTCGGAATGGGTGCATGCGGATTACACACGTGACTCGGCGCCACGGCGGCTGCGACAGCTGGTCCCTGGCGATGAGGCTGAACGGCTTCTCGGCAAACGCTACGCATTCATTAATGTCTGGAAACCGCTGGAGTACCCGGTCGAGGAGCGACCACTGACCCTGTGCGACGCACGGACGCTGAACGACGAGGACTTTGTCCGTACGGCGTTACGATATCGGGACAGAACCGGTGAGATCTATACTTTCCGATACAATCCGGAACAACGTTGGTTCTACTACCCGGTAATGCAGGCGGATGAGGTCTTGCTGCTCAAATGCTACGACTCCGAAACTGACGGACGCGCCCGGTTTGTGCCACACACGTCATTTGAAGACCCCAGGAGCCCAGCGAACGCGCGTCCGCGCAAGAGCGTTGAAGTCAGAACCGTCGCGTTTTTTGATTAGTCCCGGATTCGGTCGCCACCGTTTCCGGACATACCAGGCGAGGGGGAGCCATGATTGAGGGCGGATGTCTTTGCGGGCAAATCAGATACAGAATCGACGGTGCCTTTACTGACGCATCGAATTGTCACTGTGCCATGTGTCGCAAGGTTACCGGTGCAGCCTTTGGCAGTTTCGGTGAGGTTCGGTGCGCAGACCTGCATTGGATCAGCGGCCAGGAACTGATCCAGACCTATCGGTCCTCAGGGGCCGTCATGCGAACCTTTTGCAAAAATTGCGGATCGACGTTGCAGGCCAATTATGAAAGTGAACCGGAGGTTTCCTACCTCGCACTCGGCACTGTTGACGACGATCCCGGTTGCCGTCCGAAATATCATATCTTTGTCGGTTCGAAAGCTTGCTGGCTGGACATTACCGACAATCTTCCACAGAACGAAACGTGGTCGTCCGGTCCGCCGGGACAGTGACGGCACGCGGTGTATAGTGGTCCCATGCCGTTTACATAATCCCGTTATCGGTGACGTAGTTGGTTGATTGAACTTTGTCGCTGTGACAGGCTTGCGCTACTGATAAAAGCACACCTTCCGAAAGGAAGGGTCGCAAAACCACCGGTCTACGGGATCGACTACGACAGCGGGGTTACCAGTTCCATGTGTGCATCCCAGTGTTCAGATCAACGCGCATTCCGTGCGTATTTTGATCTTGCCCGAATGAAGACGCCCGGCCATGTGCATCGCCGGCGCTCGACGGGGCATGGCCAGCTCATCTGAGCGAGCCGACACGTTACAGAACGTCACATAGAACCCGCCTCTTATCCGACACCATCGGAGGCTGCTATGTCACTAGACGAACTACTTGCAATTACACCTTCACCCTTTATCTCAGGACTGCTCTGGCTGATTTTGCTGGTTACCGTGCTGTATCTGGCGCGGACCCCGGCACACACGGCCATCGGCTGGTTCGGCCGTGTCGTGCATAACGCGTTTCGCATGGCTGCGGGATCGATAAGCAGGGCGGAACGGGGGTTGTCGGAACGGAACCGCGAAGTCCTCCTGGCGCATGGGCGTGAAGCAAAGGAACGTTTCATCGAGCGGGAGTTTGATCGCGTCAATGACACCATGCGAAAGGACCTTGCCGGTTACCCGACGCTGCACCGGAGTCTCAGCGATTCCATAAAGCGGATCGAAGAAGATCATCAGGCGGCCGTCGAGGTACCACCGGATCCTCCGGGTTGGGTCAAAGCGGTTCAGGCCGTCGCCAGTATCGATTCCCGCAGTGAGTACATGGTCGGGAATATTCTCTCCGACATTCACAAGGCGCTGATCAAAGCGCACAAGGATGCGATGACAGATTACCGTGCGGCCAGCAAAAAGCGGCACGAATTGCTGCGCGACATGCTGCCGTATTGGCGGCGCATTCAGCAGACACTGGGCAGCGTCGGCAAGAATGTCGATAGCTTGCTGAAGCGCTCGAAGGCAATCGACCGGCATATGGAGGAGTACGAGGACATCGTAAAGGGGACGGACCGTGCGGTGCACATGCTGTCTTCGTCGTCTCTGGTCAATTTCTTTGTGTCTGCCGTTGTGCTGGGTGTCGCCATTGGTGGCGCGGCGATCAATTTCTCACTGATCGCACGACCCATGGCGGAGATGGTCGGTGGGACCAACCTGATGGGCGGCTTCCGGACCGCGGATATTGCCGCACTCGTGATTATTGCAGTCGAGATTTCAATGGGGCTGTTCATGATGGAATCGATGCGGATCACGCGCCTGTTCCCGGTAATCGGGGCGTTACCCGATAAGATCCGCGTACGGATGATCTGGGTCACGTTTGCAATCTTGTTCCTGCTTGCGACTGTGGAAGCCGGGCTGGCGTATATGCGCGAGATTCTGATGCAGGACGAGCTGGCGACAACGGCACTTTTGCGAGGTGGAGATGCGGTTGTCGTGGCCAATGAATTTGCCTGGATTACGACCGCGGCGCAGATGGGGATGGGCTTTATCCTGCCGTTCGCGCTGGTGTTTGTAGCGATACCGCTGGAAACATTTGTTCACTCACTGCGGACTGTCATTGGATTTGCTAGTGTCGGCATGTTGCGGGCTGCAGCCCTGGTGCTGAGGCTGATCGGCAACGTATTCCGTCATGGCGGGACGCTAACGCAGCATGTTTATGATCTGCCGATTTTTGTCCCGCTCTGGATCGAAGCCCGGATCGGGCAACGCAAAAAGCGGAGGCAGTCGGACGATTACAGCGAGGTGTCGGTATGAAGCACGTCAGACATATCCTGGTTACAGCAAGCATGTTGCTGCTCTCGGCATGTCAGGATCCGGTGGCCAGAAACTCCGGCGTCTACATGTTAATGGATACATCGGGTACCTATAACCAGGAACTCGAAAAAGCCGAGCAGATCATCCGGTACACCCTCGCGCGGCTGGAACCCGCCGACTCATTCGCAGTCGCGCGAATAGACACCGGCAGCTTCAGTGAGAAGGACATTGTGGCCAAGGCGACCTTTGATGATCGGCCGAGTGCGGCAAATAGTCAGAAGCGGCGCTTTGCCGAACAGATAACTGCTTTTGTCGATTCCACGCAACCGTCACCGTATACCGATATTACAGGTGGCTTGCTGCAGGCCATCGAGTTCCTGAATGAGAAAGGGACTGGCCGCAAGACTATCTTTATCTATTCCGATCTCAAGGAAGATCTTCAGGAAGGCTACATCCGGGATGGTATTCCGCTGGAATTCGACGGCTTTGACGTCGTCGCCCTGAATGTCACCAAACTGCGGTCGGACAATGTTGATCCGAGGGAATACCTTGCACGTCTGGAGGCCTGGAAAAAGCGTGTCGAGGAAGGCGGTGGTACCTGGCGCGTGATCAATGATCTGGAGCGCCTCGACATGTTGCTGTGACGATAGTCCGCCAACTACTGAACGGGGAACGCTTGCAGGAAAGAATTATACGGCTCTGAATTGTTGAGCAACTGGCGCGCAACCTTCTGCAACCGGTTGACGTCCGCCGCCGGAAGACTGAGCGAGCCCGGCAAAGACATCAGGTACTCCCGTTCCTCCGCGTCGGTGACTGCGCTGAGGGTGATCGATACCAGGTACGGTTCCACCGCACGGCACTGCCTGTCCGTACCAGCTTCCCCGGGAGCCGCAGGCTCCGGCATGTTGCAATTTGGATCGGCAAGCTGCCGGGTCCATTCAGCGACATTGGCTTCCAAATGGCTGATCGTGTCCGCGCTGTAGGTGTACATTGGAATTGTAACCGCGGCATCTACAGTTGCCACTGAGTTCGGGCCACCGGAAATCTTGTCCCAGCTCTTGTTAAAGCTCGTTTGGGCGTTGACGACGATGATCAAAATCTTCTCAGCGTCGGCGAGACGCCGGCCAGTGAGAAAGTCGGACATGCCACCGATGAGATCCGCCGGGTCGAACCCGGTTCGAAGACCGAGGTTATCCGCGATTCCGCCATCGAGCAGATGTATATAAGGTCGTTCCTCCGCATCCAGGTACGAAGCGATGCCACGGGCAGTCTGGTACGATTTTGACGCGAGATCGTCAGATTCCAGTGCGGTTTCCAGTCGGTCGAGATCATCGAAGCCACAGGTTCCCGCGTAGTTGTTAAACGTTACGGCGGAGAGTATGGGTGGCAAAGCTGACGATGCGGCTACCGCCCGTGCTACTGGGACGCCCCTGAGGTCCGAACAGATCCAGTCGAACTGATCCTGGGTAAAAACAAACGGCAGGCCGGTTGAAATATCGGTCGAATTGATAATGATGGCGGGACCTTTGCCGTTGAGCATTGTATCGAAGGTAGCGCCATCGAACAGGTTTTTATCAAAGTACTCAGCAGCGAGTTCGCTCCGACCAAAATTATTCGATGCGAGTCGAAACCAGTTCAGGGGATTCACCAACACGCGTTTGTAGGTGCTATCCAGGTTGCGGTGAAGAAACCGATCGGGATAGTCGACAAAAATCCGATCTCCAAACAACCCGTAATAGGCCGCTGTAAACGCACCACCGGAGACCGCAGAAATAATATCCACTTCATCGAGCAAACGTCGTTTGCCACCATTCCAGTAAATTGTCTGGTCGGCAAGGGCTTGCAGCACACCGTATGAGAGCGCCGCTGCGCGGGTACCACCGCCGGAAAAGGCCAGGATGACGAGCAGCGAACTCGATCTGTCATTGCTGTCCAGCAGGCGTGTTCGATAGCCCGCGTCAGCGTCATATCGATCGAGCGGCGGATTGACGGGGTAATGGGCACAGCCTGCCAACAGACCGAGAAGACCGCAGGTCGCGAGTAACGAAATAGTGCTGCCGTGGGTCATTTTGAGCAGATCGGGTTGTCGGATAGCTGTGCCTTGTCAGGCTATTATAAAGAGCCGGCCAACTTGCCCCGGCGGGGCATGACACGGACAATAACATTGACGCTGGCTGGCGTTCTATGACAACTGCCTGCTCAGAACAATTGCCGGTTGTTCGGGTTGGAAGATTGCCCCGCGTGTTCCGGCGAGACCCATGCTTGCAAAATGTGGGGTAAGGGGACGTAATTTTCGCTATCAGACCATGAAATCGCAGACCGTACCCGTTATAGATATTGGAGCCCCAGGGGACCGACATGAGGTCGCGGCAGAGGTCGATAGCGCGTGTCGCAACTGGGGTTTTTTTCAGATCATCGATCACGGTATCGAACCGCCCCTGTTCGACAAGGTGAGGTTGGAGACAAAGAAATTTTTCGCGCTGCCAAAGAGGGTGAAAGAGTCGTTATCACGCAGCCGCGACAACGCGCGCGGTTATTACAACCGCGAGTTGACCAAAAACATTCGCGACATGAAGGAGGTGTTTGATTTTGCCCGCACAGCCTGCACCGAGCAGCCGGAAAATCATCCGGCGAACCGGACGCCCGACGGCTATAACCAGTGGCCAGATGCGAATCTGATTCCGGGTTTCAAGCCAGCGATGCTGGAATACTATCGGGCGTGTGAGACCGTAGCGCTGTCATTGCTGCGCACGATTGCAAAAGGACTTGGCGTGGCGGCAGAAGAACTAACGAGGGATTTCGAAAACGATCATTCGAGTTTTGTCCGCTTGAATTATTATCCGACTACGGATCCCCTGGCCGTGGACAATGAGGCCGGACGCGCGACCGATACGGGACACCTGGGCGTTCATCATCACACGGACGCCGGTGCGCTGACTCTCCTGTTGCAGGATAACGTCGGGGGACTGCAGGTGTGCAGAGATGGCGAGTGGATTGCCGTGGATCCGGTCAGTGATGCGTTGGTAGTCAATATCGGTGACGTAATGCAGGTCTGGACCAACGATCTTTATCGCGCGCCCCGGCACCGCGTTCTTGCCAGTAAGGGCCAGGGACGCTACAGCATTCCGTTTTTTTACAACCCATCGTATGAGGCCGTGTACCACCCCCTCGATAAACTGACGAGTGAGGCATCACCGGCGAGATATTCGCCCATCAACTGGGGCGAGTTTCGGCACGAGCGCCAGCAGGGCGACTATGCGAACTACGGCGTCGAGATTCAGATCTCAGATTTCCGGACCTGATTGAGCCGGCCCCACTGCTCACGGCAATACCAGCGATGCAATTCAGATTTTTCACGGCCGATATCTTCACCGACCACGCCTTTGGCGGAAATCAGCTCGCTGTTCTGCCGGATGCGCGTGGTCTGAAGGCTGCGCAAATGCAACAGATTGCGCGCGAATTCAATTTGTCCGAAACAGTGTTTGTATTCCCGCCGGACGATCCGGCAAACACAAGACGCTTGCGCATCTTTACACCCGGCGCCGAGGTTCCTTTTGCAGGTCACCCGACCATCGGGACTGCATGTGTGCTGGCAGCGGGTGGCGATATTCGGTTGAACGGCGAAACGACCGATATCGTTTTTGAAGAAGGCGTCGGGCCGGTAGCGGTCAGGATCTCGGCGGTGGCGGGGCAACCCAGGTCCGCTGAATTAACGGCCGCACAAATGCCGGAAACGGGTCCAAAACCACCCCCTGTTTCCGATCTGGCCGCCATGTTGTCCGTGGATGTCGATGACATCGACGACGGTGAATACGCGCCGCAAGCCGTTTCATGCGGCGTACCGTTCCTCTACATAACCATACGCAGTCTCGATGCGATGGCACGGTTGCATCTGGATATGATCCGCTGGCGGCAACTGCTGGCGGATTACTGGGCACCGACCATCTACTGCATTGCGTTGGTTGCCGAAAGACCGGATTCCGATATCCGCGCTCGAATGTTTGCGCCGGCATTTGGGATTGCCGAGGACCCGGCGACAGGTGCCGCAGCGGCTGCGCTGGCGGGTTATCTGGGCAGCCGCGAGAGCAGGGCAAACGGTACATTGCATTGGGTAGTAGAGCAGGGGTTTGAAATGGGTCGCCCCAGCATTCTCCGCGTCTCTGCGGACAAGCAGGGCGGCCAGCTCACGGCAATTCGCGTCGCCGGCGACTACGTTCCGGTCAGCGAGGGTGTCATCAATATCTCTTGCGCGCGGCCCGAATAAGACGGTCGCGGTTCAGAGCTACGCCGTAGATACGGGTACCTTGCGACCGTGAGTTCAAAATGCGACGCCGATTGTGACCTGAAAATTATCGATTTCGTCGCGCAGGAACGGATTTGGATTGTCGTCGTCAGCATTGAGCGGCAATCCGTAGCTGAATCGAACCGTTCCAATCCCGCCGATTCGCCAATCGAGGAAGGCGCCCAACGATTGTTTCATTTCACCAGCGTCAAAGCTGTAGTCCAGTGGACTTCCCGCACCGTCGACAAACACGGTATCGTCTTGTGAGAACACGTTGCCAATGTCGTAAAAAACTCCCAGACGCATTCGGCGCTGCCACTTTTCCGGTAGAGGAAACATCAACTCGACCTGGCTGTTGAGCAGGAAATTTCCACCGTAAGGATTGCCCAGACTGTCTTTCGGCCCAAGACGGTTTTCACGAAAACCACGCACGGTATCGGGACCGCCGGCGAACCAGTAGAGATAGGGCGGCAGTGTCGTGGTGCCGCTGCCGTATTTATCGCCCCAGCCGAGCCGGGCGCGTGCCCGGAGTGTCCAATCGCCGGCCAGTGGCCAGTATGTGTCGATACTGTAGTCAACAGTGAAGTAATCGATCTCGCTGCCTGGAACGGTTGTAGTGATTCGAAACTGCTGACGCATACCATCGTCCGGAAACACGGCCTGATTGCGCGAATCGAAAAGCCAGCCCCCACCAAGATCCAGCGCCAGATAGTCCGTTTCAAAGAAGGTCAGGCCGCCGCTCATAGTCATCCCTGGGTTACCGTTGTTCTGCACCCAGTCCTGTAATTGCAGACTGCCCAGTGAAGTCGTGTTGACTTCGGCTTTCTGCAGCGTTGCTGAGAGACGCAAGGCCTGGAACAACGATGTACGGTAGTTGAACGCCATCGACAGGGCGGCGCTGTCGGTTTCCAGGGCCGATGACGACTCGAATAGCTGGTCGATGTCGACCACATCGAGAGCTATCTCGCGACTGAGGCCATTGACTGTCAGGTAGGGGTCGGTGTGGGCGACGCTGAAAACGGAGCGGAACTGGGTCGCCTGGGCACTCAATGCAAGCCGTTGCCCGGACCCAAACAGATTCTCGTTGATAAAGTACCCGTTGAGGTTGAGGCGCTGGGAATCAGTAAATCCGCCACCGATCTGATAGTGCCGCGCTGGCTGCTGCGTTATCGTGACAATCAGATCCACCAGGTCGTCTTTGCCTGACACCGGGCGGGTTTCGATTGCCACGCTTTTGACATACGCGAGGCTTTCGAGGCGCTGTTGCGACACCTCCATTGCTGAGGGATCGAGGTAGGCGTCTTCAGTAACCCTCATTTCACGCCGGAGAACTTCATCATTGATTCGATCGGCGCCTTCAAATTCGATACGCCGAATCAGTATCCGGCGACCCGCGTTGACAAGAAATCTGACGGTGACCTGACGGGTTGCCGGATCGAGGGTCAGCTCAGTATCGATAATGGCCCGGGCGTATCCATCCCACCCCAGCCGCTGCAGCATCGAATGCCCGGAGTCGATCAGCAACTGATCGCTGAAAGTCTGCTGCGGGCGAACCAATACCAGCTCATTGAGCTCCGCCAGTGGAACGGGAATGTCACCCGTGACTTTGTATCCGGAGAACCGATAGACATTTCCTTCCACGATGTTGACAGTAATGAACACAGCATCCTTCGCAGCTGTTGTGGCAACCTGGTGTGAGACAATTTCGAAAGCGGCGTAACCGCGATCAAGATAGAACGAGTTCAGTGTTTCGAGATCTGACGCAAGCTGCGGATCGGAGAACGGCTTTTCCGAACCAATCACGGAAAGAAGTCCGCCGGGGTTCAGAGAAAAGAGCTGGCGGAGTTCGGATTCCTCAAAACTGCGATTACCAATAATGCTTACCTGCCGGACGACAGCCTGAGCCCCCTCAACGACGTCAATTGACACGGCCACCCGATTTTCCAGTGATGAAGTAACCGCTGTGGTTACCGATGCGTTGAACAATCCATTGGAGTGATAGATGGTTTGCAATTGCTTTTTCAATGAATGGAGAGCCGAATCGGTATATGCGCTGCCGCGATTCAAGCCAAAATCATTGAGCGCAGCGTCCAGTGTCTCGTCAGAAATCATTTCGTTTCCACTGAATGAAATCTCCTCGATGATCGGCCGCTCTGCCACGATAACGACCAGCACGTTTCCTTCCTGCCGGAAAGCGATACGTCTGAAAAACCCGCTTTGATAGATAGCGTGAGCCGCATTGGCTATTGCTGCCGTCGTCACCGTGTCACCGATTTCGAACGGCAGATACCGTCGGACTGTTTCCCCCGACAGGGTCTGTAGCCCTTCTATCCGGATATCTTCGATAGTAAACGGGGCTTGTTCCGCCGCGGCAAAGACGGGCACAACAGCCAACCAGACCGAGAGAAGAACATGGCGCATGGCACCAATTATTTTGCGACCAGCAAGGTTCACAGGGCGTATCCGGCCAGAGCTTTGCCCTAGTTTCCGTTATGACTGCCTGTGTCTCAAATGCCGGCGCTGAAGGGGCCGCCCCTGCCGGCACGATTGACCGCGATGAATCGAAACCACCGCAGGGAGGCGGGTGTCAAAGCCCTACTCGGAATCCTGCAACGCGGCAACGCGTGCCCGTTCGTGTCCGATCGCTGTACGTCGTGGCTTGTGCAGGGCGATCTTCCGGTCTCGGAAGAGCAGGAAGCCGATCATATAGCCGGCTATTGCGCCGGTAACGTGGGAAACAAAATCGACACCGGAAGAGGCCTCGATGCCGGCGGAGGAGTCGCGGCTGAAAAGAGCGTACAGGTCCCAGCCGACATACCAGGTTGCGAAAATCCAGGCCGGAACGGTGAAACGACGAAAATATATCAGGAACCAGAAGAAGCACCAGATGCGGCCTTTCGGCAAAAAGAATGCGAACAACGCGATAATGCCCATGGCAACACCGGACAGACCGACGGTTGGTGTGGTATCGCCGATCGCGTTCATCGAGAAAGAAAAGAAAATGCTGGTAAAAATGGTGATGCCGAGTACGACAGCGACAAATCGAAACGATCCGATAATGTTTTCGACCGTTGCGGCAAAGGCGATGAAGAAAAACAAGTTTCCGATGACGTGAAACCAGTCGGCATGGGTAAATGTCGAAGTTATCATGCGCCAGACGTTCCAGTTCTGGGGTTCGTACCACAAACGTGGCGTGACCGGGCTCGGAACGATACGCGCATAACTCATGTACGTTTCGCGGATCGTCTGGTAGGCGAGTTCGTCACTGTCCGCTTTCGCAAGGCCGGGGAGAGGCTGGGCCCCCTGGATTAGTTGCCGGATCGCCGCTTCGGGTTCGTCATCGGTATGAATCTCGTACAGCATCCCGGCACAGCCCTGGCCGGGCCTTGCGTGCAGTGTCTTTCGGAACACCAGCTGTTGGTAGTGCGACTGCGCGGCCGCACAGATCTCGTAGGCCTTGTCGATGACTTCGGAGTCATTTTTGTGTTGCCAGATATGTATGGCAACGCATGTGACACAGATGATTATTGTCACTATGGGAACGCGGGGGAGATCGATATCCGCTTTGTAGGGAAGGAACAACACTGACTGGTTACCGCTTTCGACTTGGTCGCCGCGACCTGCTGGCACCACCACTCACCGGATTATCGAGCAAAGGAAAGCAGCGAGTCCGTGATGCAGGTCATGTTGTCGGCCTGTGGGCGGTAGCCGGGAAACACGACGGGTCTGACAGCCCGTGCGTGGCTGAGTCCGATCCGGGATATAGTCCGCCGGTTCTGAGCGGTCCGCCGCGCGCAGTCAGCTATGGGAATTCGCCGGAAACTGCGCGCTGAAATGACCGGCAGGTCGTCGACCCCGGCGTCCCGCGTCGGCCGTGGAACGCGCGTCGAATGCCGCGTGTCTACGTCGTGGCGGAATTATTGCGACAGGTTTTCGGTTCTATCTCTATCGCATAAGAGTCCGTTTTGTAGCGGGGAACGTACGGCACGTCGTCGGGCGGGTTAGTCACGATCCAGTAGCGACCGCCGCTGGCATCTGGCCCGCCGGGATAGACATCGCCCAGTTCGAGATGGTGCCATTCGACATCGACCAGAACGGCTTCAACCTGTTTACCACCGATTGACAGTGTTTCCCGCCCGGCATCGGTCGCGATCACGCGGTAATTGGCGTCAAATGCAATCATGGCGGCCGGCAGCTCTATGGGCAGTTGATCTTCAAGATTCAGCGTCGCCAGTGACAAACCGAAAGCGGTGCCACTGTAAGACTCGGACGTCACTTTGCCACTCACGGTCTCGCGTTGACCTTTCGTGGTCTTCGTGCCGGTAAATCCATCGGGTCCCACCTCGTACGTTGCCGATTGCTGACGGGTCCGGTCCGGACCGTAGACAACGACGTGGATTTGCATCGGAGCCAATGTCGCGTGGTCGACATAGCTGGTGTTCGTCACGCGGGTTCCGTTTGGCTGGTTGGTTATCTGCTCGATTTGAAGGACCCGTTTACCGGCTTTTTCGATCGCGCTGACGCGCTCAGTCAGCGTCCCTCCATACACCCACTTTCCATCGGCAAAAGAGCATTGGTGCCAGGTGTATTCGTAAGGCTTGAGTTTTGATCCGACTACCTTGCCATCACCGATCGTGGCGGCAGGCGTTCCGGCAGCCGACGTTGTAGCGGCCAGCATGAGGCCGGCCGCGATAAGCTGCATACGGCGCATTGTCCGGTGCTCGCTGGTTGGAACCTGGATGGAAAATCAGACTCCGCTTTGCGTCGCAAGTTCCGGTGACAGCGGTGTCGCAGATATTGGCAGCGCTTATTTTGCCAGGGGCAGGCCGGCCGCTTTCCAGCCGTCCCCGGCCGGATATCCGGGCATGTGGTGGCCCTCATAACCTCCGGCAAAAACGTACACTTCCGTAAATCCGGCCTTTGCCTCGAGCTCCCATGCCGCCTGCGTTGCGCGCATCCCGTGTGAACAGAGAACGACAAGGGTCGCGTCGGGCTCGAAGTCTTCGCTAACGTCGCGAAGAAACTCTTCATTGTCCCGGCGTTTCTTGTCATTCATGGTGTACGGGTACAGGACTGCGTCCGGTGCTCGACCGTCATTTCTGAATTCTTTTTTCGTGCGTACGTCCAGAACGACAAATGGCCGCTCATTGTCCAGCCAGTTGCGAATATTCTCGTCGTCAACAAATTTTACCTTTCCGATGAAGTTCTCCGGCATGTCGCCGGTCCAAGCGATACTGGGACCCGCGAGCGCCAGCAGTCCGATTGTCAGAACCACAGTCTTGTGGCTGCTAAAGGCCTGGCGAAGATTCAGAAGCATGATGTCATCCTCGGTTTATTGGCAGGCAGTATGCCAAATGAAATAAGCGATCGACAGACCTAGACCGGCATCCAGACTATCTGGCTCGGCGGGCTTCCGCTTCAATAAAAATGCGTTGCACTTCGGGGTATTGCTGTTTGATCTCATTGTCCATGCGGGCTACCGCCACTTCGATGTCACCGGCAGTGGCGTCATCCATAAAATCGACGCTCAGATTGAGAAGAATAAAATCCGGTCCCATGTGCATCGTGAGTACTTCGTTGACATGCTCCACTACCGGGTGACCGGCGACTATTCGGCGGATGCCGTTGATGACCCGCTCATTGGCACTTTCGCCGATCAACAGACTCTTGGTTTCCCATGCCAGCCAGATTGCGGTTCCCGCCAGGATCAGTCCGATTATGACCGACGCAAGACCATCGAACACGGCGTTTCCGGTAACCTGGCTGAGCGCAATGCCGGCAAACGCAATAATAAGGCCGAGCATGGCGGCTGAATCCTCGAACAGGACCACAAACATGGTTGGATCCTTGCCGCGTTGCACGGCCTCAATGTATCCCCATGGTCCCTTGGTCTTGGTGAATTCAGAAAACGCAAAATACCAGGCCGCCCCCTCAAAGATCATCGCCAGCCCGAGTACGACGTAGTTGATCATCGGACGCTCTATGGCACTCGGCGCAACGATCTGGTGCAGGCCTTCGTAGATCGAAACCCCCGCACCCACCGCGAAAATCAGGATCGCGACTACAAAACTCCAGAAATACACTTCCTTGCCGTGACCGAACGGGTATTGGGCATCGGCCGGTCGTTTCGAGCGGGCCAGTCCATGCAGGAGCAGAATCTGGTTTCCCGTGTCTACCATCGAATGGATGCCCTCGGACATCATTGCGGAGCTGCCCGTGATTACGGCGGCGACAAACTTGGTAATCGCAATAAGCGAATTGCCGACGAGTGCGGCATAAATGACTTTTTTTGAAGCAGAGGCCACGCGAGTTGCCTGATACGCTGGATTCACGCATTCTAACGCACGCTCTGGCCGCAGCGGATCGGCCGGCTGCCGAAAAGAATGAATAAGACGCGACGCGATTTTCTGAAATTTACCGGTGCCGCGGTCGGCAGTTCCTGGTTGACATTACACTGGCCGGAGGTAATGGCTGCGGGTGAGGCGGCGGCAAAAGCACGTGACGCGACGGCCGCATTTGAGGTATTAACGAAGGCTGAGGCGGCCGACCTGGCGGCGATGGCCTCCCAGATTTTCCCATCCGATGATCTGCCTGGCGCAACGGAAGCGGGTGTCATCTATTACATTGACCGCGCACTGGCGACCTTTGCTGCGGGACAGAAGAGTCTGATCGACGATGGCCTTGAGGTGCTCAATGTAAAGGCCAGAGCGGTCAAACCCGGTGCGCAACGATTTGCGGATTTGGATTTTTCACAACAGACTGTCCTGCTGAACTCCATTGTTACGACACCTCGCGTCACATCAACGATAGGTCATACCGATACGCGCGGGTTTTTCCAGGCCGTTCGATTTATGACACTGGCCGGGATGTTCGCTTTGCCATCCTACGGTGGTAACCGCGATTACGCCGGTTGGCAGTTGCTCGGCTTTGAGCATCGTCAAGCCTGGGAACCGCCTTTCGGTTACTACGACGCCCAGTACAGCAATCAGGATGCGGACGATGACCGGTCGTAAATATCCGACGCGTGAACCGGTGGATTTCGTAATTGTCGGCTCCGGAGCAGCCGGTGGCGTACTGGCGAAAGAACTGTCCGCCTCCGGGTTTGACGTCGTGGTCCTGGAACAGGGCCCATACCGCACCGCGAGTGATTTTGTGCACGACGAACTCGGCATCATGTTTCATTTCGATATGAGTGGCGGCGGTGGCAAACATCCGCAGACGTTTCGCCATCTCGAAACAGAGGCAGCGCAAATCCAGGTCAATCCGACGCCACCGGCGTTTTATGCGTATACCGTTGGCGGCAGCAGTGTGCATTTCTCGGCCAACTACTGGCGATTTCGACCGGTGGATTTCAAAGAGCGAAGTCTGCTCGGTCATATCGAGGGTACTGGTTTTGATGACTGGCCGGTTACCTACGAGGAACTCGAACCCTATTACACAAAGGTAGACTGGGAGATCGGTGTATCCGGTGCTCCGGGCCATTCTGATCCCCCGCGGTCCAAACCATACCCGCTACCGCCGCTACCGGTGAAGTCTTCCGGCGTGCTGCTTGAAAAAGGCGCCGGCAAATTGGGTCTGCATGCGGATCCGGCGCCGATGGCCGTCCTGTCCCGCCCATTCAATGGCCGGCCGGCGTGCATTCACTGCGGGTTCTGTATGGGATTCGGCTGCGAGGTCAATGCCAAATCCTCGACGTTGGCCAGCATGATTCCACTCGCGGAAGCAAGCGGACATTGTGAGATCCGGCCGGAGAGCACTGTTTACAGGATTGAGACAGACCGTCAGGGAAGGGCGAGCGAGGTAGTGTACTGGGACGCCAAAGGCGCCGAGCAGGCGCAACGGGCTCGGGCTGTCATCGTCAGCGCCAACGGGGCGGAAACACCGCGTTTGTTGTTGCTTTCAGAATCGGACAGGTATCCGGACGGGCTGGCTAATTCCAGCGGCCTGGTTGGGAAATATCTCATGTTCAATGGTCACTCCGCGGCACATGCATTCTTCGACAAGCCTTTGCACGACTACAAGAGCGTGCAGTGCAGTCGCGTTGTGTATGACTTTTATGATTCTGATCCGAAGCGTGGCTTCTACGGCGGCGGCGGTATCGATGCGCGGCCGTTCCTGAGCGCGACACCTATGTTTTTCGCGCTCGCCGGCTTGCCACCGGATATGCCCACCTGGGGAGCGGAATACAAGCGCATGTTGGCCGAGAATTTCATACGCAACATGTCGATTCTCGGAAATGGAACATCTCTGCCACTGGCATCGAACAATATAACGCTGGATCCAAACACCAAGGATTACTGGGGGCGCCCGTCTCTTCGCGTCACGTACAAAGATCATCCCGATGACCACGCTAATGCAAAATTTCTGCAGGATCGGTCAGTCGAAATGCTCGAGGCGGCCGGTGCGACTAGAGTCTGGCGATCACCGATAATGGATCAGAATATCGGTGCACATCTCCTCGGCACGTGCCGGATGGGCAATGATCCCGAAAAGTCGGTCGTGGATCGTTATCATCGCAGTCATGATGTACCAAACCTCTTCATTTGCGATGGCAGTAGTTTCGTCACGTCCGGGCGCGGGCAACCGACGATGACCATACAGGCGCTGGCGTTTCGGGCTGCCGACTACATTCGTGATGCGGCGCGCAGAGATGAAATCTGACCAGGGGTTATCGGAATGAAAAAAATAGCCGGTGTGTTTTTTCTGGCTGCACTTTTGAGCGGTTGCGAGGCATCCGTCAATGGTTCATCGGATGTTACCGGGCCGCTGGTTGAGTATTACCCGATGCCCTCCGATCCGGAAGGTGTTTTTCCGTTTTCACAGGCTGTAAGAGTTGGCAATCTGCTGTTTCTGTCCGGCGATATCGGCATCGTTCCCGGGGAGTCGGAACTGGTCCCAGGTGGAATCCAGCCGGAAACGCGCCAGACCATGGAAAACATCAAGGC
>CAZJFQ010000039.1:18258-21026 GCA_964545335.1 uncultured Gammaproteobacteria bacterium | reverse complement strand
ATACCGGCAGGGCGCTCTGGAAAACCTTGGTGCAGTTGGGTTTGGCGAAAATCGCTTCTTCCACGCGTTTGCCCACCTTGCGGCGATCGATATCAAAGGCGGCAACGATCTCAATGTCACTCGGCCCCCAATTGCCGATCCTGGCGTGCATGAGGCCGGCAAACGCTTCCGTGTTCCGTCCCTTGTAGTATTCCAGACCCTGAACCAGGGAACTAGCGCAGTTGCCGACCCCGGCGATGGCCACTCTGATTTTCTTCATTCAAAATATCTCCTTGAGTATCGTTGTCCCAGAACGTAACCGGCTCACCTATACGATCAGGAGCTGATGCGTGTCCACATCGACACGCCCATGTGTACGTGGCACATGCGTGCGAT
The DNA here is from genome assembly GCA_964545335.1 of uncultured Gammaproteobacteria bacterium. GTDB lineage: Bacteria > Pseudomonadota > Gammaproteobacteria > Steroidobacterales > CAZJFQ01 > CAZJFQ01. The sequence continues at coordinate 20,651 of CAZJFQ010000039.1, read as the reverse complement.
CGTGGTCCTGTCGAAAACACAACGGGGGTATTCCGAATGCGAGAGGGAAGGCCGGACGCTCGGTGCCGAAATTACCTTCCCCGACGGGTTTTTCAGTGGCCGGAACCCGCCAAGTACCCCTCACGTGATCAATTCACGCTGCACCATGCGGTCCGCTTTGTTATTCAAACCCGTTGCGGCAAGAGGAGTTAGGTGCTCCCTTGCTGAATGACCATACTCTTACCGTCGAGAAGTAACAAGAACTCCAGGCGACTACTTATTGATTGCGGTCCAGTTCCGCGGGAATGAGCCTCAACTTGAAGTACCAGCCAGATTGTTCTTCCAAACCACGCGGGGAATTCTCGCCTTCATTCTCGGCCCGATCTCCTTAATGACGGTCATCCTTGAACCCATACGGCTTGAGAGCGGGCTTAGGTACCATCGAGTGCCGATTTGGCGATCCTGTTTGCATGAGTGTATGGTCACGGGCGCTGCTTTTCCGCGGGCTCATGAATAAGAAGATCTTCCATTTTGTGATGATCAAACCGTCGCATTACGACGACGACGGCTATGTGATCCAGTTCTACCGCTCCGCAATGCCATCCAATACTCTGGCGACCCTTTGCGGGCTTGCGGAGGATTGCCGGCAACGGCAGGTGCTTGGCGATGATGTCGAGATACGTTTCAGCAAGTTGGACGAAACCAACAAACGGGTCCGGGTAAGGAAATACATACGTTTGATCCGGCGCGATGGAGGGCACGGACTGGTGGGGCTCATCGGCGTGCAGTCCAATCAGTTCCCCCGGGCGATGGATCTGGCGCGGCAATTTCGTGCGGCGGGCATCCAGGTTTGTATCGGCGGCTTCCACGTCAGCGGCTGCCTGTCCATGCTCCCCGGGTTGACCCCGGAACTACAGGAGGCCCTCGACTTGGGCGTTTCCTTGTTTGCGGGTGAAGCCGAGGAACGTCTCGAAACCATCCTCAAAGATGCCTATCGCCGCGAGCTGAAGCCCCTGTACAACTACATGATGGAGTTGCCGGCGCTGGAGAATGCTCCGACCCCGATCCTGGATGTCGAGGTCGTAAAGCGTACCGCCGGTGCGCAATCCAGTTTCGATGCCGGGCGCGGATGCCCTTATATGTGCAGTTTCTGCACCATCATCAACGTCCAGGGCCGCAAGTCCCGGTTCCGCAGCGCCGACGATATCGAACGCATCATCCGCGATAACCACCGCCAGGGGATCCGCAGGTTTTTTATCAGCGATGACAATTTCGCCCGCAATCGCAATTGGGAGGCGATCTTCGATCGCATCATCGAGCTGCGCCCGCAGATCGGCAGCGATTTCAACCTGGTCCTGCAAGTCGACACGATGTGCCATCGTATTCCGAACTTTATCGACAAGGCCGTTCGCGCCGGCACCAAACGGGTTTTCATCGGCCTGGAGAGCATCAATCCGGAGAGCCTCAAAGGCGCACAGAAAGGCCAGAATCAGATCACCGAGTACCGCAAGATGCTCCAGGATTGGCGCGATCACCGCGTAGTTACTACGGCCGGCTATATTCTCGGCTTTCCCGGCGATACGCCCGAATCGATTGTCCGCGATGTCGAGATCATAAAACGCGAGCTGCCCATAGACATTCTGGAGTTCTTCTTTCTTACACCACTGCCAGGCTCGGCGGATCACAAGCGGCTTTTTGAGCGGGGTGTTGAGATGGATCCCGATCTCAACATCTATGATTTGAATCATGTGACCACGGCCCATAATGAAATGACTCGCGAGGAATGGGAGCTTGCCTACCGCCTGGCGTGGGACACATTCTATTCAGATGATCATTGCGTGACGCTGCTCAAACGTGCGCGTGCCAGCGGGATTCATGTCGGCAAGATCGTCGGGACTATTGTGTGGTTCTATGGCAGCGTGTTATGGGAAGGTGTCCACCCATTGGAATCCGGCCTGATCCGGCTCAAGTTTCGCAGGGACCGGCGTCCCGGGCTTCCCAAAGAGAACCCACTGGTGTTTTATCCGAAGTATCTGGGCAACCTGGCTTACAAGATCTGGCATCTCGCCCGGCTTTACTACAAGTACCATCCGCTTCGTCGCGAGCTGGACGCAGATCCGTCCGCGCTGAACTACATGGATACTGCTTTGCAGCCGGCGAATACCGATGAACTGGCAGAGCTCGAGATGTACCAGGTTACTGACGCAGCACGCGCGGCGGTTGCGAGAGTACAACGCCGGATTCAACGGAGCATCAGTTAAGGACATCGCCTGCGGCATCAGCGATCTCAATCGCAGCGCCAGTGCCCGTCAGCGCGGGAGCAAGCAGGCCAATAGCTATAATCGATCGCGCAGCGGCAGTGGTTGCCGGCGCCAGTCTTACGCACCATCGCTGGCGATCCGTCCGGATAACGG
>CAZJFQ010000039.1:0-18158 GCA_964545335.1 uncultured Gammaproteobacteria bacterium | reverse complement strand
GTGGTTGCCGGCGCCAGTCTTACGCACCATCGCTGGCGATCCGTCCGGATAACGGACGCAGCTGGAATCTGCGCGAATTGGATTACAGATTGATTTCCTCACGGGTATGACGTCGCGCGAGGGCCGCCTGCCCAACGCGACGGATCGCCAGCACGAACGCCGCTGTGCGCAAATCAAGTTTCTTCTCCTGGGCCAGGTCTCGCACGGCAACGTACGCCCGTCGCATGATCTTGGCTAGCTCGTCGTTGACTCGCTCGAGCTCCCACCGGTACTGCTGGATGTTCTGCGCCCACTCGAAATAGCTGACGGTTACCCCGCCCGCGTTAGCAAGGATGTCGGGAATCACGGTGATGCCGCGCTTGACCAGGATGTCGTCGGCCTCCGGGGTGGTCGGCCCATTGGCCGCCTCGACGACGATGCCCGCGCGAACTTCGCCGGCGTTGTCCTTGTGAATGACATCCTCGATCGCAGCGGGGATCAAGACGTCGGCATCCCACGTGATGATCTCATCCTTCTCGAACGCATCGCCTCCGGGGAATCCATCGACGGTGCGTCTCTCGCGTGCGTACTCGACCAACGCCAGAATATCCAACCCGTCTGCATTGGAGACGCCGCTGATGTGATCGGCCACCGCGATAATCTTGGCGCCTTTTTCGGCGATGAGCCGGGCCGCGTTGCTGCCCACATTGCCGAAACCTTGCACTGCTACCTGTTGGCCCTTCAGCGTCTTATTCTGGTCCTCGAGCGCTTCTTCCAGCGTATGCATCACACCCCGCCCCGTGGCTTCCTCGCGCCCTGGCGATCCAAACAACTGCAATGGTTTGCCTGTGACCACCGCAGGCGAGAAACCGTAGTGTTTCGAATACTCATCCATGATCCATCCCATGATGCTCGCATTGGTGTTCACGTCCGGGGCAGGAATGTCCTGCATCGGACCGATCACTTCCTTGATTCGGGACACGAACTCGCGCGTGACCGACTGCAGCTCGTTGTTTGTTAGCTTGGCCGGGTCGACATCGATTCCGCCTTTGGCACCGCCGAACGGAATATCGACGACGGCGGTTTTCCAGGTCATCAGATTGGCCAGCGCGGTCGCGTGATCTTCGTCCACGGTGGGGTGGTAGCGCAGCCCGCCCTTCATCGGGCCGCGCGCGGAGTTGTGTTGAACGCGAAAACCGAGGTGCTTGAGCAGTTTGCCGTCGTCGGTTTCGGTGACGATCTCGACCTTCACCACCCGCCGCGGCGTAAGCAGAATGTCGCGAATCTTGTCGGACAGATCGAGGACCGTTGCCGCTTTGTGGAAGTAATGGTGACTGGCTTCGAGCATGGACGCTCCTTCGAGCCTTATCGGGAAACGGCTTCAGCATAACGTACGCGGGCGCCCGGTCCCAGCCATAACAAGGAGCTATTCAGGAAGCTGTCTGACCAGATACTCCACGATGTTCATAGCTACTATCGGTGACGTGTTAGCTTTATTGGTTTGTTTCCGTCCCCCACCTGGCGGAATCTGCTCAACAGGCCAATCAAGCAAACACGAGCATCAGTCATGACGTATTCGGTATCCCCGCCAGTGATTCGAGAGACCGGTTGGGTTTTTCGCTTGCGAAAGCCAATAGCCACAGGTTACGAATTACGAGCAACAATCCCTTGGGATACCCTGACTTGCCGGTTGTTCGGCGAGTAGCGTCATTCCTTGCTTGGTGCTATATAGAGCGAAAGAACAAAAAGGGTCCCAGACCCGGTTTTCGTTACCTGTCATCCGTTACTCGTTACGTGCATATATATATTAAGGAGTAGCCATGAAATCGCGTGCCGCTGTTGCCTGGGAGGCCGGGCAACCCCTGGAAATCGAAACGGTCGAGGTTGCCGCGCCTAAGGAAGGTGAAGTTCTGGTGCGTAACGTTGCGACCGGCGTATGTCATACCGACGCATTTACGCTTTCGGGGGAAGATCCGGAGGGTAAGTTTCCAGCGATACTCGGGCATGAAGGCGGGGGCATCGTCGAGGAAGTCGGTGCCGGCGTGACGTCTGTTTCGCCCGGGGACCACGTCATACCGCTGTACACCCCGGAATGCGGTGAATGCGAGTTTTGCCAATCAGGCAAAACCAACCTGTGTCAGAAGATCCGGGCAACGCAGGGTCAGGGCATCATGCCCGACGGCACAACTCGCTTCAGCGCTAGTGGCAAAGAAATTTTTCATTTCATGGGGACCTCGACGTTTTCTGAATACACCGTGCTGCCGGAGATTTCGGTGGCCAAAATCCGGCAGGATGCGCCGCTGGAATCTGTTTGCCTGCTTGGATGCGGAATCACCACCGGCATTGGTGCGGTACTCAATACCGCCAAAGTGCAACCCGGTTCGACGGTTGCGGTCTTCGGTCTCGGTGGCGTGGGTCTGAGTGTTATCCAGGGCGCAGTGATGGCCAAGGCGTCACGCATAATCGCGATCGATCTCAACGAAGACAAGTTCGAGATTGCGACACAATTCGGTGCCACCGACACGGTCAATCCCGCCAAATTGGATGAACCGATACAGGACATCATCGTGGAGCTGACAAATGGTGGCGTCGATTATTCATTCGAGGCGATCGGTAACACTCAGACTATGCGGGCGGCATTGGAGTGCTGCCACAAGGGCTGGGGCGAGTCGACTATCATCGGCGTGGCCGGTGCCGGCCAGGAAATATCGACACGGCCGTTTCAACTGGTCACGGGGCGTGTATGGCGCGGTTCCGCGTTTGGGGGTGTCCGCGGGCGTTCCGAACTGCCGGGTTACGTCGACAACTACATGGACGGTGTCATCAAGATAGATGAGACGATTACGCACACGATGTCGCTGGAGGACATCAATCGGGCCTTCGATCTTATGCACGAAGGCAAGAGCATTCGTTCCGTTATTCACTTCTAAGGGCAGAATCGCGTATGCAGGAAGTCGAAGAGCTCGGCCGCGTACGTTGTTTCGGCGGTTGGATCATCACCTGTCGGCATTTGTCCCGCAGCTGCCAGCACCCGATGCGTTTCGCGATCTACCTGCCCCCGCAGGCTGCAGAGCATCCGGTTCCCGCGGTGTACTGGTTGTCCGGTCTGACCTGCACCGAGGAAAACTTCATGATCAAAGCCGGCGCCCAGCGCCACGCGGCCGAGCTCGGCCTTGCGTTGGTGGCGCCGGACACCAGCCCGCGCGACACCGGGACAGCGGGAGAGGATGACGATTACGATCTCGGAACCGGAGCCGGTTTCTATGTCAATGCAACCGTCGAGCCATGGAAAAATCATTACCGGATGTATGACTATATTTTTGGTGAGCTCATCGGGCTCGTCGAGCAAACCTTTCCGATTATTGATCAGCGACGCGGCATCAGCGGGCACTCGATGGGTGGTCACGGTGCGTTGATGGGTTCATTGAGCAATCCCGGCCTGTTTCAGTCCGTGACCGCGTTCGCGCCTATTTGCGCGCCATCGAAATGCCCCTGGGGGCGTAAAGCGTTCAGTTCCTATCTCGGCGATGTGGAAGCAGACTGGGCCGCCTATGACACTTCTATTTTGATCGCCAATGCGCGAGAACAACTGCCGATACTGGTGGACCAGGGTGGCGCGGATCCATTTCTCGAGGAACAGCTGATGCCGGACGCGTTGCGAGCAGTCTGCGAGTCAGCGGATTATCCGCTGACGCTCAGGATGCAGGATGGATACGACCACAGCTATTTTTTTATCCAGTCGTATATTGGCGAGCATCTGAGGTATCACGCCGAAAGGCTCGGCGTCGATAAATTTATCTGACGCGGTACAATCCCGGCCACGTATGCGGGGTGTCCTGAGAGTTCTGGGTCAACTGGCCCCCTGGGGTCGTCAGCTGGTTCGCGTTGTCATCAGCGGACTCACGCTGGTTCCGTTCTTTCTGCAAATCACCGGCGGTACGCGTTTTGATCTGATCGAACGCGTTGAGAACTTTCTGTATGACACCCGCGTGCAGCTCACTATGCCGGACACGCTGGATGAGCGCATTGTGATCGTCGATATCGACGACCTGAGCCTCACGCTCGAAGGTCATTGGATCTGGACTCGGGACAAACTGGCGAATCTGGTCGATATTCTGTTTGATGACTACGGCGTCAGCGTACTGGCGTTCGATATCCTGTTTGCTGAACCGGAAGATGATACGGCGCGAAAGTTACTCGAGGATCTGTCTACAGCGCTTGCAACGGAAAACTCTGCCCTTGCCGCAACCCTCGCGGAGCAGGCAATCGCGCTCGATCGTGACCGATTATTCGCGGAAAGCCTGATTGCCCGGGATGTTGTGATGGGCATGGTTTTTAAGCCGCGACTTCAGAACGGGGAGCCCGCCGGCAAGGGTGGCTTGCCGCCTGCGGTAGTTGCTGCATCTGAAATCGAGGGCTGGGAAGTGCCTTTTGCGAGCGCAATGGGCTATATCGGTAATCTTAATGTACTTCAAGAAAACGCTGTAAGCGGCGGATTTTTCGATAATCCTTCAATAGACAATGATGGCGTTTATCGGCGCGTACCGCTGGTACAGGAGTTTTCGGGCGATCTCTATCCGTCGCTGGCCCTGGCCACGGTCCGCACGGCTCTCGGTCTGCCGCCCGTCCGGTTTCAGTTTGCGCCGACACCTGAGAGCCGTCGTACCGGTCTGGAACTGGAACGTCTCGCGGTTGGCGACCGGATTGTGCCGATCGATGAGCACGCAGCGGTCCTTGTGCCGTACCGGGGATATCAGGGCAGCTTTCCGTATGTTTCTGCGACCCACGTTTTGTCGGGAACCGCGAATCCGGATGTCCTGGCTGGTGCAATAGTTTTTGTCGGTGCAACAGCGCCAGGCCTGATGGATTTGCGTTCCACACCGGTAGGAAAGACGTATGCCGGTGTGGAAATACACGCCACGATCGTTGCAGGCATCCTGGACGAAACGATTCGGTACCGGCCGCCGTACACGGCGGGTATCGAACTGACCATACTCATCCTGATCGGTTTGTTGCTGGCTTTCGGCTTACCGCGTCTGGCACCACTTGGCGGTTTGCTACTGGTAGTGGCAGCGTTTGGCGGCACAATTGCGATCAACCTGGCTTTCTGGTCGCAGGCTAACGTAGTCGTTCCACTTGCGTCACCGCTGATGTATTGCATGCTTGCCGCGTTGCTGCAGATCAATTACGGCTATTTCGTCGAATCGCGAAAAAAACGCCGGCTGTCGAGACTGTTCGGTCAGTACATTCCGCGGGAAGTGGTCGACGAAATGGATCGCAGTGCAGCGGACATATCGCTCGAAGGTGAAAGCCGGGAGATGACGGTGTTGTTTTCCGATGTGCGGGGGTTCACAACGATTTCCGAAGGTCTTGAGCCGCAGGAGCTGAAACAGCTGATGAACGAGTTTCTGACCCCCGTTACCCGTGTGATACACCAGCACCGGGGCACGATCGACAAGTATATCGGGGACGCTGTAATGGCCTTCTGGGGCGCTCCTTTGCCGGACGAAGATCATCCACGCAATGCACTGAAAGCCGGTTTGGCGATGTTGGGCACAGTCGACGGGTTGGGCGATGCCTTCGAAAATCGAGGCTGGCCGCGAATACAGGTTGGGGTCGGCATCAGTACGGGAGAGATGAACGTTGGCAATATGGGTTCAGAATTCCGCATGTCTTACACCGTGATGGGTGACACGGTGAACCTGGGTTCACGCTTGGAGGGTCTGACCAAACGCTACGGTGTGAGCATAATCGTCAGCGCTGCGACTGCTGATTTGGCGCCCGAATACTTTTTTCGGGAACTGGATCGCGTGCGCGTCAAGGGCAAAGATGAACCGGTGGTTATTTATGAGCCGATCGGCCTCGCCAGCAAGATGTCGAAGGAAACTCGCGCGGAACTGCTTTTGTATCACAGTCTTCTAAAGGCATACCGCTCAGCAGAATGGGACCGCGCGGAAGCCGGTTTTCGGCGCCTGGATGCCAAGGTCAAGCGGGTCGTGCACGACGTTTATCTGGAACGAATCCAGCACTGCCGCGAGCAGCCACCCGGACCCGAATGGGATGGTGTGTTCACCTTCGACGTGAAATAACCAAATGCTTGTTCGGTGTCGTACCGGCGGTCCGGCATATGGTTTACACTCAGCGCCCGGGGCTTAATGATTCAGCCTCGGGAGGATCACGACTTGCGCGGAAAACCGGCTGACAGCGTCAGCAGACCTGCCGCACTCATTACCGCCGGGATTACCATTGCGCTGCTGCTGCAGCCGTGCACCGGCGCGGCGCAGGATAAGCAGCCTGAATCTTCGGCAGCATCCGCTGCTGAAACGGCTGTTCCGATCCCCGCTGATCTCCTGTCACGCGCTTTTCAGTCAATACAGTCCGGGCAGGCAGAAGAAGCCTGGCGTTTGCTTGAACCTTACGAAGTCCCTCTCGCGGGCGATACCCGTTTTGATTACCTGCTCGGGATCGCTGCGCTGGATTCCGGGCGGCCGCATGAAGCGGTTCTGATCCTGGAACGGGTTGTACAGACAGCGCCGGATTACGCCGGTGCGCGTATGGAACTGGCCCGGGCTTATTTCGATGCCGGCGACAATGAACGCGCGCGCGTACAGTTTGAACGCCTGTCAACAGAATCACCGCCACCCGCCGCGAGCGAAGCAATCACCAATTACTTATCAACAATAAATTATCGGGCCGCGGCTTATGAAACGCTCTGGACGCCATACGTCAGTCTTACGGGCGGATATGACACCAACGCGAACGCGTCGACCAACGAGCAGATATTTCTCGGCTTCACGCTAAGTGAACGCAACGTCGAAACCGAATCTTCGTTCATCGCAGGTGTTGCGGGTACGCATCTCACCCATCCTATCAAACCGAACACAGCACTGGTGGCGAACATTGAATTGGGGCACCGGTACAATCCTGATGCCGCATTCGTCGATAACACCATCGGTCGTGGGTATGTTGGGATAAACCACGAGTTTGGAGCCAACGTTTTCAAAGTCGCGGTCGGGGGTCACTACTCGCTGCTCGATGGCGACTACAACGAGAGCGGTGCCGCCCTGGACGTCGAATTATCGCGTTCAGTTACGGATAACTGGGTACTTACCGGTGTCGCGCGTGGCGGTCTCGTGCGTTTTGACGACAACATAGACGTAATGGATGTCGATCGGTTGCTCGTTGCGTTCCGGGCACTGCATCGTTCGAGCGGCGCACAGCAAGGCATATTCAGCTTTTCCCTCATCGGTGGTCAGGACAATGAAGTCCAGGCCGGCTCGCCGTATGGCAATACGCGCTGGGGATCTCGCGTCGGTGGTTCCTGGTCGCCATCGATCCAGCACCGTATTTCATTAGACGCGGGGGTTTTGATTACCGACTACGACGGTCAGTTCTTTGGCATGGATCGCGAGGACACCCAGGTAACCGCGGGCGTTGCATGGTCATGGCAGAGCCGACCAGGCGAAGGTGTCAATCTCAATCCGTACATTCGATACGTCAACAACGATTCGGACATCGATCTTTACCAATACGACCGGGTCGAGGGCGGCCTTACCTTGCTGTGGGAGTTCTGACGGAATGACAGCTGCGACGCGACAATTCTCATTGCTTGCAGCCATGCTAATGCTGTTATCACTGCTGGTCGCACAACCGGTGTTCGCGCAGGCGGGTAAAGCCATCTTTGTGTCGGGCCAGGTGAATGTTGAGCGGGGGACGACACTGGCGTTGAACAAGGGCGACGATGTCCTGGTCGGGGATACGATCGTTACTGGTGACCGGTCCCGTGCGCAACTGGAAATGGCGGATGGTGCCCGCGTTGCGATACGGCCGAATTCGCGCTACCGCATTGACGAATTTGTGTTTGAACCGGAGCCAACGGGTGCCGCGCCAGCGGCTACAGCCGGCACCGCTGATCGTAGCGTAAGCACCCTTATCAAGGGTGGCTTCCGGACCATTACCGGATTGATCGGTCAGGAAGACGAAACAGAATATGAAGTCCACACGCCGATTGGCACACTGGGGATCCGTGGCACGGATTACACGGCGGTGTGGTGTTCCAGCGACTGTGTGACGGCACCCGGTGTTGCCGGTGCCGGTCCGCTGCCGGACGGACTCTATCTCGGAGTGTCGGCGGGCACCATTTTCTTCCGCAACAGCGTGATGACGATTGAATTGCACGCCGGCCAGTACGCCTACATCCCCGCAGCGGATGCTGAGGCGGAGCAATTGCTTGTGCCACCGGCGGTCTTTTACGAGACACCGGAGGCAGATTTTCAACGACCTCCTGTAGGAAGCCAGACCGGACGTCCCGATGATGACCAGCCACCACCGGGCAGTGCATTGGATCCGGCCGGTGTGCCGAGCGGGTCGTCGTTCCAGACGGGGTTAAGCGCACGTCGCAGCCCGCCGCTTAGCAGTGCTCCCGCACCTGATGAGGACAAGGATTACTCCGGGTTAACAAGCATCGGAAACCTGGTGGCGCAACCCATACTGGCAACGGATCCGAGCGGCGATGTGGTTGACCTCACACTCGGTACGGCGCCACCGCAACCCGGCACAATAGCTTACGAATACGATCCGCCCGCCGTACCCCAGGGCTTTGTCGGCAGCGCCGACAACCTGCCTGGGGAAATCCTGAACGATGCCCAGGGCAACCCGATACAGTTTCGCGGCACGTTCCCGGATATGGTTTTCGGCACCGTCGGTGCGTCTTTCAATATCGGTAGCGCAACAAACGTGGATACCGGTTTTGATGCCGCAACCCAATTGCGATGGGGTCGCTGGAGCGGCGGTGTGGCACAGGTTCTCCCCGACACGATGTCCGTACCACTGGCGCTGGATTTGTCCAATCAGTCGCTGCACTGGATCGACGGTGCCGATCGGTTAAACCCACCGGTAATGCCGCAGACCGGGCAGGCTACCTACAGCCTGATCGGGTCCACCAGCCCGACGGATAATCAGGGCAATGTCGGCGTGATGGGTTCCGCTTCATTCAGCGCCGATTTTACGAATCAGACGGTGGCCAGCACGGTCGATGTAACTATCGCCGGATCGAACTGGGTGGCAACCGGCAATGGCGATCTCACCGGTAACGACGGGTCATTACCGTCGCATCAGTTCGACGGCACCTATACCACCGTAACCATTGACGGGATGCCGGGCGGATTTGGCATATTCCAGGGGTTCTTTACTGGTCCGGGCTCAACAACGGGTGGTCTGCCAGCCGGTGCCGGTCTTACCTATTCCCTCAGTGATCCGTTGTCCGGTCGTGGTGTTGGTGGAGCGCTCGCTTTCGGCAATCCGCAATAAGCCTCTGATGCCGACCGGTCCGTCACCACGTTGCTGGCCGCCGGTGTCGAAACGACAATTTCGCCGCGATGTGTAATAGCGAGATTCGCACACGGACTCACAAGTAGAAACGCAGGAGTGCGCCATGGCGTCAAATAATGCGCAACTGGAGAAATTCATGGCGGGCTTGAAGCGAAGAAACCCCGGTGAAACTGAATTTCATCAGGCTGTGTACGAAGTTGCAGCGACGATTCTTCCGTATCTTCAGGACAAACCCGAATATCTCGAGGCACAGATCCTGGAGCGCCTGACCGAGCCGGATCGAATTATTATTTTTCGCGTGTCCTGGCAAGACGATGCGGGCAACGTCAGAACCAACCGCGGCTATCGCGTACAGTGGAACAATGCGATCGGTCCGTACAAAGGAGGCCTTCGTTTCCACAAAGACGTCACGCTCAGCATTCTGAAGTTCCTCGCATTCGAACAAACTTTCAAGAACAGCCTTACCGGTTTGCCGATGGGTGGCGGTAAGGGAGGTTCCGACTTCAACCCGAAAGGAAAATCAGATAACGAGGTCATGCGCTTTTGTCAGGCTTTCATGAGCGAGCTCTTTCGCCACATCGGACCCTTTACCGATGTCCCCGCAGGGGATATCGGCGTGGGTGCGCGTGAAATCAGTTATCTGTTCGGGCAGTACAAACGACTGTCGAACCAGTTTACGGGAGTCTTGACCGGCAAAGGGCTTGCTTTTGGCGGCAGCGAGATCCGGGTTGAGGCGACGGGCTATGGGTGCGTCTACATGATGGAAGACATGCTCGCACATCGGGGAAATCATATTGAGAAAAAGGTTTGCGTTGTTTCCGGATCGGGCAATGTAGCTCAATACGCGGCTGAAAGGGTAAATGATCTGGGTGGGAAAGTCGTGACGATGTCAGACTCGTCCGGGTTTGTGCACGATCCCGACGGCATCTCACCGGAAAAGCTCGAGTACATAAAAGAACTCAAAAACGTGAAGCGCGGGCGCATCTCTGAGTATGCCGAAAAATACAAAGTCGAATATTTCGAAAATCAGAAGCCATGGGGGGTGCCGTGCGACCTGGCTTTTCCCTGTGCGACTCAGAATGAGATTGACAGAGCGGCTGCCGAAACTCTGATCAACAATGGCTGTATTGCTGTGGCCGAAGGCGCCAACATGCCGACCCGGCAACGGGGCATCGATGTCTATCAGCAGGCCCGTATAATGTTTGCACCCAGCAAGGCGGCGAATGCCGGAGGTGTTGCCGTGTCCGGGCTGGAGATGACCCAGAACAGCATGCGGCTTTCCTGGTCACGCGACGAACTTAACCGCCGCCTGCGTGAAATTATGAGCGATATCCACCAGCGTTGTGTTGAATACGGCTTGGAAGGCGATTACGTCAATTATCTGAAGGGCGCCAATATCGCTGGCTTCTTAAAAGTTGCCGACGCATTACGCGCTTACGGTGTGATGTGAGATTGCCGCAGGCCTCACAACTACTTCTATGACAGATAAATTCCGAGTCGCAATTGTCGGTGCGGGACCCGCCGGGCTCAGTGCAGCGGCGCATGCGGCCGAACTCGGTTTATCGCACGTGCTGCTCGAGTGCACAACGGCGCATGCCAATACCATTCAGCGCTACCAGAAGGGCAAACACGTCATGGCAGAACCATCGGTTCTGCCGCTACGCAGTCCGCTCAGGTTTGAGGCCGGCAGTCGCGAAAACGTGCTCGAGGACTGGAGCCGTGGTATCGGTGAGCACGAGATCAATTTGCGATACCGGGATGATGTCGCAGAAATCGGGGGTCAGATGCCTGACTTTGCCCTGACACTCAAGGACGGAGAGATTATCAAGGCCGAGTCCGTTGTCTTTGCCATCGGCGTGCAGGGAAATCCGCGCAAGCTGGGCGTCGAGGGAGAAGATCTGCCGATCGTCCAGTACACACTTGATGATCCGGAGGCATATTCCGGTGAGACGATTATTGTCGTTGGAGCGGGAGACGCGGCGATCGAAAACGCGGTCGCTCTGGCAAAACAAAACACGGTTTACATTGTGAACCGGCGTGATGAGTTTGCGCGTGCAAAGGAAGGCAACCTTTCTCAGATCATGCAGGCTATCGATAATGGCACGATCCAGTGTTACTACAACTCCGCCGTAGCGCGAGTCGACGATACCGGTGCTGTGGGCGAGTACGGGGACAGTTCGGTCAGCTCCGACATAGACGTGGACACGTCCAGGCCGGGCGTGCTGGTGCTGAATACGGAGGCGGGCGAAGCGCGGGTGCCCTGTGATCGGATTATCGGGAGAATTGGCGCCGTGCCGGCACGAAAATTCGTCGAATCCTGCGGTATCCGTTTTCCGAATGACCGGCCGACGACTCTTCCGGAACTCACGGAACGTTACGAGACGAACGTACCGGGTCTGCACGTGATAGGCGCCCTGGGCGGATACCCGCTTATCAAGCAGGCGATGAATCAGGGCTATGAGGTCATCGAATACCTGCTTGGTAACGACATCGAGTCGGCGGACGAACCGTTACTGGCCAATAAGTTCGAATCCTTGCCGTACGGTCTCGATGTAAACCAAACGTTAGCAATGATCCAGGAACGCATCCCGGTGTTCGGGCAAATCAACAGCCTTGTTTTTCGCGAACTTATGCTCGGCAGTAACGTGCTAACACCGGGCGCAGGAGATGTAATCTTCGCTCGCAACGACTACACGGACACGTTTTTCACAGTGTTGGACGGAGAGGTTCACATCGAACTGGGTGAAGAGGCCGACTATCGGATTACCGTCGGCACGGGACAATTCTTCGGCGAGATGAGCCTGTTGTCGGGACGGAGGAGATCCGGAACGGTGTGTGCCGGCGAAAACTGTGTCTTGATCGAGTCACCACGACGGGAGATCAACAAGACCATCAACTCGTTTGAACAAGTAAAACGGACGATCGATGAACAATTCATTATTCGGGCAATTCAAACCAGCTTTCTGCCCGACGCAAGCGCTGATGAGTTGTTGTCAGTTGCGAAATCGGCACAATTGAATCAATTTGCGACAGATGAGGCGCTGTTTTGTGAAGGCGACGTTGCCGACAATCTGCACCTGATCCGCAGCGGTTCAGTTGCAGTATCCCGGATGATCGGTGGCCGTCAAATTGTTACCTCTTATGTAGCGGCTGGCAACTACGTAGGGGAGATGGGACTCCTCGGGCGTACGCGACGTATGGCAACTGTGTCCGCAACGGTGCCGACAGAAACCATCAGTCTCGATGGGGATACCTTCAATAAAATCCTTGGCGATAACCCAGCGTTGCGGGAAAAGATTCAGTCAACGATGAGCCGGCGGCTGCAGGATAATGCGCGCATGGAATCGCAGCCGGAGGCGGGCGACATTATCTCGTTTCTTATGCAGCAGGGTCTTGGCGAAGCCACCGACGTGCTGCTTATCGATGAATCACTTTGCATCGGTTGTAACAACTGTGAAAAGGCCTGTGCCGAAACACATGGCGGAACATCCCGCCTTGATCGGGAAGCCGGGCCGAGTTTCGCCACCGTACACGTGCCGACATCATGCCGGCATTGCGAAGATCCGCATTGCATGAAGGACTGCCCGCCCGATGAAATCCGCAGGACGCCGAACGGAGAGGTGTACATACGTGATAACTGTATCGGCTGCGGCAACTGCGAAAAATTATGCCCTTACGGCGTCATACAGATGGCGGCGCCGCCACCGGAAAAACCCGGACTTGCAAGCTGGCTTTTGTTCGGTCACGGACCGGGGCCCGGGGAGGACAAGAACCATGCGCATTCGGGAGTTGATGGCCCCGCAAAAAAAGCTGTCAAATGCGACATGTGCAAAGATCTCGATGGCGGTCCGGCCTGTGTGCGAGCCTGCCCGACAGGCGCCGCACTGCGTTTGAGCCCGGAGCAGTTTGTAGACCTTGTCAAAGAACCGGAGTCACTTTAGATAAATCGATGCCGGACGGGCGCAACGGGTTTGCGAACGGAAGTTAAAGATACTGCGGCCAGGGACGACCGCACAAGGACAACAAGAATATGCATGAGTCCCTGTTCGCATACAAAAAGCAGCGTTACTTGCGAATCGCAGTAGTTGCGGTGCTGCTGGCGGCGACAGCGTATTCCTTAAACGACCCCTATGAGCCGCCGAACGGCGGCACGTGGCTGGGGTACACACTGGGAACCGTGGGCGCATTGCTGATCGTGTGGCTGATGCTGTTCGGTATCCGAAAACGATCGTATTTTTCGACGTCCGGCAGCGTACAGGGATGGTTGTCGGCGCATGTATACCTCGGTACATCGCTCCTGGTCATAGTCAGTCTGCACGCTGGCATGCAATTCGGCTGGAATGTGCACACGCTGGCCTATGTCCTGATGATTATGGTGGTCGTGAGCGGATTGTTCGGCATTTATGTTTATGCAAAATATCCGGAAAAACTTTCCCACAACCGGTCTGGACAGACACGCGAACAGTTATTGCGGGAAGTCGCAGAGATGGACAGACGATGTCAGCGATTAGCGGCCGGGCTATCGGCCGATATCAGTGAACTGATTTCGAGCGGCGCCAACCGGACAATTGTAGGCGGCAACACTTTTGCACAATTATCAGGACGCGATCGATCCGGCATCATCGTTCCGTCCGGCGATAGTCAGAGCGGTCACAAGCTGTCGCGCAACACAAATCAAAAGACCGCGATAGACTGGCTCGCGGATCATGTATCCCGCACAACGGAGCCGCAAACGGCGGAAAAGATTCGCGAACTGATCACGCTGCTCGGCAACAAGAGCACAGCGCTGCGGCAACTGCGTGCGGATATTCGAATCCAGGGCCTGCTGGAGGCCTGGCTGTATGTCCATGTGCCGTTGTCATT
Organism: uncultured Gammaproteobacteria bacterium; assembly: GCA_964545335.1. Lineage (GTDB taxonomy): Bacteria > Pseudomonadota > Gammaproteobacteria > Steroidobacterales > CAZJFQ01 > CAZJFQ01. The sequence continues at coordinate 3,986 of CAZJFQ010000039.1, read as the reverse complement.
TGCCCTGCTCGCGGCCCTGACGGTTCATATCATCACGGTATTCATCTACTGGTGAATCGATGAAGTTTCTGATCCGGTTTATCACTCGCAGCGACAGTGGCAGCGTCGAGTACCGCGATAAGGTGTTTAGTGAAGATACGATTACCTTTGGCCGTGCGACTGACCAGACCGTGCATCTTCGCGATCGTCGTGTCGGCCTGCAGCACGCACGGGTTGTCCGGAAGGGCCGGCGATTCTACATCACGACAAAATCGGCTGTCGGCATAACGGTCAATGACAAATCCTGCCGTGACGCGTGCATCGGCACCGGCGACGAAATCCGGATGGGTGCCAATATTCTCCGTGTTATCGATCCGCCGGAGGGATTCGACTTGGCCCTGACGTTTGAGCTGGATTCCGCCGCGGCAGCGGAGCCGGCGTTGGAGCAGCAGTTCCGTATGTCATTGTCAGATACGCGGCTGAACAAACGCACCTGGTCCTGGGCGCTGGTCACGATAGTGTTGACGGTTTTTTTTATCGTTCCATTGTTTACCGCGTTCGGCGATAAATCCACTGCATCTATGGAAGAATCGTTGCCGCGGGCCTGGATTCAAAACCTGCTTCCGGATAGTCGCCTGTGGAAGTCCGGACCCCTGAACGCTGCTCATCGCAGCCAGGTGGGCGACAATTGCAACGCCTGTCACGCAGAACCGTTTGCACGCGTGAACGATCAGCAATGCGTCAGCTGTCATGCTGTTGCGCATCACGTGGACACACAGAGTTTCGACTTGCCGGAACTCGAGAACCGGCGCTGTGGCAGCTGCCACAAAGAACACAATGGCCCGGATTGGATTGTGCGCCGGGATCCAGGGATGTGCTCCGGTTGCCACGGTGACCTGCGGGCAAGAATTGCAGCTAACGTGGAATTGGCGGATGCGTCTGACTTTACTTCGGATCACCCGGGATTTCGGGTATCGATAGTCGATTCAGAACAGCATGACTCGCGGATTCGCATCAGACTTGATTCACCAACATTGTCCGATCCTTCCGGGCTCACGTTTCCTCACGATGTCCATCTCGACCCCGGGGGCATTAAGGCACCGGACGGGGAAATAGTCATGTTCTGCAGCGATTGCCACAAACCTCAGCCGGGTGGTGCGCTGATGGAACCGATTGTCATGGAACAGCATTGTGAGACCTGTCACCGGCTGACTTTCGATCCTTCGAGCCCGGACCGGATTGTGCCTCACGGTGATCCGGCAATCGTGATCCGGATGCTGGAGGAGTACTACAGCTATCGATTCCTGACCCAGTCTGAAGGAAGTACCGTCGCGCCGGCATCAAGTGGACCCCGGCGTCCGGGCCGTTCGATAACACGCGAACAGCAGCTTCAGGCTGTTGGGCGGGCACGCGATGCAGCGCAGGCCACTTCACGGGAATTGTTCGAACGACAGGCGTGTGCGAATTGTCACCAGATTGAATTGAAAGTTGGCCCGACAGGCGAGCCGCAATGGCAAGTACGACAGGTGATCCTGACCGGCCGCTGGCTGCCAAAGGCAAATTTTGATCACAGCAAACACCAGACACGCGGTATGCCCTGTGATCTCTGTCATGCGGCAATCAGTTCGACTGCAAGCACCGACGTGTTGATTCCTGATATCAACACGTGTCGGGATTGTCACGGGGGAACCGGTGCTCGCGGTGAGCTACTGGCCAGCAGTTGTGTTGATTGCCACCAGTTTCACCTGGAGCGACATGGTCCCATGCGTCCGGAGCTCATCGATAAAACGATCTCAACGGCTCTGCAAACACAGCGACATAAAGAGTAAAGCGAATGGCTGACCGGCGTAGATATAGACACGCTGCATTGCTGGCGGCAATTTTTGTGTCGAGTTGCAGTGGTTCTGGTGGCAACGGAACGAACACCGGCACGAATCCCGGCGGTGGCGTGTGCACCAGTGGCTGCGCAGTTCAGGCTGAATTCCTGAGTACCGGTGAGGTCGGCCAGGTCATATCACAGGCTGTTGCTGAAGCTCAGGCACGAGGGACGCCGGCAACAGTTGCTGTAGTCGACCGTGTCGGGAATGTACTCGGCGTGTTCCGCATGAATGGCGCAACGACGACCGTGACTATCAGCTCGACTCCGCCTGGGTCGGCAGTTGACGGTGGGCTGGAGGGGATATTCATCGTACCGGATACGATGGCAGCGATTGCAAAAGCACTGACCGGCGCCTACCTATCGAGTGAAGGTAATGCTTTTTCGACGCGAACGGCCAGTCAGATCGTCCAGGATCACTTTAACCCGCTCGAGTTTCTGCAACCCGGCGGGCCGTTGTTTGGTGTCCAGTTTAGTCAGTTGCCCTGTTCCGACCTGGTCCTGCGTTTCCCCACCGCCGGCACGCCAGGGCCAAAGCGTTCGCCGCTTGGCTTGTCGGCGGACCCGGGCGGTTTTCCTTTGTATGAAAATGGTGAACCAGTTGGCGCTGTTGGCATTGTCGCGGACGGTATCTACGGGCTGGACAAGGACATAACGGATGGCCCGGATACAAACGTCGATGAAATCGTTGCCGTCGCAGCAAGCTCAGGTTTTGATGCGCCCCGGGATCGACAAGCGGATCGCATTACCGTTGACGGTCGCACACTGCGTTATAGCGATGCCGATACCGGATCACTCATCAGTGTGCCGGCGAACGCACCAGCGTTTGCGGCAATCGATGGTGTTGCGGGCAACCTCGTCGCCGTTGCGGGTTATTACACCGGCGCGGGCCTCCTTGCCGGAACTGAATTTGGTCAACCGGCATCAGGTATCCGGCCGGATGCACTCGACTATCCGGGCCTCGATGCATTTGTTCTCGTCGACGCGGCGGATAACGAACGGTTTCCTCCCCAGGCCGGGACAGATGGCGCTTCCGCACTGACGGTTGCTGAAGTTACGGAAATCCTGCGTCAGGCACTCGGAATAGCGAATCGCGCACGCGCACAGATTCGGCGACCTCTGGGAAGCCAGTCACGCGTATCGATCGCAGTTGTGGACACGAACGGGGTCGTACTGGGAATTGTTCGCAGCCGCGACGCACCGGTTTTCGGAATCGACGTCGCTCTGCAGAAAGCACGTACGGCGTCGTTTTTTTCTTCGGCTGGTGCAGCAGCGTCCCTCAACGGCGTCCCGGACGCCGAATACCTGGATGGGGACACGACGCCGCTGAGAACGGAATCAATCGGGCAATACGTTACCGACGTACGCTTGTTTCTCGGAGTTCCAACGGCGCTTGGGGACGGCGCAATCGCATTCTCGGATCGCGCGGGCGGGAATATGGCCCGCCCGAATTATCCGGACGGAATTGACGGTAATCTTGAGGGCCCGTTCAGCAAACCGGCAGGCGAGTGGAGTTCGTTTTCAACCGGGTTGCAATTGGACCTGAGTTACAACGCCATCATTCAGCATGTCGCTTTCGTTGCCGGAGCCGTTGCCGCTGACGTCGGTATGAACTGTACCGGCATCGATGGCATCAGTAATGGCTTTGTCGTTTCGAATCCTATTGCCGCACTGGCCAGTGGAACACAGATATTCCCCGGCAGCGTGCCGATCTACCGCGGTTCGACACTGGTAGGGGGGATTGGTGTCTCCGGAGACGGTGTCGACCAGGATGACATGATTGGGTTTCTCGGGGTACACGAGACATCACTGAGTCTGGGAACTCTCAACAACGCCCCACAGGCGATGCGGGCCGACACATTGACGCCGATGGGTGATCGACTGCGTTACGTCAATTGCCCGCAGGCCCCGTTTCTGGACAGCAACGAACAAGACGTCTGCAGCAACAAGTAACGCTATGACTGCAAGTAGACATCCCTGGGCAGGGCTGATTTTGATGGTCGTCATGACCGCGCCAGTTTCTGTCGCCCTGTCACAAGGAGACGACGGCCCGGGAGCCTCAGTCTGTGATGCAGCGGATCAGCGTCCTTCGCCGTCCGTTCGCCGACCCGGTCATCCTGTCATTCGATAT
>CAZJFQ010000038.1:17834-21292 GCA_964545335.1 uncultured Gammaproteobacteria bacterium | reverse complement strand
TGAACAGCCAGTTGAGTATTGCTGACAGAACCGCTGGTAGAAACTGAATTCCTTGCGTAACGAATATTTCCACGGATACTGCCACCGAGGTTTGCCTCGCATTCATCGGCGTCAGACATCTTCATTATTTTCTCGAGGATGTCCCGGGCCTCTTGTTCGTTCAGGGTTGCCATCGTCTGCCTCTCAATATCCTGTCTGTTGCTGCCGTCAGGCGATTTCAACTGACTTTTCGTACTGTATTAATAACATTTATGCCGTCAAACCGGCTCGTTGGACATCCATGCGAGACTGCGCTGACCTGCCCCGGTTGTCCCTTGCCATCAAAAAAGGAGCCCCCAAGCCGATAATCTCGTTTGTCGCAGATTTTTGTACAGGCGTTCCAGAATTCCTGGGTATTAGCCTGATACGCTACATCCTCGATCATTTCCGTGATTTCACCGTCCTTGATTTCATAGAAAAGCTGGCCGCCGAACTGAAAATTGTAACGTTGTTGGTCGATGGAATATGAACCCCGGCCGATGATGTAGATGCCGTTTTCAACGTCGGCGATCATTTCGTCCACTGAATACTCGTCTTTGCCCGGCTCAAGTGAAACGTTGGGCATCCGCTGAAATTGCAAACTGCTCCAGCTGTCGGCATAGCAACAACCGTGTGAAGCCTTTTCGCCCAGGATGTGAACTTGGTCGCGGGTCGCCTGATAATTGACGAGGATTCCGTCTTTCACGAGATCCCACTGTTTTGTCTTGACGCCTTCGTCATCGTATGCGACCAGACCGAGGCTCATAGGCTGTATCTTGTCTGCAAAGAAATTCACGATCGGACTGCCAAACAGAAAATCCCCGCTCTCCCACTTGTCGAGCGTCGCGAAGCTCGTACCGGCATAGTTGGCTTCATAGCCCAGCACACGATCGAGCTCGAGCGGATGACCTACCGATTCGTGAATCGTCAGCCAGAGATGTGACGGATCGAGAACCAGTGTGTACTTTCCAGGTTCGACTGAGCGTGCAGTCAGTTTGGCGCGGGCTTGTTCGGCGGCCGTCTTTGCATCTTCCACCATGTCGTACGAGTCGCCATAGCGCGTGGTTATGCCCGGCACCTTGTCTTCCTTGCGACCTTCAAGATACTCCCATCCCATGCCAACAGGCTCACTGAGTCCATTGCGTGAACGGAACTTGCCGGATTCCTTGTCCACGGCTGTGACTGTCATTGGTGCCCATAGCCGGTGGATATCCTGATCGATGTACGAACCCTCGGTGGACGCAAAGTACTTCTTCTCGTTTACCAGGAACAGCGTCGAGTTGACAAAGTTTGCACCGGCATCCATCGCCGCCTTATTAACTTCCATCAGCAAGTCCACTTTGTCCTCAATCGGAACTTCCATGGCATTACGCTTTATCGGCGTTCGCCACGACACCTCGCCGACACCCTTCACAGGTGCCAGTCGCACCGGCTCTACCTGAATCTTGGAATTGGCTTTAGCAATCGCAACCGCGTGACGTGCAGTTTTAGCGACATCGTCCGGGTTCAGGGCACTCGTTGCCGAAAATCCCCAGGTACCGTTTGCAATAACGCGTATCCCGATGCCGGTCGTTTCGGTATTGACAATGTTTTCAACACGGTCCTCGCGCGTTATGACGAACTGTCTCAGATAACGACCAATACGCGCATCGGCATAACTCGCCCCGCCTTGGGTAGCTGCGTCGAGTGCAATGTCGGAAAGCACTTTCTTTGATCGGATATCGTCGGGGACCAGCAACTCTTCCGCAGAAATTATTCGTCCTGTGAGAGGTATGACGAGTGTGCCGACACCGAGACCGGTGATCTTCAGAAAATCGCGCCTGTCCATTTCTTGTCCTCCCGGGGACCGCGGCATCCGGCCGGCGGTTCTTATTATCAGCGCTTGTTTGAGTCTTAAGTAGTCGGAGGAGTTTATATCAGTTTGACAGGTCACTCACTTCGACGTTTCCTGACACCAACCCGATTGATCGGGTAACTACATAACTCATTGAATAATAAGGCTAAAATATCAGAAATTTGGCCGCTCGAGGCTGTTTTCATACATCTTTGTCAGGAACGACCGTAACGCCGGTTCAGCTTCTTCGACGGTCATCAGTTTCTGTTCCGCAAGAAGCTGCGCCATTTCCTTTATTGAGCGCTGACCGTCGATCATCGACATGATCAACGCATAGATTCGGGTCTGCATGGTTTCGACTTGAAACGACTGCAGCAACGGAACCGGCTGGTCACTGCGAATAATCCATTCGGGCAGCGCACTGTATCTGTCGGGACGATCTGCGTCACCGACCTTGATCGTGCGCCAAGTTAGTACCGTTTCACGGCGTCCATGCCGGCTGGCCGGCGAACACATATAAGGAATTGTCGCCTCGGTGACCACGTCGGTCTGAAACCCCGCGTCGACCAACAGGTCCAGGACCTCGTCAGCGCTGTAACATGTCGATTGACGTTGATGTGGAAATGCCAGCGATCCGGTATTTATCCACCGGCCGCCCTCCGGCAGCAGCGCATTGATGCGACGACAAAAAACCGCAAAGTCCTCCGTGACGATGTCGATCAGCCAGGGCGTGATCAAAGTATCGAAACTGGAATCAGCAAACGGCGGTCGCAAAGCATCGCCCAGAACAAACTCCAATCCGGCACGTACGGGTTCCGGTGCCGTCAGTTCCCTTGACACAGCCGCATCACGAGCCGACTTTGGCGCAATCGGGAACTCGTAAAGTTCGCATGTCTCCCCCCTCATTACCTGCCGGGCAACCAGCAACAACATGGGATTTATGTCGAGCGCGACTGTCAGGTCCGGATTGCATCGCTGATGGATGTCATAGACAAGCCGACAGGCACCAGCACCAAGGACCAGTGTCCGCCCGGGCGACCGCGCGTTTCCCAGCGCCTTTGCAACCTCGTTAAACGACGCTTCGTTCTCCTCCTCGCCCCAGGCCCAGTCCCTGTGAACGTTGACGTAATACGTCGTGAGCCCCTGGCGCGAGGGCAACCGTGTCCGTAATGCCAGGTATGTTTCGTATTCAGCCTCAGATGACGCGGTGTTCAGCGGTGTCAGCAGTTTTGTCAGCTGCGCGGCGTGAGCCAGGTTAGCCTTCCGCAGATGTTGCAGACGATCACGTGTCTTTTCGCTCACCGCGGCCGATTCAAGTTCGGTGGCAATGCCGGCGGCGTCATGGTCCAGTCGTTTCAGAACCAGATTCAGCCGTTCCCGCCATTCGCCGAGAGACGCGTTGGGTTCGGAGAACAGCCAGGGTATACCGTCAATCGATGGGAACACGATCTGACATGATCCGCATGAATAGCTCTCGCCGCTCGTAGTCAGAGGTGTCGATCCGCAACGTGGACAGGCAAGAATCGACTTCAGGGCAGTTGACATAGCGTGATGATAAGGGGTCAGGTCGGGCATTACGACATTGCGCTGTGCATGTCGTAATGCG
>CAZJFQ010000038.1:0-17734 GCA_964545335.1 uncultured Gammaproteobacteria bacterium | reverse complement strand
GTTGGGCCGACCGTTCGGGTCGTACACCAGGAAGAACGATGAGGCGGTGGACGAGTTGTCACTATTCCAGTCGAATTTACCGCGACCATCGACGGAGTTGTCAACATTCTCGTTATCGCTGTCCACTGAGCCGTCACTCAGTACGTAGAGCATCAGCGGGACGCCAATTCGCGCGGCATATTCAAGACAGGCTCCCATGCAGTTGCCGGCACGGAAGTCCCGGATCTCGGCGGTGGCACGGCCCTGACCATGATAGTCATAGCCACCCATCTCAATTGTGCCGGCGCCAGCGTATCCGTTTATAGCCAGCTTCATCACAGCAGCCGTCTTCTCAAACTGGCGCTCATTCTGAAACTCATTCGTTTCAAAAATCGCTCCGCTGCCTGCGGCCCCGACGATATCCGTGTCCAGTTCAGGATTCAGCGCCGAGGGATTACCAAACCGGTCACTGAGATCAGCTGACTGCAGGTAACCACAACGGACCATGTCCTTGACGACGGCATCGTTGGTCAGTTTGGTATCGACGTTGTTCAGCTTCTGATCACTGACACGATAGATGGACTCCATCACGGCCGTGGCATCAGCCTGACCCAGCGTGCCGACCAGATCACCCGTATCGACAAGACCGGTGACATCGCTGGTCCGATCGACCTTCGTCGGCCGCAATGCCGGATCAACCATCATGGCCGGGGAATCAGAGTTGCCGCCCGAGACCGAATTCTCGGATCCGATCAGGGTCATCAACTCGCCGTCTGAACCGGCCCGGGCAATACCGTACATCGGGTTATGCGGGTTGTTTCCGGTGTCGTTATCTGACCGTGCCGGGATCACTGCGCCGTTGGTATTGGCTGCCGTTGTTGCCGAAACACGGTTCAGGATGCCTCTCAAGAAAGCACTGTCCGAGTGAAATGCCAGCCCCAGCGTTGTATCAACAAAATCATTGGTGCCGGTGGCCGGATTGACGATCGGCGGGATCATGTCACCCGGCAAACCCATCTTGGCGTAACCCTGGGTGCTCAGGAAGTCGAGCTGCCCGCCCTGCCGGCCAACGAGAACGTTGGATCCGACCATGTTGGAACCGCCGGCCAGATCAAATGCTATAAACGGGATCTTGCCCGCCCCGGCGACCGCTATGCCGCAGGGACCTTTCAGCGGTTCCAGATCCGGCGACAGCGCCGCCATGGCAGCGCGCGGATTTGCGAACAGACTGAAGATCGTCGGCGCGGTGACAACTGCTGCACCCGAAAGCATGCCCTGTGCTAAGAAGTCACGCCGTGTAACCGGCCGTTTGTGATTCTCCTCATAAACCAGAGGTGCATCCGGGTGAAGAGGTGCTGTGCGCTTCTTGGGTATTCTGCGTTTCCTGGCCATAGCTTTTGCCTCGAAATATCCCTTTAAGTTTTCTGTTCCGTAATACGGTTGTCCTTGCCGCGTGCCTATTGCACCAGCATGACACCACTGCCCGCCGTTGCTGCGCAGACCGACTTAACGACGATCTCGGTGCGATCTGGCGCACAGGCTCCGCCACAGGCGATCAGCCTGTCGATCAACGCATTCATCTCGGCCTTGTACGTTACAACGCTAGGAGACGTCCCGACGTTTGTGCCCAGCATGTTCGCTATCAGAGGATCCAGAACGGCATCCCGTTCCGCAGTAGTATCAAATGCCTGACTGGGCGGTAGACCAAAGTTGCTGTTGAAGGCGGGGAAGTAATTTCCGCGCAATCCATTGTCGTCCACCAAAGCATCGCAATACGCAATCGAAAGTTGTGCAATGGCCATCTCGTGGGCTGACAGAAACGCTTCGATGGTCTCGACCGCCGGAAGTGACTGTTTGATCGTGTCAAATACACTCTTGACACCGGCATCCTGAGTGCTCACGGTCGTGATGTTCGCCATCGTGAGATTGATCTCATCAAACGTCTTGACGCCGATATCCGACACAGGTGCCCCGTTCGGCGGAGGCGGAGGCGCGACAGGTGGCGGCTCCGTCCGTGGATTGGCGTTGGTACCGATCGCTTCAAATGTCAGGAAGAACTGATCCGCGGCCGGACCCTTCGACAGCGCAATCACGGCACCGAGGTCAGATAACTGCTGTCCGTTGATGGTGTACTGCGCGCTGGTGACCGCTTCGGTCATATTCGCGTAGGTCTGTCCGGACGTGGCCTCTGCGCCATTCATGCCGAATCGAATATTCTCGATCGGAATGTTGTTGGGATTGGCCGTGGCATCCAGACTGATGAACGTCGGATCCATAAACAGGTAGCCGTAGGTGTCAAACTGAGCCGCCTCGAACATGACGTAACTCTGCGGCACATTGATCAGATGCTCGACGCTGAAGAGCATGAAGTATTTCTCACCAACGCCGACGTCAAAGTTCTGCACTATCTGTGCCGGAGTCAGTGCGCGGTTGTGTACCGCCACCAATCGAATAACTCCCATGAACGGGAATTCATTCGACACTTCACTACCCAGCACAAATGCATACGTGTCGTCCCAGCCTGACAACACGGCGGCGCCGGCCTGGTCAACATCATCCGTAAATAGGCCATTAACGTAGATCTGGCGACCATTCACGGCATCAAACGTAACGACAACATGTTGCAAAGTCGCCTGCAGGTCTTCATCCGCGGCGGCGGTCGTGTGCAGGGGTGCGCCGTCCGCGTTGGATACGCTGCTGCGGTTGGCCATTTCGTAGTTATAGAGGGTCTGTCGCAGGGTGAAATTGCGATCCGTCGGACCCGCCGAGTAACTGATAATCCGCGCCTCTTCCTGGACCACATTGGCGGGTGCGACCCAGGCTTCGATGCTGTATTGGCCCGTCGCCATGATCAGATCGTGCATCTTGCTGCTCGAGGCAGTCGAGCTCTGAGCCTTGCCGCCCGAGAGATTGATGCCCCAGCCGCCGAACCAGGTAACCGGGCCCGAAAAGTTCAGATTCATCGCCGGCGCGACACCACTGGTGTCGAAAGCTGTTGAACCACCGCCCGTCTTGAACTCCCAGAGTGCAATCTGGTTCGCCTCGTAGCGATTACCGCCCGCGGCAATCGTGCCGTCATAAAGCGTCAGCGCTTTACTCGCGATTAGTGTCGGATCCAGTTGCGTGAGCGGTATCTGGCCAGCAAATGTCGCGATGGCAGTTTCCATCGTCGTTGCGTCCGGCGGACAGGTTGTCCAGCAATTGTGGAACTCGTCACGCAGACGGACCACGAATCGTGAGTTAGCCGGATCGTCGAGATCGATCTTGGATCTCGCCGCATCGTAGGCCGCAGCAACATCGGACTCCGCAAAGAACGGCGCCTGCAGAACCGGCGAATCAGTGGCATGGCAGCCAGCGCAAAACTGGGTCAGCAACGGATGTATCGTGGCGCCAAAAGCACTCGGATCAGCCGGGAAAGTCCTGCTGTCACCGGGATCGATGATCGGCGGCGGAATCAATTGAATCGCCCGGCCACCCCCGGCGATCGCGTCACCGGCCCACAGCTCGATCCATGTCGTCAGGATATCGGCACAGGCCTGCGGAGCGGTCAACCAACAGTTATGGCCGCCGCCGACTTTCTGGACCATGCGTGAATCGATTGGCGATGGAAGATTAGCGACAGTGTTCGCATCCGCATAGGCGAGATTGACGTCGTCGATGCGTGCAAACATCGGTGTCTGCCCGGTGCCGTGACACGCGCCACCGCAGCGGTTGTCCGCCTTGATATTGTTCCACACGTTGAGCATGAATGACTGGACATCCGGCGTTGCCGGCGGGGGACCCGTATAGCCTGTAACGGGAGGAACGCTCGGACCCGTCGTCTGCGTCGTGCTCGCGCCGCCACCACATGCGGTCAGGACAGCAGTAGCTGCCGCCGCAATGAACCCCAACAGCATTTTCGGCCGCGGTGTCGAATCACTGTCCCGGGACACGGGCTCGTTGTGCATGAATTTTCTCGCGTCCATCATCGTTCCTTCTCCCTAGTCGCCCATGCAGAAGACAGCGGTTTCAGCAAATGCCCGCTTCATGTCGTAGTTGTTGCCCCGCAAGACACCCGTGATCCTGGCGATCTCTGAGCGATCAGCCGTGTCAACGGGGTCACGCAGGCAGACCGCCTTGAAGGCTTTCTGCACCTGGCATTCTGCAAAGGCATCACTGTTGGCCATCTCCTGGCCCATGGATGCTGCGCCGACGCCGCTACCCGCAAGTCCCGCATCCCAGCCCAGCAGCGCGTTCTGACCTTCGCGCCAGTAGTTGGCCCAGCTGTCATCCGGGGTAACAAATCCCGCCGGGAAAACGTCGTCGTTATTGAAATACTTCGCCTGAACTACGCCTGGCGTGTACACGATACTTCCGGTGTTCTCGTCGAAATTGTAAAAAGCGAATGCCTGCGCCATCGGATCCTGGCCGCTGTGACAACCGATGCAGTTGTTCAGGAAGATCCGGCTGTCGCCGCCGGGGCTGCGGCTGACGTCCTGACGAACCTTATCGGGTGTCCGTGTAATGTCCTTGATCTCTTCCAGGTCGTGGCAGATGTGATTGAGCATCGTGTAACGGAACTGAGCGCGGTTGGTCCCGGCGATAAAAAAGGCTTCCGCTCCTGCGCGAGTTGTCCAGACTCCGGCTGTACCGGCCGGCGGAAGACTGGTAATTGCTGATTGAGCAGTACCGGTGAGAACGGCTTTCAGATCGACGCCCTGGTCTTCCATCTGCTCGTAATGATTGTTGTCGGTCATCGAATAGCCGGGTGAAAAGCCCTGACCGATATAAACCAGATCAGCCGAAAAGATCGTATTGAACGGTACGCCATCGCGCACCATGCCAATGACAGTAGCGGTGTAATCATTCAGCGGTGCAAATACATCGCCGTCCCTGTTGGTCCAGGGCGTCGCCCAGTTTTTGAGAGTGACGTTGTAAAAGCCGCTGCTGTCCGGATTATCGATCGCCGTCAGAGCGGCATTGAGAGCATTGCCACCAACTACATCGGCTTCCATGCTGTTGAGTACGGCGGCTGAAGGCGGTTCGCCGGCCAGCCGTTCGTGTATCCGGTAGGCTTGTTCGCGTGGCCCCGCCTCGACTGCAGCAAGCCCGCCCAGGAACAGACAACATCCCAGTGCGAGATAGCCGGCCAGATTTCGCTTGTCACTACGCTCCGTCCTGTTATTCATAACCTTCCTGCCTATTTTCTGTTTCCCTGTCGACAGTCAGCGTGCCGCGTCTCTACGCTCCCGCAGACGCAACACGGCCATTCAACTCAACTCCTGGCGACTTGCCAGGTCAGAAGCACACTGTTCAGTCCTGATTAGTTGTCAAGGCATCTAGCAAGCGCTTTGACTATTTGGTTACTCGACCCCAGATCACATAGTGACAGTCGGGTCGTTGGACCGCCGTGTCAGCCTTCACAAATCGACTGCACACGGATGCTTCTGCCGACACCCTTCCTGCAAGATGCGTGCCGGATTGGGGAAAGCGGATCGAAGTGGGTGCAGACCCGCCAAACAGGTCGTAACAAAGGCAGGTTCAGCGGTTTTCACGCCGCAATATGTAAACCACTTGTCGTCGGTTGCCCACAGCCCCGCAACCGCAATGAGTTAAGCGTTTGATATTCAAAAGATAACCCCCGTCGCTGATATGCGACAGCGGTGCCGCTAGAGGTCATGGATCCTTGCGATCCGGACTTACGTTAAGCCCGGGACACGCTGAAGTCCGATTTTTGCGCAACTTGTCGATACCAGGAATCTTATGTAAATGCAAAATGGTTTAAACCAGGACTGCCATGCAAAAGTAAATAGTCAGTTGCACGAGATGTTTGCGCGATTTTTTTGTGACGCAGTTCACATTTTTGTCTCAATAAGGCGACGTCTCAAAAAGGAGACGTTTTTAATTAAATCAATTTCTTAGGTAAGCTCGCAGCACTTTGAAAAACGGCTCGCTGCGTGTGAACAGCCCGTTAATCGCTGTTTGTGCTCCGGACACGCTCTGAGCGCGTGGTTTCTGTGATCGAGTTAACAGACCAATTTGATGCTCACGGCCATTATTGACTTATGTCGAATTCATTTCCGGCCGTGCTGCGTCCCGGAGGCCGTGCGCACGCTGGCTTGTGCGGAGAAAACCTGGCGAAGAAATCGAGATAACTCTGGTCTGAAAATTGCATTAAAAGGTGGACCGGACGACGTAAGGAAAATCTCGAGAAGAACACGGGAGGGAAATCCAATGACAAGTCAGGCGAACAGAATTCAGGCAAAAATGAGCGGCATACGCAGTGCAGCGTTCGCTGTCGGCGTATCGGCGCTTCTGCTTGCCGGTTGCGACACCAAGGGTGGTGTCGGTATTGCCAGCGGCCAGGATCCAGATCCGGTCTCTGTTGATTTTGCGATTGCTTATGTGAAGCGACCATTACCCCTCGATGCCAACGGGGATCTCATCCCGAGTGATGTCCGGGAAGTCCTGACATTCGAGCTGGGTGCCAATTTGTTCACACGGGATCGAGCGTCGGTGGTTGCGGTCGAGAGCAACATTACGTTTCCGATCATTGGCGACCTGGGCGATGTGAAAGACCCGGAAATATCCTATGACGGCCGGAGTGTTCTTTTTGCGATGCGGGGTCCGGCGGACATAAATCTCGCCTTGGATGATCCCGGCCAGCCAACCTGGAACCTCTGGGAATACAACGCGGATACCAACGTTCTCCGGCGCCTCGTGACGTCCGACATTACCGCTGAAGCAGGGCAGGATATCGGTCCGCAGTACCTCCCCGACGGCCGTATCATCTTCTCCTCGACCCGCCAGCGCCAATCCAAGGCCATCCTCCTCGATGAAAGCAAACCCCAGTTCGATGGCCAGGACGAAGACCAGAACGAACCCTCGTTCGTCATCCACGTGATGAATCCGGACGGCAGCGACATCCGCCAGGTATCGTTCAACCAGAGTCACGACCTCGATCCCACCGTGCTGGACAACGGTCAGATCGTATTCAGCCGCTGGGACAACATGGGCAGTCGTAACGCGATCCATCTCTACAAGATGAACCCGGACGGTACGGACCTGGCGCTTTATTACGGTGCCATGAGTCATGCTACAGGAACGAACAACAGCACGATTCAGTTCATGGAGCCGAGGCTCCGCGAAGACGGATTGATGAGTGCGCTCATCATGCCGTTCACGCCGGATGATTTTGGCGGCGATATTATCCAGATTGAATCGGAAAACTTCATCGAGAATACTCAGCCCACGTTGCCAAACGCCGGAATGCCCGGACCGGCGCAGGCGCCGGCCACGATCAATGTCGTCATGACCGACGATCCGGTGTCGCCGGGTGGCCGCTTTCAGACGGCTTTCCCGGTCTGGGATGGAACGGGTCGCATGTTCGTCACCTGGACGCAGTGTCGGCTGGAAGACCCGCTGGTCGGGAACGTTTTCCCGTGCACACCGTCGACTCTGGCTGATCCGAACCTGCAGCCCGCGTTGCCAGCTTATGGTGTCTGGCTCTACGACACCCAGCAGCAGACACAGTTGCCGGTTGTTACCGCCGAAGCCGGTTTAGCGATTACCGACATCGTTGCAGCACAGCCGCGTACCGTGCCCCCGGTTATTGTCGACAAGGCGCCGGGTGTGGATCTCGACCAGGACCTCGTCAATGAGGGCGTCGGCATACTCTACATCCGGAGCGTTTACGATATCGACGGCGTCGAGTCCGTCAATCCGAACATTCCCGCCGTGGCCGATCCGCTGCAGTTCACTGCCGATCAGCGACCGGCCCGTTTCCTGAGAGTCGTCAAGGCCGTGTCTCTCCCGGATGACGATTTTCTCGACTTCAACAATGCCGCCTTTGGCGTCACCCAGAACCAGCTGATGAGGGAAATCGTCACCTACGCGATGATCGAACCCGACGGTTCGGCGATGATGAAAGTGCCTGCTAATACAGCATTAGCCGTCAGCGTTCTCGACAGTGACGGTCAGCGTATTACGCCCCGTCATCAGAGCTGGATACAGGTACGCCCGGGCGAAGTACTCGAATGTAATGGCTGTCATGACCCCAACAGCGGCATGTCGCACGGCCGTCGCGGTGAATCGTTTGCGTCGGTCAACCCGGGCGCACAGGCTGATGGCGTTCCATTCCCGAATACGGAGCCGGCTTTGACGGCGCTGTTCGGTGAGAGCATGGCTGAAACCCGGGTCAGACACAGCTGCATAAATGACAATTGCAGCGCTCTTGATCCGAGTGTCAACATCGTCTTCGACGACGTGTGGACCGATCCGGCCGTCCGCGCAAAGGATGCGAGTTTTACGCGCAGCTATGCTTCGCTTCTCACGCCGCCACCGGTAACCGTCCAGTGCATCAACAGCTGGAGCAGTATCTGCCGGATCGTCGTGAACTATGAGTTCCACATCCATCCGCTGTGGAATCTGCCGCGTCAGACGTTCGACGCCATGGGCAACCTGATTCAGGACGACACATGCACCAGTTGTCATACCCCGGTTGACGCTGCGGGTATGGCGATGGTTCCGGCCAGCCAGCTGGACCTAACGGATGGTATTTCCGATATCGATGCCGATCACTTCAAGGCGTACCGCGAACTTCTTTCCGGTGACAACGAGCAGGAAGTCGTCATGGGCGTGCTGGTCGATCGGCTCGTTCAGGTGGGCATAGATCCGGTAACGG
This sequence comes from uncultured Gammaproteobacteria bacterium, assembly GCA_964545335.1. Taxonomy (GTDB): domain Bacteria; phylum Pseudomonadota; class Gammaproteobacteria; order Steroidobacterales; family CAZJFQ01; genus CAZJFQ01. The sequence continues at coordinate 9,093 of CAZJFQ010000038.1, read as the reverse complement.
GTCTCCCGATTCTTGTAACCGTACCGGTAGCACCGTCCATGTCTGCAGCCGGCGCTAACAACGCCAACCGGTTTTTCAACCGGTTTGGCCCGGCTGGAACTCACTCCGGACGCTTGTCGGATACAGAACTGAAGATGCTGTCGGAGTGGCTGGATATCGGTGCCCAGTACTACAACAATCCGTTTGATGCACCACTAAACTGACTATGCGCAAGACCATGCTCCTGATATCGCTGCTCCAGATGGTCATTGCCGGTTTGGCACATGCAGAGTCGCGGTATCAGGAGGTTGTGGTCATCGATCCCTACCTTGAAATGCACACCGGCCCCGGGCGGGGCTATCCGGTGTTTAACGTCGCTGAGCGTGGCGACACCGTCCGGATCCTGAAGAGCCGGACCGAGTGGTACAAAATCGAGAACAACCGGGAAATTTCCGGCTGGGTGCATATCGACCAGATGGAACAGACCCTGTTTCCCGACGGCGGCTTTACGTCGTTCACTGATGCGACGCATGCCGATTCGGTCGAGGCAAACTGGGAAATGGGTTTTATGGGTGGCGATTTCGGCGGTGCCGATGTCATTACCGGCTGGGGTGCGTATCGATTCACGCCCAACTTATCCGCGGAACTGCGTCTGAATGCCGCACTCGGCAATTTCTTCAACAGTTACTACGGCACGATCAATATCGTGCATCTGTTCTTTCCGGAATGGCGGGTATCACCCTATTTTCAGATGGGCACGGGGGTTATTCATACCGCACCCAAGACTACGCTCGTTGGAGCCGAGGACCGGACTGACCAGCTTGGTGTGGCGGGCCTCGGGGTTCGCGCCTATGTCAGCCGGCGCTTTGTGTTTCGCGCCGAATACAACAGCTACGTCGTTTTCACGAGTCGGGACGACAATGAGGAAGTAAACGAATGGAAAGCAGGATTCTCATTCTTCTTTTGAGGGGTGCGGTGTGCGTCGCAGCCACCGGTTTTCTCATGTCGCCCGTATACGCGGCTGACGATGACGAGTCCGGATATGACGACGACGTCCCGGCACCAGTCTATGACCCGGAAGTAGATCGACGGGAAATCAAGCCGCCTGATATCGACCGCGAAGATTTCGAGGTCGGCGTATTCGGTGGGTTCATGAGTGTCGAGGATTGGGGCGTCAACCCGGTTTACGGCGTACAGCTCGATTATCACATAAGCGAAGATTTTTTCATGGAGGCGGCGGTCGGACGCACTACAACCGAGGAAACCAGTTTCGAGATTCTCAGTGGTGGTGCGCCTCTATTGAGTGATGATGAGAGAGAGTTCACATACGGGAGTGTTTCTTTCGGTTGGAATGTCCTGCCTGGCGAGGGCTTTATCGGTGAAGGCTGGTCATTCAGTTCCGGCCTCTATGTTATCGGTGGTATCGGCGTTACCCAGTTTGCCGGCGACGATCGTTTTACGGCCAACTGGGGCTTTGGCTACAGATTTCTCGCGCGGGACTATCTGGCAGTACACGCACAAATGCGTGATTACATGTTTGATATCGACATTCTGGGCAGCGAAAAGCGCACCCACAACATAATGGGTACTTTTGCGATTACCTGGTTCTTCTGATCGGAGGCAGAACGAAATGAATAACCGCAAGCTATTGGCAAAAAGGATTTCACACATGTTCGCTGCAATGCTGCTGGCAACAGTGGCCGTCGCGGGCAGCAGCTCCGGACCGGCGCCGGATTTTTCACTGCAAAGTCTCGACGGCAGCACCGTCAGGCTAAGTGACCTGAAAGGCCAGGTCGTGCTGATTAACTTCTGGGCAACCTGGTGCGCACCCTGTCGCGAGGAAATGCCGCTGCTGGATGCCATATACCAGAAATATAACCGGCTCGGCGTCGAGCTTCTCGGCATCAACGTTGAGGAGGATGCAAGTGGTGCGCAGGAGTACCTGAACGAAACTCCCGTTACATTTCCAATACTGTTTGACCCGGATGGCCGGGTAAGCAAGCAATACCAGGTCAAAGCGATGCCTAGCACGATACTCGTCGATCGCCATGGAAACGTTCGTCATATTCATTACGGTTACAAACCCGGATATGAAAACGATTATCAGGATCAGATCCGGGCGCTGGTTCGAGAGAAGTGATGAGAACTACCCGACTGATCGTCCTCCTTGTCATACTCGTGCTGACGTCTGCCTGCAGCAGTATTGAGCCCTGGGTAAAGCCCTACGAACGGGATCGTCTTGCCGATCCGATCATGGCTTTTGAGCGGGATCCGGTGTCAGCGGCCTATATACATCACGTCTATGAATCCCGTGAGGGTGCGCGTGGCGCGACAGGAAGCGCGGGCGGGGGCTGCGGCTGTAACTGAGAACCGGCAAATGATGCGAGCGCGACTGTTACTTTTTCTTGTGGTCCTGGCTCTTGCGGCTTTCGAGACAGCAAGAGCCGGCGTACTGCCCGAGGATCGCTCGGACGTGCTCTATCATTCCTATAATGGTGATGGCGTTGAGATTACGGGGCCATCGGTCCTGTTTCGAAAGAGGTTTCTCGACGATTTCTCTTTCTCAGCTAACTACTACGTCGATATGGTCACAAGTGCCTCTATTGACGTCCGGGCAACCGCAAGTCCGTACGAGGAAGAGAGGACCGAGTACAGCGTCGGAGTCGACTACCTGCACAATGACACGCTGTTTGGTGTCGGATATACCAACAGTGAAGAAAATGACTACTCGGCGAATACCGCATACCTCGGCATCAGCCAGGATGTTTTTGGGGGCATGACAACTATCTCATTGGGCTATTCCCGGGCCTGGGACGAAGTTCGACGTAATGGTGATCCCGGATTTATGGCAGAAATCGACCGGCAAAGTTACCGCCTGGGAGTGACGCAGATTCTGAGCAAGAACTGGCTTGTCGGTGGCAACGTTGAAGTCATAACCGACGAAGGCTTTCTGAATAATCCTTATCGATCTGTACGCTATGCGGATACAGGCAGCCCGATTGGCTACAGTTATCAGCCCGAAGTTTATCCCAACACGAGAACCAGCAGCGCAGTAGCTTTTCGGTCAAAATATTATCTGCCATATCGCGCGGCCCTTGACTTCGGTTACCGATTCTTTAGCGACACCTGGGATATTGTTGCGCACACGGCAATGATCGGTTATGTCCAGCCGATCGGCAACTGGACCTACGAGATTAGTCTGCGATATTACACCCAGACCGGGGCCGAGTTTTATAGTGACCTCTTTCCCACCGAGGATTTTCAGAACTTCCTCGCACGGGACAAGGAGCTCAGCACCTACGACAGCCAGACCGCCCACGTCGGTGCGTCCTACGAATTCATGAATAACGGCTGGCGATTCATCGACAGAGGCCAGATCAGCTTCCACTATGAGTACATTCAGTTCCAATACGATGACTTCCGCGACGTTACAGCAGGCGGTCCTGTAGGCCAGGAACTACTATTCGAATTCGATGCGGACGTGATCCAGTTTTTTGTATCTTTCTGGTATTAGCGGGGTCCGTAGTCCGTAACCTTTTGCAGGAGGGCGGTCACGACCGCCCTTTTTATTTGGGCCGGAAGGTCATCGATAGAAGCAATGGACTATAGTCTGGGGACCTGAGACTCAGTATGACGCACTATGGGTACAGCGACTTGTGATTGTGTCGTTATTGGAGCCGGGGTGGTGGGTCTGGCCGTGGCCCGTACACTGACATTGCGCGGCCACGAAGTTGTTGTCCTTGATTGTGCTGATGCCGTCGGCACCGGGGCCTCGTCACGCAATAGTGAAACTATCCACGCCGGTCTGTATTACACGCCAGGTTCGCTGAAAGCCCGTCTATGCGTCCATGGCCGGGATCTCCTGTATCGATATTGCCGGGAGAAAGGCATTCCGTACCGGCGCTGTGGAAAACTGCTTGTCGCTGTGAGTCGCGATCAGGAACAACAGCTACACGAAATCGCGCTGAGAGCAGAAAGCAACGGTGTTGCAGACGTCACATTGCTCTCGTCAGTCGATGCGATGGTCCTGGAACCCGAGGTCTGTTGCACAGCCGCGCTGCTCTCGCCATCCACCGGCATAATTGACTCGCACGCATTTGCATTGGCCCTGGAGGCCGACGTCGAAGCCGCGGGTGGACATAGTGTCTACAATCATACTGTCGATCATATTCAGTCGGGCCAAAATTGTTTGCGCCTGACAATCAATGACGGTGAATCTGAAGTTTCAACCCGGCATGTAATCAACGCGGCAGGCCTCAATGCACTGACCCTGGCGATTTCAGCAGGCTGCTACACGAACCGGCATGAGCCGTCTTTGTGCATGCTGAAGGGAAACTATTTTTCATTGCAAAAAAAGTCGCCGTTTCACCGACTCATATATCCGCTCCCGGATGAGAACGGCCTGGGCATTCATGTGTGCTTCGACATATCGGGGCGTGTACGTTTCGGTCCCGATGCGGAACCTATCAGGGAAGTACAGTACGATGTCAGTCCCGAACGGGCTGCCCGATTTTATCAGTCCGTTCGGTGCTACTGGCCTGGATTGCCGGACGATAGTCTCAGTCCTGCCTACGCCGGAATCCGCGCGAAAATTACTGTCGAGAACTCGGTGGTTGACGACTTTACTATTGAGTACCCGGAAGATCACGGCGTCGGTGGTCTGACCAATCTGCTGGGAATTGACTCACCCGGATTGACTGCCGCGCTGGCCATCGGGGAACATGTGGCGAACCGGATTGCCCGGTAGGAGGGACGGGACGTATCACCATGAAAACCATCACTTTTCCTGATCGCTATGGCCCCTGGGCACTGGTCGCCGGGGCATCCGACGGGATGGGCGCCGCGTACGCACGAGCGCTGGCACAGCGCGGTCTCAACATCGTGCTGATCGCGCGTCGCGAAGCGCTTCTTGAACAGCTCGAGACTGAGATCACAGCGGCTCATCGCGTTGATGTGCGCACGCTGGTTCTGGATCTTTCCCGCGACGACCGGCTCAACGTGATCGCGGACCAGACATCAGACATTGATATTGGGCTGCTGATCTACAACGCAGCTTATCCCGTCATCGGGCCATTTCTCGACCAGTCGCTGGAGCGACAACTGAGGTCGATCCGGGTAAATTGCGATGGCCCGATTCAGCTTGCGCACCATTTTGGTCGACGTATGTCCGCACGCGGCCTCGGTGGAATTATTCTGATGTCGTCCCTGTCGTCCTTACAAGGCGCTGCCCTCATCGCAAATTATGCCGCCACCAAAGCATGGACGCTGGCCTTTGCAGAAGCGTTGTCTTTCGAACTGGGTGACCTTGGTGTCGACGTACTGGCCTCGTGTCCCGGCGCTACCCGCACCCCGAGTTATGAAGCCGGGAATCCGCGACAGACCTCATTTCTCGCTCCGGCCATAATGGAACCCGATCAGGTTGTCCAGGAAACTTTGGACGCGCTCGGCCGCAAGCCTGTTGTTATTCCGGGCACTGGCAATCGACTGGCACACGCCGTTTTGCACCGGCTCCTGCCCAGATCCGTCGCGGTCAGGCTGATGGGGCGGTCTATGCTGGATACCTACGGCGATTCTGATGACTGAGTAAGCTGCCGGATTTTTTGGACGAGTAACAGCCTTTAAGACCGGTTGCCACCAGTGAGTCGCTCCCAGACGTTGTCCGCCTCCTCCAGTGAGACATCACCAAACAACGCCATATAGTCACGGATAATCGGCAGCAGTCTTGGTTTGTGTGTTTTCTGCCACCAGTCGAGTGTCCACGTTTCACTCGCGCCCGCTACCATCGAACCCTCGGAATAAAATACGGCGATCATTCGTGTCCCGTCATCCAGTTCCACTTGGCACAGCCGGTGCTCATATTCAACATTCTCAAAAAAAGAAATGCGGTCCCAGTCGGTCGGACCGGGCTTTGGAAGTACAGCACCCTCGATCTCGTCATCCGGCGATTCAACCAAGACCGGATAACTCTCGTCAGGTACTTTTAATCGGCGAACGCCGGCCAGGCGCGCGGAAATAAGGTCCGAACTGGCAATGGATCGGCCCAGTACAAGCTCAAGAATCTCGCGATCGAGCATGGTGCCGTATAAGAATAGCGCAGCGTCAGGTAGCGTCATGACATTGGGCCGTTTCCCATCCGGGCTCGAATCAGTTGTTGTCTACAGGACCACCCGGGCGGCTTGCATACAGGGCCAGAAATTCATAAGCAATGTGAGCAGCTGCAAGGGCGGTTATCTGGCCGACGTCGTAGGCCGGTGCGACTTCAACAACATCGGCGCCGACAAAATCGATGCCCTTCAGCCCCCGCAGAATCTGCAGGGCCTGTGCGGTAGTCAATCCTCCGCTGACCGGTGTTCCGGTACCGGGCGCGAACGCCGGGTCGAGGCAATCAATGTCGAAAGTAAGGTATGCCTTGCTGTCGCCAACGATCTGGCGCACCTCCTCGCAAAGGAGATCGACACCGTGCTCATGAACCCACGGGGCATCGAAAATATTGAAACCCACGGTGTCCGGATTGTGAGTCCGGATGCCGATCTGGACCGATTTCTCCGGCACGACGATGCCATCTTTCGCTGCCGCACGGAACATCGTGCCGTGATCAAATAATCTGCCCTCTTCGTCTGCCCACGTATCCGAATGAGCATCGAAATGAACGAGGGATACAGGACCGTGGGTCCGGGCTACTGCTTTTAGAATCGGGTATGCAATATAGTGGTCGCCACCAAGCGATAAGGGTACGACGCCGGCCTCGAGAATCGCGCCGATCTGACGTTCGATTTCGCCCGGCACCTCCGCCGGTTTGGCGAAATCAAACAGGACATCGCCATAGTCGATGATGGACAGAATCTCCCGTGGATCGAAATCCCAGCTGTACGGTCGCTCCCAGGCGATATTCGCTGAAGCTGAGCGGATCGCGCCCGGGCCGAATCTCGCGCCGGGACGATTGGTCGTTGCCAGATCGAGAGGGACTCCCACAACTGCTACATCGGCGCCCTTCAGTTCCTTGGTGAATTTTCGGCGCAGAAAACTCAGCGCACCGGAGTAAGTAGGTTCCGACACTGTCGCTCTGAGCGAATCGGCCACAATGGCCTGATCGATTATTTTTTTCAGCATGATGCTCAGATGCCCGGCCGTGCAACGGTTTGCACCCTGCCACCGATTATCTCGATACCTAAAACGCGGCAAAAGCGGCTATAGTGTACAGCGAAAAAATTACCTTCGCTTCAACGGAGCTGCTAATGCCCGTCCGTCCTGTTGTTCTGAATACTTTGATACTTCTATTGTTGCCTGCAAGCGGCTTTGCTGCTGATCGACTGGTTGTTGATTGCGGCGTCGTGGTTGACGTCACAAATGAGGCGATGATTCCGAACACAAGTATCTATGTCGTCGATGGAATGATCGAATACGTTGGTAAGAATACTCGCGACAGTTTGGATCGGGAGCGGATCGATCTGTCCGCCTACTGGTGTCTCCCCGGCCTGATGGACATGCATGCACATCTGTTTATGGATTCCTTAACCGAGACGATATTCGATCAATTCGTCAGGAAATCGAGTGCAGAAAACGCGTTGCGCGGCTTGCGGACTCTGCAGACGATGCTGCGCAATGGCTTTACTACGGTGCGCATTCCCGGCGATCTGGACCGGCATTTCGCAACCATCGCTCTCCGGGACGCGATCGCTGCCGGCGATTTCACGGGCCCGCGGATGTTCGTGGCGCCCCACGCGTTATCGCCACTTGGTGGTCACGCGGATCTCAACGACGTCGCTCCGGATGGCCCGCCTGTCACCGGAGCCATTATCGTACCGGCCGGTACGGACAACGTTCGTGAGGCGGTACGGCGTGAGGTCAAGTTCGGGGCCGATTGGATCAAGATCATGGGCAGCGGCGGCGTCATGTCGGAGCACGACGACCCTGCAGCCCAAGCCTGGACCGACGAGGAAATATACGCTTTTGCGGATGAGGCGCACCGCCTGGGTAAGAAAATAACCGCCCACGTACACGGCAACAGGCCAGCGATAACTGCCGCAAACGCCGGCTTCGACAGCATCGAACACGGCACGATGCTGGAAGTTGACGGCATAGAAGCGCTGCGAAAAAATGGGACGGTCCTTGTCCCCACAGTATATGTACTCGACTGGATCGTGGCGCAGGGTCCGTCGGCCGGAATTTCGCAAAATAACTATCAGAAAGCGATCCGCGTGGTCGAAGGCCGTGACAGGGCTCTGGCCGCTGCATATAAAAGAGGAGTACCGATCGCATTTGGTTCCGATCCGATTTACCCGCCCGAAGACACACCTAAGGAATTTGCGCACATGGTTCAGTCCGGCATCCCGCCCTGGGGCGTCATTGCAGCAGCGACAACAGTTTCGGCTGAGCTGCTTGGTATCGAAGGTGAACTCGGCAGTCTTGAGCCGGGCAAGCGAGCCGATATCATTGCCGTAGGGGGGGATCCCGTTGTGGACGTCTCAGTACTGGAGGATGTTCAATTCGTAATGCAGGACGGCCGCATCATTCTGGACCGGATTACACAATAAGAAAGCGAGTCCGGCGCTACACATAAGGAATCGAATACTCGTGCCGCATTTCGCAGACAGCCCATGGGAGCGAACCCGGCTGGTCACCATTGCGGGTGGCCTGATGGCAATCGCCTTTGTGATCGCGTTCCGTTTTGTCGACCCTGCGCCACCACGGTCGATAACCATGGCAACAGGCTCTGTCGACGGTGCCTATCACCTGTTTGCTTCACAATACCAGGCCTACCTTGAACGCGAAGGAATCGAACTGGTGTTGCTGCCGACGGCAGGGTCGGTCGAAAACGTATCGCTACTGATGGACGACACGTCCGAGGTCAGTATCGCGTTCGTGCAGGGCGGCCTCAGCAATAGTGCCTCACGCGAGAAACTGATGGCACTCGCCAGCGTGTTCGTCGAGCCCCTGTGGTTTTTTTACCGGTCGGAATTGGATATCGAGCGATTGACGGATGCGTCAGGAATGCGAATTGCGATCGGCCCGGAGGGCAGGGTACGCGCGCTGTCGCATTGGCGTTTTTCTCCGACAACATCGTCGATCGTAATGACTTTGTAACCACTGATCAGGGCGTGAATGAAGCGGTCG